>JAEKLB010000041.1 GCA_019510095.1 Acidobacteriota bacterium | reverse complement strand
CTCGAGATCGCTCCGGGGGAGGTCGTCGCCCTTCTCGGTCCCAACGGGGCCGGGAAGACGACGGTGCTGCGCCTGTTGGCCGGGCTCCTCGCCCTCGACGACGGGCGCATCGCTCTCGGCGCGGAAGAGAAGGTCGTCTTCGACGACCCGTCGGCGGACATCTTCGTGCCGCCCGAGCGCCGCCCGATCGGCATGGTCTTCCAGGACTACCTCCTGTTCGGCCACCTCGATGCGCTGGACAACGTGGCGTTCGGGCTCCGGGCACGAGGGATGGGCAAGATCGATGCTCGCCGGCTGGCTCGTGACTGGCTCGAGCGGGTCGGCCTCAGCGACCACGCAGGGCACCGCCCGGACGCCCTGTCAGGCGGCCAAGCCCAGCGCGTCGCTCTCGCCCGGGCGCTGGCCACGGAGCCCCATCTCCTGCTGCTCGACGAGCCCCTTGCCGCCCTCGATGCCGGCACCCGGGCCGAGGTCCGCCGCGACCTGCGCCGCCACCTTGCCGGCTTCGACGGCATCCGCCTGCTCGTCACGCACGACCCGATCGACGCCTACGTCCTGGCCGACCGAGTGGTGATCCTCGAAGAGGGCAGGATCACCCAGGCCGGCACGCTCGGCGAGGTCACGGCGCATCCCGGGTCCCGGTACGCGGCCGACCTCGTCGGCATCAACTTCCTCACCGGTCGGCTCGACGGGACCGTGCTCACGACGCCCGACGGGGTCACGGTCGTCACCCACGCCGACCTACCGCCGGGCGCCGCCCACGCCGCCATCGCCCCGGCCGCGGTGGCCCTGCACCGGCAGCGCCCGGACGGCAGCGCCCGCAACACCTGGGCGTGCAGGGTGGCTGGCATCGACCATCGGGCCAATCGGGTCCACGTGACCCTCGATGGCCCCCCTCATCTCGTTGCCGAGATCACTCCGGCGGCGCTCGCCGCCCTCGGCATCCGGCCTGGCGACGAGGTCTGGGCCGCCGTCAAGGCAACCGAGGTCACTGCCTATCCGGCCTGACCGCCCTAGAACTTGCCGAGGTTCCTGAGCACCTCGTTGAACGGGATGTCGCGATCGAACGCCGGCTCCCTCGGGAGGCCCAGCAGCCGCTCGCTGATGGTGTTGCGCTGCATCTCGCTCGTGCCGCCGGCGATCGTGGAGCCGCGCGCGGCGAGCCAGCTGGTCCCGGCGTTGTCGAGCTGAACGTCGTCGCCATCCCAGACGAGCGCCGCGGCGCCCTCGATCGCCAGCGCCGCCCGCGCCACCCCATGGAGGCTGAGCGAGCTCTGAAGCTTGGACAGCGAGCCCCGATGACCCTTGTGGGTGCCAAGCTGCAGCCCAAGCGTGATCCGGTCGGACGTGAGCGGGTCGACAACCGATGAGATCACTGCGTCGGCGATCATCGTGCCGACCGCGCCACCGACGCCGCGTCGCTCGGCCGCCTCGCGAAGGGGGCCGACGTCGATGCCGGTGAAGGCGCCTGCTCCGCCACCTCGGCGCCACCCGCCGAGATACCCCATGCCGATGCCGCCGACCGCGTTGCGCTCGTGGAAGAGGAGGCTCTGGGCGACGCTCCAACCAGCGTTCTCCTCGCCGATCAGGTTGTCCGCCGGCAGCGGCATGTCGTCGAAGAACTCCTCGCAGAAGTGCCCGGCTTCTCCGGAGACCGCCCTGGTCCGCTCGATGGTGAGCCCGGGCGGGTTCCCCTGGAGCGGCACAGCGATAGTTGACAGGCCGCGGTGCTTGGGAGCATCCCAGTCACTGCGGCAGAGGCAGAGCCCGTAGTCGGCGTGGTAGGCGCCGCTCGACCACATCTTGGATCCGTTGAGGAAATAGGTGTCGCCGTCGCGCTTGAGCCGGCAGGTGGTCCCGGCCATGTCGGACCCGCCCCGGGGCTCCGACAGCAGCTGCATCCAGACCTCGTCGCCGCGCAGCAGCGGCGGCAGGAACCGCTGCTTGAGCTCCTGGGACCCGTTGTCGAGGATGGTTGGGCCGATGATGCCGATGGACACCATCAGCTCGGACGGCACCTGGCGATCCTGCTCGGCGACGATGTCGTAGAAGGCCTTCTGGTGCTCGATCGTGAGGCCGGCGCCCCCGTACTCCTTCGGGTAGGAGATGCCCGCATAACCATTGTCGAAGAGGAGACGCTGGAGCTCGCGGGTCTCCACCCACGGCTCTGACAACAGCGGGAGGTTGGCCTCGATCCACGCCTTGGACCGCGCCCGGAAGGTCTCGACTGACTCGATGTCGGTGGTGCCGGTCATCAGGCTGCTCCCTCTGTGTTCGTCGCGAGCAACGCCTTGTGCTCTTCGGGACTGCCGTACATGGCGCGGTCGACCGCGGCGCGCCGGTTGTAGAGGTGGACGTCGTGCTCCCACGTGACACCGATGCCGCCGGTGATCTGTACGCAGTCGTCCACGATGTCGAGGCAGTGCTCGCCGACGTAGGCCTTGGCGACGCTCGCGAGGAGCGCCACCTTCGGGTCGTCGGTGTCGATGGCGGTCGCCAGCGCGTCGGTGACGGCCTTCGACCCCTCGATGGTCACCGCCATGTCGGCGATCCGGTGCTTCAGCGCCTGGTACGACACGATCGGCCGGCCGAAGGCGAAGCGCTCACGGCCGTACTCGAGCGTGAACTCGAGCGTCCGTTCGGCGACGCCGACCATCTCGGCGGACTGGAGTGCGAGCGCCAGGTGCAACTGGCGCTCGACGGCCGGGCCCGCGGTGCCCGCCTTGCCAACGATCGCACTCGCCGGCAGCCTTACCTGAGACAGCGCCACCTTGCCGAACCGCCTGGTCATGTCGATGCTCCGGCCCCTCGTGACCGTGACGCCGGGCGCGTCGGCCGGCACCAACACCTGGGTGAGTCCCTCGCCGGTGCGAGCCGTCACCAGGAACCAGTCGGCAACGCCCGCCGCTTCGACGTAGGCCTTCACACCGTCGAGCACGACACTGTCGCCGTCCAGCCCCGCAGTGGTGACGACCGAGGCCGCGTCCCAACGGCCGTCGAGCTCGGCGAACGCCCACGTGGCGATGGACTCACCGGACAGGACGCCGGCGAGCACCTGGGCCTGCTGCGCGTCGGAGCCGAACCAGGCGAGGGCGGCGGCGACCACGTTGACCGCGAGGAACGGGCCGGGCGACACCAGTCGGCCCATCTCCTCGGCCACGATCACCGCGTCGGTGGCCGGCGCGCCCGACAGGCTTCCGCCACCCAGGGACTCCGGTACGAACAGGGATGTCCAGCCGAGCTCGGCAGCCTGCTGCCACCAGGTCCGGTCGAAGCCGTCGACGGTGTCGTACAGCGACCGCACGGTCGCCAACGGCACCTCGGACTCCAGGAACTTCCGGGTTGTCGCCCGGAAGAACTCCTGGTCCTCGGTCAAGTCCAGCCTCACGGCCTACTCCTCGATCACTCGTTCCGGTCAGAGGTGGTGCATCCCTGGGATTCGAACTCCCCGGCGGCCGATGTCCGTGGCGACGACCAGTGGCCATGCCGCGCTGCCGTGACCAAGTTGTGACCAGATGGCCGTCGGCGTCGATGCTGGGTCAGGGCCGATCAACCTACACGGGGTGGTTCGGTCATCGACGCCTCGTCACGGCACGTAGAGGCAGCCGCGGGGTCCTCGGGGCGCGCCGCTCGGGCCCATCAGGGTGGTGAGGGTGGCGGCGTCGAGCACGGTGACCGCGTCGTCCTCGAAGCAGGAGACGAACAGCGCGCCGCCGTCCGGGCTCAGCGCCAGACCACGCGCTCCTCGGCCGATCGGGCCCGACGCGACGACGGTGTTCGATGCCATGTCGATGGCCTGTACGACCCGGTCGCCGAGGCAGGAGACGATCACCCGGTCGCGGGGCTCGTCGATCACCATCATGAACGGCACGCGGGCCGTCTCGACCATCGCCGATGCCTCCCGCGTTGCGCCGACCGGCCCGGCGGTGTCGAGGACGACGACGTGCTGGTCGTCGACGGGGGTGTACAGCCGCTTCCGCCGCCGGTCGAGCGCGACGGTCCGCCCCCTCGTGGGCAAGGAGCCAGCCGCTTCGAGGGAGCCACCGAGTGGTTGCAGCGTCTCGGCGTCAAGCGTCACGATCCCGGCACCGGCCCGGAGGAAAAGGCGGTCGAGGTCGTCGTCGAGTGCCATGGCCGTCGGCTGGTTGCCGACCGTGATGGTGGAGCCGGACAGCGTCCCGCCGACGTGGCGCCCGGTGTCGGCGTCGAGCACGGTGAGCTCGTCGCACGACGAACACGACACGAGGACGCGCCGGCGGCGAGCGTCGAGCAGCAGGTCGGCGGCACCAGCTGCCGTCGGGGTAGTCGCTGCTTCCAGGGAGCCACCGACGTACTCGCCGGTGTGGGCGTCGATCCGAGTGACCGTCGAGGCCTCGTAGTTGCTGACCCAGATCCACCCGGTAGCGGGGTCGTGGGCGAGCCCCATCGGCTTCTGTCCAACGGGGATGCGAGCCGGCCCGGTCGACGTGGCGGCGGGCAGCTCCATCCCGGTCGCGGCGTCCAACGAACCCAGGGCGTTGTCGAGGAACCCGGCCACCCACACCGTCGGGGTCGAGCGCGGGCGTGGCAGCGCCACCGTGGCGATCGCCGTCGGCGCAGCCGCCTCCCCGGCGCTGTCGACGGCGAAGCCACCGCCGCGCAGGGCCTCGGTCAGCGCCGCGGGGTCGTAGCCCGAGACCACCGTCTCCCCGACGATGACCACCGGCGCGGCGAGGCGCCCGAGCTGCACCAGGAACGCGGTGTTCGCCGCCTCAGTGGCGTCGAGGATCGTCACGGGCACTGCTCGTCGGTCGAGGAACTCCTTGACCATCTGGCAGATCCCTCAACCAGGAGTGGCGTACAACCTCACGGCGGCTTCCACGGGATCGGACTGTAGTGAGCGCCAGGGACGGCGGCCCCGCCAGCCATCCCCGTGAGATCACCTTGACCTGGGAGTGAGTAGGCCGCTGCTCATCCCCGGCGACGGCCAGCGCGTCAGACTCGATCGCCAACGAGGAGGAGATGAGAGATGGATCTTGGGATCGCTGGAAGGGTGGCCGTCGTGGCAGGGGGCAGCCGCGGCTGCGGGCGCGGCATCGCCGAAGCGTTGGCCGCCGAGGGGGTGAAGGTGGCGCTGTCCGGACGCCAGCCCGACGCTGTGGGCGCTGCCGCCGAAGGCATCACGGCCGCGGGAGGGGTCGCCGTTGGGGTCGTGGCCGACGTGACCAGCCAGACCGGCGTCGACACCCTGATCGACGGAGCCCGCCGGGCCTTCGGCGACCCCGACATCCTCGTGGTCAACGCGCCGAGCCCCCAGCGCCGCGAGGCGACCCACTTGCGAGGGTTCGAGAACTGCGACGACGACGACTATCTCGGGATGTTCGAGAACCACATCCTTAGCCAGGTCCGGCTCGCGCGGGCCCTGCTGCCGGCGATGAAGGACCATCGTTGGGGGCGGCTCCTCAACATCGGAACCATCGCGTTCAAGACGCCGCACCAGGAGGACCCCCTGCCCGCGACCGACGCCGGCCGCATTGGTGTGACGCCACTGATGCGGATCCTGTCCCAGGAGTACGGGCAGTACGGGATCACGGCGAACACCATCGCCACGGGACCGTTCAACAGCGAGCTGTCCGCCGCCTACCAGGCAACGAACCCGACCATCAAGACACCCGAGTGGTATCTGAAGATGCTCCCGGTCGGGCGGTGGGGCGAGCCGATCGAGATGGGATGGCTGGCCGCGTTCCTCTGCTCCGACCGAGCCGCCTTCCTCACGGGCGAGGTCATCCGACTCGACGGCGGATACACCAAGAGCCTGTTCTAAGGATCGACGTTGACGGCGATTGGCAGGGCGCTGTCTCGCCAAGCGGACAGCTCGTCGCCAGAACGTGGTGCGTACTTCTCGTAGACGAGTGTCCGGGCTCGGTTCGCCTCGGCGTCCTCGACGATGACTCGGGCTTCTCCGCGGTACGTCTTGTCCCCGATCTCGATGGTGACGGCGGGGTCGTTGAGGATGTTCTTCACCCAGTCGGATCGGCGGCCGCCGCCGGATAGAAGGTAGAGGTGCGGACCGTCGGCCGCGTACCAGATTTCGATGCGGTGAGGTTGGCCGGTGCGTCGGCCGGTGGTTGTCACGTAGCAGTAGTCGTCTGCGGGCATGGTTTCGGGTCTACCGCGCGAGGAGCGTCTTGATGGCGCGCCTTCAGGGCTCGGCCCGCGGCGGGCTCAGTATCCGATCGACAGTGCCGTCTCCGGCGCGCCGTCGCGTTGCAGGGCGGTCAGTAGCGCAGGCAGCTCGCTCGGGGCGAAGGCTTCCTTGGCGGTCCGGAGCTGGTCGAGCGTCCACCAGCGGGCCTCGACTACGCCCTCGCCGCGGAGCTCGTCCCAACTGAACGCCGGCGTGGGATCAAATGTCGCGCACTTGACGAGGTAGATCCGCTCGGCTTGCCCGTCGAAGTTGATCGGGTCAGCGAACAGATGCTTCCGCTCCCAGATCGGACCCTGAGGCTCCGGGTCATAGAGACCGACCTCTTCCGCGAGTTCACGCCGGATCGCCGTGAGGTCATCCTCACCCGGCTCGACACCACCGCCCGGCAACGCCCATCCAGCCCAGCCCGGTAGGTCGAACCGCACCAGGAGCACATCCGTCTCGTGGCTCAAGATCACTGCACGGACGGCCTGCCGGTATCGCGGCTCCTCGGCCATCTACGTAGTTTCGCTGATCTCACTGGCGTGCCCGTCCTCACCGGCGATTGGAGGCGCGGGGGCCTGAGCGGCGTAGCCGGCGTTCTGGCGGCACGGAACCTGGCTGGGCGCTAACCCGAAGCTGGCGTTCTGAGATGCTCTGGCCGGTTGGGAGTGGCGGAGATTGGGACGGCGGATTCAGTCTGACGGGGTGGCGACCGCTGCCTTCTTCAGGCGTCTCAGGCCTTCGAGACCGCAGACCCGACGATGGCGGTCACCGTCTTTCGGTCGAGTCCCGAGACGTCGGCGAGTTGGCGGAGCGATGCTCCGGAGCGGTGAGCAACGCGGATCATGTCGTCACGGATGTGAGCCTCCTTCGCCGCTCGCTCCGCGCTGAGACCAACCACGGCGAGCGCCGCTCCAACCTCTCCTGTCTCGCCGACGCGGTACTTGTCGGCGGCAGAGACCGCCGATGCGACCTGGTCGGGCGTGTAGGTCATGTGTCCTCCCGAAGGGCGTGGGCGAGCTTGTCGCGGATCGCCATGAGAAGCGGCACCCGGGGGGACATCTCGCCTCTGGCTTCCGCGTCGTTCAGGTGGGCGAGAGTCATCGCGAGCAGTTCGAGAGCCTCGACCCGTTCGAACTGCACGGCTGGCATGGTCCGAGGATACCCGCAGTCGGTCCGGATTGGACCGGGGCTTCGGAAGGCGATCGGCCGATCTCGGTACGCCTGCAACCGGCGTTCGGAGGCATGGCGTTCGAGCCGTGCCCCCGTCGTTAGGGGGCGGTGCGGCTTGCGGCGTCTCGCTGTTGGGTTCTTGATGGGCGGGGGGTGGCGAACAGCATCTGTGCGGACTCATGGATGTGGAGTCGGTGCCAGGCGCCGGCCGGAATGATCTGGGGTGTGTGGGCCTTGAGGCCGACGCGCCATGTGCGTTGGCCGTCGTCGAGGTCGACTTCCACGGCGCCCGATAGGAGGACGGCAATCTCGTCGTCGTCGGGGTGGCGTTCCCATCGGTCCCATGTGACGGTTTGGGGTCCTTCGCAGATGACGATGCCGTCGGTGAGGTCGGCTGCTCGGTGGTTCCAGAAGTGATCGCTGTCGATGTCGACTGAGGCGCCGTCGGGAGTCAGGTGCAGCGCCGATCGAACCGTGTCCTCCGTCATTGATTGACGCTCTCTTCGTAGACGGGTTCGCCGCGGAGGAGCCGGCGGGTGATGGTCACGACTTGGTCGGTTTGGCGGACGGTGGGCGTGTGGGCGGCGAGCCAGCGGGTGGCGCCCAGGAGGATGTGGGCGGCTTCGGGTGATCCTGGCGGCCAGGCACGGTGTTGGGCGGCGGCGGCGTCGACGGACTGGAACCAGTGGAAGCCGGCGTCCTCGCGGAACAGGGCGCGGCATAGCTCGCCGATCACGATGTCGCCGTCACCCCCGGCGGCGAGGTAGCCGGCGACGACCCGGCCTGCCGAGTCGACACCGCCTCGTCCGTCCCAGCATTCCTCGAGCTCGTCGAGGTGGTGTGGCTCGGGATCGGGGATACGGGCGGCTGGGATGTTGAGGAACCGGTCGAGGTAGACCCGTGCCGCGCCGTGAACGACACCGCGCAGGAGCTCCACGGTCGGCTGGCGGGCCATTGCTTGATGGACGGCGTTCGCGGTGGTGAAGGTGTGGTGCACGGTGTCCCAGTCGCCGACATCGTTTTGCACGTGGAAACGAGCAAGCCGCAGCGCCGCCGCGTAGGCGACCACCCTGCCGAGCTGTTCAGGGGTAGCGCCTCGCCGGGCGGCGTCGGCGAGCGCGGCGAATACGTCGGCGGGATCATCAGCGAGGAGCGACCAACCGACTGCGCCCAGATCGGTGTCGGGGATTCCGGCACCGTTCATTGATGATGCGATCTCGGCGTAGGTGGCGTCCATGAGAGGGATGAGATCGATCGGTTCCCGCCATTCGGACACCTCTTCGTGCCGGGTCGCGCTCGCCATTCCGGCGACAACGGTCGGGAACAGCACCGACGCGGTGTCGCCACCGAGGGTCGCGGCTGTTTCGCAGGCCTTGTTGAGGTAGTCGATGACGTGGCCGCCGTCGAGGAACACGTGATCCGTCGCCGCCGCGAACATCCACCGCTCGGTCGCGTCTGGGCGGAGCCGGCTTCCGGTAGCAGCCACTCGCTCCGCTGCCTGCCCGAGACGGTTCTCGACGAACCGTCGATACCAGCGGGCGAGTTGCTCGTCGTCCGGCTCGCCCTCGAGACCAGCGATCGGGAAACGTGGCCGGTGGCCCTGACTGTCGCTCCCCAGGAACGCCAAGCCTTGGGTCAGGGCGCGGCCGTGTTCCTCGAAGGGGACGTAGGGAAGCAGGTTCAAGACGACTTGGGCGACGGTCATACCGGGACCCCATCCCTCGGCGCGGTTCGCCGCCGCGAACCGCATGCCGATCTCCACGATCCGCGACGGCAGAGCCTCTCGAGCCAACAGGCCGTGCACGGCCTTCGCCACCACCAGGGTCAGACCGCCCTCAAGACCCTCGACCAGGCGTCGCTCCAGCCGCTCGACGCTCGAACCGGCCGATCGGGCACCCACGCGAACCTCGCCACCATCGACGATGACGTCGAAGGCCACCGCGTCATCGGCCCACTGATCGAACGTGCAGCCCGAGGCCAGGTCGAACCGGGCGTGATGCCAGTGACAGGTCAACAGTCCGTCCTGCACAGTCCCGCGATGCAACGGAAACCCCATATGCGGACAACGATCCTCAATCGCCCACGGTCGTTGCCCATCCCAGAACACGACAACCGGAAGGTCCCCGAGCTTCCCGGTCAGCCGACCGTCGCGTTGCAGGTCCTCCAGCGAGCCGATCGACGAGGTAGTTGCGAGATCCATGCCGGCACCGTAAGACTTCAAGTCAACTTGAAGTCAAGAGCCCTCTCCCCCAACGTCGTCGCCAAGCGACTCACGATCGGCGAGGTCGCACGTCGCACCGGCGTTGCCACCTCTGCTCTCCGCTTCTACGAAGACAAGGGCCTCATCACCAGCGAGCGGGCCGACACCGGCCACCGCCGCTACCGACGCGACACCATCCGTCGGGTCTCCTTCATCCTCACCGCCCAACGCATCGGCCTCACCCTCGACCAGATCGCACGCGCCCTCGAGCAGCTCCCATCCCGACGCACCCCCAGTCGACGTGACTGGACCACCGTCGCCGCCAACTGGCGGCCCCTTCTCGACGAACGCATCAATGCGCTCACCCAACTCCGCGACCGCCTCGACGGCTGCATCGGCTGTGGCTGCCTCTCCCTCGACACCTGCGCCCTACACAACCCCGACGACACCGCCGCCACCAACGGCCCCGGCCCTCGGTACCTCCTCGGTGACAGCACCCCCGCGTAGCGGGTAATCCCGGCGATAGGTGGCGCCGCAGCTATGCCGTCGGTTGCGGTCTTAGGAGACGCCATTACTGGACGATCCACAGGCGCGAGTACGAATACCACTCCTCCGGACCGCAGGTCTGCCACGACGGGCGGGCAAGATTGACCCGATGGGCTCTGGGCTCGGGTTCGTGGGTTCGGCGGCGTGACGCTGAAGCGCGGTCTGCGGGAGTACATCGAGCGTATGGGCGATCAAGCTGTGCTGGTCTTCGAGACCCGTGATGCCGCAGCGGTGTCGGACATCGTTCAGCGAATTGCCGATGACATTGCCCACATCCCGCATCCCGAAGACGAGGATGACGGACTTCCCAACTACATCGACGTCGGTGTCAAGGATGAGTTCCCATCCATCCGTTTCGACATCAAGGACTACGGGCCGGAGTTCGCGCCTCGGATTATGCGTATCCTCCGCAGTAGGACCCAAGCGGTTCGTTCTGATGTGCTGGTGCGTCCACCAGCCGCGTATGCCACGCCACGTCAACGACGCGGCCGGGGGATCATCGAGGACGTACCGCTGCCTCCGTCTGATCCTGGTCCGGCCGAAAGCGAGGAGTATCGGAATGCCCGAGCGCGGGCAGTAGCAGCCCGGGGAGACACCCCAGTCACGCGGAAGGCAGTCAGCCACGACCTCTTCGAGTTGCCGCCAGCGGCGCGTCGACTCGTCCTAGCCAAGGTCGATGAGGGCATCGGGTGGCGGGAGTTCATCCCGTGGTTTCGCGCAGAGTTAGAGTCGAACATCCTCTTCCGGGAAGACCTGCGCTGCTACTGCGGCGTGCTCCTCCTGCCGCGGGAATGGGAGGGAGAGGCGGTCGTCCGGTGCCCGGAATGCGGCGCGCGCTTCGCGGTGTACGGCAGGACGGACGACTGGGTATGGATCGACGGCGGCGACATTGGACCGCCAGACATCCCTCGCAGCGCCGGTGGCCCAGCGGGAGAGAGTGCGCCTGAGATCGATGAACGTGCCCACGCGGCTAGACCACGGATCCGCCACGACGTCAGCGATGGACTCAGGACCCGTTGGCCGCAGCTTTGGCGATGACACGGCGCGAGCCTGCACCAGCCCAGCGTGAATAGTCCTGGCAGGTCCGGCGATCAGGGACGGGTCGCGGTGCCCGTGCCTGCCGTGGATAGGGGACGAAACTTCCCTGGGCGCGTGTCTGCTCGACATGGCGAAAGGGTCGGTGTCATGGCGAAGGAGCACCTGTACGAGCGGCTGCCGATGATCGCTTCGATTTCGAGCGTGTCGGCGACGGCTTGTCGACGAACAACGAGGGCGAACGTCTGGCCGCGCGTCTGGGTCGAGAGGACGTCTGAGCCAGACCCGAAGGAGGGATCCTCAGCTATCCCGGCGATGACCTGAACCTCTTCGTGCGGCGACTGGACCGAGAGAGCAACCCGCAGGGCCTCATCCGAATCGCCCATCTCAGCAAGGCATCCCGGGTCTGGGTTTAGGAAGTCATCCGCCGCTGTGCGCGGTGAGGAGCCGCTGAAGAGGACCTCGTAGCAAACCTCATGCCTCTCGCCGTCAACGAAAGGGGCGCTGCGCAGAGACCAGCGCGCCCCATTCCCGAGGTCACCCTCCAACACGGGCTGGTAGTCCAGGGCGCGGACCGCATCGAGCTTCCTGATGGCTGACGCGAAAGGGTCAGTCGTGCCCGTGGACCCACCGGGACCGCGCGCGCTGATCTCGCCGGAACCGCATCCTGTGACGATGGCTGTGATCATCATTGCGACAACGAAGACGCTGAGACGATCATGCCTAATTGGCATGGCGACCGAGGCTGTCCCCTGTGCGCTCACGCACCCACGCGCGCCGGCAGCCACGTCGACGACCGTAGACAACGCGGTTGCCCGCGTGAAGCCCTCTCGGCTACTTGTTGGGGGGCACAATCGCGAGCAGGGGTCCAGGATCTGCAGGAGGATGCGTGGGTGGCGCGCCACGGGCGGCGCCTACTCGTCACCCCACTGGTCGTTCTCGTTCCCCCAGTACAGGTCGTAGCGGTCGCCGAGCGCCTGGCCCGCCTCTTGGAAGATGCTGCGCCCTTCGGCCAGATGACCCGCAGCCTCGGTGCTTTCCATGTCCACCACGTCCCAGAACGCCCGGCACCAGCCAATGAGTCGATCCCTAGGGTCCGGCGTGATCCGCTGACCAAAGATCGAATAGTCGAGACCGCCGCCGTCCACGGTCTGGAACGGGGAGTCACACCCGATCTCAACGCGGAACATCACGCCTCCCCCGATCCGCACCAGCCGAGAGAACGCGTCCATGGAAGGGTCCGGCCCCTCGCCGGCGTCGAGAGTGGCGTCCACGTCGTCCGTCACCGGCTCAACACTCCCACGATCGGTAGATCTTGTGGAGGATCGCCCCGGTAGAAGAGGTATCCGACCGGCGATTAGTGGCGGACGGGCTACGGATCAGTGCGCGTGGATAGGAGACGGTCATGCCTCATGGGCCGGAGCCTTCGGTGCGGATTGCCCGTCTCGCGGGAGAGTCCCGCGCCACCGATCAGCGCGCCTGAGCGGGTCCCTTCTGACATCCTTTCTGCATGGCGGATGATGCTGTCCTCGACGCCTTCTGCTCGGAGCTGACCGGCCTTCGTGGAGCCGCACTCGGTCTTGAAGAGATGGAGCGGTGGATCGCCGATGTCGCCGTGTTCTACGGCGTGCAGGGCGGAAACTTCTTCGCGCAAATCGCGCCGGGCACCCGGTTCCGGAGGGCCCAGCCGTGGGTTAACGAGGTTCGAGCCCTGTACTACGCGTACCTGTTGCCGGAGGTCGCCGCGAGATTTGGGACAACGGTGTTCGAGGTGCCAGAGATCCGCGACCGCATCCGCGGTGCACTTGGCAGCTACAGCGCCAACGCGACCGAGATGCTGGATGCGGACCGCTCTGATCGCACTGCCGCGGTCTTCAAGCTCTCACGCCTGATCTCCGAGACATGCCGCGCAGCTGGGCTGCGCAAGATCGGCGACGGAATCCAGGCGTCGTCCGCCGTCCTAGGTGCCCTCGCCGCAGCTAACGGCTTCATGTCAGACATCATCGCCAACGGAACGATCGCTCCGCCGAACTCGCCGGAGCCCGCCGGTCCCTCGGGATCGAGGCTGCCTCCAATCGTCACGCTCACCGGAGATGCGCTCGGCTACGAGGGCGAGGAGCGGGAAGCTGTAGACCTATGCCTGGCCTTCGGCGCTGCGCTGTCCAGCTTCTTGACCGACGAAGGTGCAGAACTCACCACGGAAGATCACCGAGCCACTGTGGCTGTCGCAGGCTTTCTGGCGGCAGCACCGCTAGTCGCAGCCCGCCTCGGCGTCGATGTTCTGCACGATCCGAAGAGCAGCGAGCAAGCTCAGTCGGTCTGTGCGGCCTTCGGCTTCCCCACCGCGGAACTATTGGAACTTCTTGCTGCCGGCGACTCCACACGCTTCCTCGGGCGCCTCGCCTCCTCCACGCGAGAGCGCCTGGCGGTCCTCGGGACGACCTTGCCCGACCAGGTGTTCATCGAACTCCCCAGCTGGATGGCCGCGGCGGCCGCGATGATCGACAGTCGCTAGCGAAAGCCACGAGGCGTCGAGACGAAGAGTGTCCGACTCGGTCCCGGCGATCGGGGCCGGTGGGGTGCAGCGCCGCGCTGGTCGTTAGGGGATGGCGGGTGCCGCTGATTCTCCTAGGAGGAGGGCGAAGCCACGCCAGCGCCAGAGGCAGTCGACTTCGGTGAGACGGGCGGCGCGCATCCAGCCGAGTTGGTCGTGGATTGTTGCTAGTCGGTCTTCTGGGTCGTCGGTGGTGCGGCCGATGGCGGCGAGGAACTCGGCATGGCGGCGAGGGGTGGCGGAGCGGACGACTTCGAGGTTGGCGAACAGTCCTCCGCGGTTGAGTTGGTTGGCGATCTCGGCGAACAGGGCTTTCTTGCGGTCGTCTTCGAGGTGGTGGATGGCGAAGCCGGAGACGATGAGGTCGAAGGCGCCCAGGTCGGTGATCGGCGTGTTGAGGTCGTGGGCGCGGACTTCGACCCGGCTGTCGCTGGCGAAGCGAGCCCGCGCGAGGGCCATCATCGGTGGTGAGATGTCGACAGTGATGGCCTGTTGGATCGATGGGCGAGCTTCGATGGCGAGTGCAGTAAGTCGTCCGTCGCCGCAGCCGAGGTCGAGGATGCGTTCTGGCTGTGGTGGTAGGTGCTCGACGAGGGAGCGCTCTCCGGCTTGACGGGCCTCGAGCTTCCCGATGCGCTCGGTGTACCACGCGACCTGGGTGGCGTCGGACCAGCCGGCGGTCGGCGTCGGATGCGGCTCCGGGGCGCTCACCGGCCGATCATGACGTGCCTTCGAGGTCAGCCGCGCATCGCGAGATGGACGCGGCGGTCAGGGCTGGCGGTAGAGGCCGTCGGCGTATCTGGGCCCGTAGTACTCCTGCAGGTCGGCGAGAGACTCTTCGGGCCGTTCGAGACGGTGGGAAATCTCGGCCCGTGACGCGACGGCGGTGGGCCGCCAGGTGTCTGAGTCCCACAGCGATGAGCGGAGGAAGGCCTTCGAGCAGTGGAAGAAGACCTGTTCGATGGCGACTACCAACGCGGCGGCGGGGCGGTGGCCCTGCACCACCATTTGGTCGAAGAATGATGCGTTCTTTACGAGTCGGGCGCGGCCGTTGATCCGAAGCGTGTCTCCTCGGCCAGGAATCAGATAGATCAGTCCGACATGTGGGTTGCTGAGGATGTTCCGGAAGCCGTCAGCGCGTCGGTTGCCGGGCCGTTCGGGCAAGGCGATGGTCTGGTCGTCGAGAACGAGGGTGAACCCGGGCGGGTCACCCTTGGGTGAGACATCACAGGTGCCGTCGGCGGCGCTGGTTGCGACGAGGCAGAACGGCGACTGCGCCAGCCAGTCGCGGTCAAGCACATCCAGCCGCTGACGCTCCTTCGCGAGAACTCGCGCATGCGGAGATCCGAGCAACTCTGAGAGCTCGCTCTCCGCCGTAATGAGTTCCTCGGTCTCAGCTCCCATAGGTGCCTCCTGTCGCCAGGATCATCCCCGCCCGAGGCCCGGCGCACAACCCACTTCCGGCGATCTGGGGCAGGTCGGTGATGGGACGCGCTCCGCGGTCAGGCGATGGGCACTAGGACGGCCGGTCCCACCAGTCCTGGACCCACGGACGGCTCAACGTCGCGGTCGCGGCGATGAGGATTGCCAGGCGCGCCCAATTCTCGTCATGCGAAGGTGGCGATACGAACGTCCACGCCATCAGGCCCCCGAAGACGACGAGGCCGATGGCAAGAAGGGCAGAACGTCGGCGGTCCACCGCTCACCGAGCCCCGACGTCTCCGGCCACTACGACGAGCAGGAGAACTGCAGCCGCGGCGAGCAGGCAAGCACGCCGGAAGCGCCGGACTCGTAAGGCACGAGCAGCTCCACGCCACCACAGGGCGGTGCTGTCGAGATCCGATCGGGCCACACCGCCAGTCTGCCGAACTGTCGCCGCGCCGGCGGTCGGAGGCGCCGTCGCCTGCTCTGCGGCCGCGGGTTAGGCGCGGTTGCGCCGCCCGAGGGACCGGCCACCCCGGGATGCGATGTTGCGCGGCCAATGCCGGACGCCGCCCAGGTTCCGAACGACGGCACCCACGCTGGCCGGCAGACGGTCGACCACACGCCGGCGGCGGCGAACAACGAACCCAGAGAGGGAAGGGGCCTCGTGACTCACGATCTCCAAAGCGTATGAGCACGGCCGGCGGCGCCCTGCCACCCGCCCGGCGATCGGGGGAAGGCGGGAGGGCGGCGCCTCATTGTGATCCTGCTCCGACTCGTCCATGGTCGGCAACGACGAGGTTTACTAGCGTCGCTAGCAAACATGGTCACGCCAGACTGGAAACTGCCACAGCGCGAGTCCGGGCGGGCTCGGTTCGCTCGTCGCCATTTCGTGCTGACGGCACTCGGGAGTGGCGGCCTGATGGGGTTGTGGGGGTTCATCATCTTTCGAGACGGGCGGCCGGCGGCTTTCGGAGCCGTCGTACTCGTGGGCGTCACCCTCTACCAGTGGAACCCCCACGGCCCGCTGCGACGGCGCCAGGAACGTCTCTACGACGATGATGGCGTTCGGCGGCCCGACTAACAGTTCAAGCAGCGAGTGAGGCCAGTCTCCCCGACCGACTGGCGTCGGCGCTCAGCATCAATAGTTCATCGGTAATGTGCCGCGCTGCCAGCCGGAGTCTTGGTGAGGGATCGGCGGCGCTGCACGATCGGCTTCGTACGCGGGCTGCGCCGTTCTTGGAGCCGGGCGAGACGATCCAGGCCGTTTTCATGGCTTAGAAGGGCAAGGACCCCAATCCGGCGCCTCGCGCACGGCGGGTCATGTTGTGGAGCCTCGTGTCGCTGTGGGCGCCGGTGTTCCTGGCCCTCACCTACCGCTACCGGATCGCGGTGGTGACCGACCGTGCGATCGTGGTGCTCGAGTCGTATCGCTGGCGATCGACGGTCCCGGCCCGAGTGCAGGCCCATCTCCCGCGGCGAATGCGGCTCGGACTCCTCGCCGGTCCCTACACGGAGATGGAGCTGGGTGGTGAGACGCTAGAGCGACGGTCTGATCCCGGTACACCTCTAACCGATCAGGGATGGTCCGCTGCGCTCGACAGGTCGTAGTGATGTGGCTGTTCGCAGGCTGCCGCCTCTCGGCTATGCCTCCTCGTAGACCTCGATGCGCAGGCTCGACTCGATGACGCCGCCCTTGCCCATCGCTTCTCGCAGGTCAGGATTCTGCGTAAAGGCTTGCGCTTGGTCGGCGCTATTGAAGCGATGCATCACGAGGATCGAGTTGGGATCCTCCACCGACCGGTAAACCGCCGCCTCGGTGACACCGCCTGCCTTCTGCATTTCGCCGACGGAGTCGTAGACCTTTCGCCATTCGGCGTAGTCGTTCACCTTGTGCTGTACAAACATCGTCGCCACGTTCGCTCCTTGTAGGCCCTGGTCGATCTTTGTCCTTGGAAACGCGTGGTGTCGAGCCCGGATCGCCGCCAGCGTCCGCTGAGCTCGTGGGCCTATAGGGCTCGGTACCTGCCGGCGGAGACGCGCGCTTACCCGGCGGTAGGCGATGGCGGCGGGGCGGTGGGTGTCGCGTTGTTAGGGGCGCTCGCTAGGGGCCGGGCGCCCAAGGATGGACCCGAGGACTGCGGTGTAGTCGCTGTCTCCCCATCCTTGCTCCACCGCTTTACGGAACTGTCCGGCGGTCACGTTTAGGACCGGAATTTCTGCTCCGGAAGTCCTTCCGGCTTCGGTAATCAGCGACAGGTCTTTGACCGCCATCGCCAACGGGAATCGTGTCTCGTACCTGTTGAGGTCGATCGATGGGCGGCGTCGTTCGACTTGTGCGCCGAGCGGCGAGGTGGCGAGGACCTCGTAAGCGGCGTCGAGGGTTAGGCCGAGCCTCTCGGCGAGGGCCAATACCTCGCCAAGAAGGGCAGCCGTGCCGAACAGTGCTGCGTTGACTACGAGCTTGGCGTTCGCACCAGACCCGATCGGACCGATGTGGATGGGCTCACCGAGGTCGCGGAGCAGCGAGAGGTGTCTCGCCAGGACCTCAGGGGCGCCGCCGACGAAGATTCGGAGCGTGCCGGACTCGACCGCCTCGCCTGTCCCGTAAACCGGCGCGTCGAGTAGGTCAGTGCCAGCCGGGACCAACGCGGCGAGGCGGATGATGGCGGCCTGTCCGACGGTCGACATTTCAATGATCGTCCGATGGCCGGACGCTGCGAGCCCTGCGAGCAGCCCGTGGTCGGCTTCGGTCACAGCGATCAGGGCTTCGGGGTCGGCCAGCATTGTGATGATGACCTCTACGTCAGCGACCGCTTCGGCTGGGGTCGCCGCCCACGTAGCCCCCGCGGCGAGCGCCGAGCCAGCGCGTCCCGGTGTCCGATTCCAGACAGTCGTTGGGTAGCCAAGGGTGGCGAGCCGGACCGCCAACGGTCGGCCCATCCGGCCGAGCCCGAGTACCGCGACGCGAGAGCTGTTGACAGTCACCGCCGCACTGAAGCACCCCCGCGAAGCCAGGTCGGCGGATTATTGGCGGTCTGGGGGTTGCAGTCCGTGCATCATCGCGGCTGTGAAGGTCGGTCGACCAGTGGTGGGCTTCGACCTGGACATGACTCTCATCGACCCTCGACGCGGGGTCGAAGCGGCCATGACGGCGCTGGAGGCTGAGTTTGGCGCTGGAATCGACGTGCAGTGGGTCGTTGACAATCTCGGCCCGCCGCTCGAGGCCGTCCTCGCCCGATGGCTCCCGGCCGACGACGTTGACCGCGCCGCTTGGCGGTACCGAGAGCTATTCGGGATTGTCGGCATCGCGACGACTGAGCCCATGCCCGGAGCCCAGCTCGCCGTCCAAGCAGTCCGCGATCTTGGAGGGACGGTCGTGGTGGTCACTGCCAAGTACGAGCCCCATGCGCGGGCAAGCCTCGCTGCCATCGGCGTCGATGTAGATGTCTTGGTCGGATGGCGCTACGGCGCGGCGAAAGGCGAAACGCTGCGTGCAAACGAGGCCCAGATATACGTGGGAGATCATCCCGCAGATGTCATCGCCGCCCGGACAGGCGGCGCCATCGCCGTGATGGTGACCACAGGCGGACACTCATCTCGGCAACTCGAAGAGGCCGGTGCTGATGTGATTCTGCAGAGCCTTGAGGACTTCCCGGCCTGGCTCTGCCAGCACCCGGCCCAGACGTAGCCACGAACCGCAGCGTGACCGCGACCGGCATGCCGACGGAACGACACGCCCGGTACAGAGCCGGCCATTTAGGACGCCTGGCGGCTCAGGCCGGAAGCAGCGCGTCGATGCATCCCGCAAGTTCGGTGGTATCTCGGACGATGTGGATGGCACCGCGTTCAGAAAGCACGTCTGCCTGTGCTGGGGGGCAGTGGCTCCCGCCGGTGAAGCCGATCACGCACATGCCAGCGGCTACGCCGGCAGCGACGCCGGAGGGACTGTCTTCGACGACCACGCATCGATCTGTTCGGGCGCCCAGGGACGCCGCAGCGTGCAGGAACAGATCCGGCGCCGGCTTGCCCCGCTCGACCTCCACTGCGGAGAAGAGATGTTCGAAATAGCCGTCCAAACCGGTGAGGGCGAGTGATTGGCGGATCCGTTCGGGCCTTGCCGAGGAGGCCACACACCGGGCGCGGGTGCTGCCGGAGAGCAGTTCTGCCATGCCGGTGACGGGTTGCAACGAGATATCGAACGCTTCTCGGATTCGTGCGGTCTTGCGTTCCTGGAATTCGGCGGAGAGCTGCACACCCCACCGCTCGGCCAGCACGCGGTTCATGTCCGTCTCCGATAGGCCAACGAACAGCGCGGCCACCTCCATCGGAGTTAGGTGAATGCCGACCTCTTTGAGCAGTTCGGACTCGATCATCACGACCAGGATCTCGCTGTCCACGAGGACTCCGTCGCAATCGAAGATCACAAGCGGTTCATCACCCAGCACCATCCTCGGAGTCTGACCCAACCGCGCTTCTCAGTTGACGCAGGCTCGGAGCTTGTCGATGAAGCGGGGCACTGCCGCAGAGGTCAGTCTCGATCCCAGGGCTCGTCATCGTGGGTGAACCACACGCGACGCGGCTCGATGTCGATCAGAGCCAGAACGGAGGCCAGGTACGCCTCTCGGTCCCCGCTCGCGCCGTCGCTGTCGGCGGAGAGGGCCCGTGCTTGCCGTACGTACCTCCACTCGGCCACGTCGTAGGGGACCTGACCCGCAAGAACGACGCTACCGATCGGCGTGTCGATGACTACAGCTTGATGACCCACGGTGTGTCCCGGTGTTGGCAACACCCGGACGCCCGGAACGATCTCCGCGATGCCATCGAGCTGTCGGTAGTCAGCACCATCGAAGTCAACCCAGTCGAGCAACGAGACATATCCCTCGCGCGCCACCTCCCACTCTCGCCGCTGCACGTAGATCGGGATGTTGGGAAACAAGCAGTCATTGCCGCAATGGTCGAAATGAAGGTGTCCATGCACTACCGCAAAGACGTCGCCAAGGGAGATCCCATGCTCCTGCAGTGCTTCGGTCAACGACTGTCGCTGCGGCTGGAACACCTCATCGGTTCTCGGGTTTCCCTCGCCCACTCCAGTATCAACGAGCAGGACCCCCTCCTCGCGGCGAATCGCAAATGCGTTCACGACGCCCCGTTGGCCGGCCAGGGGGTGCGAGTTCGGCCAGGTCACCTGCGTCAAGGGCAGCGGAATCACCCCATCGACAGAGCCCACGCCGGCCACATCTCGAAAGCTAATCCTCTACATCCGACCCGGCGATCAGTGGCACCTCAGACTGATCACGCTCGCGGTGATCAGGGACGTCGCTTCGGGTAGCTGCCGTCGGTCCGGACGACGAGCGGCTCCGACGGCCACCTCCTTGTTGAGGTTTCCCTCTATGACCATCGCCCTGCCCACCGTCTTGAGAAGTACCTGCGCGACGTGCCCGCCGAACGTGCGTCCCGGGTCAGCCAGCCAGCCGGCCTTCAGGCGGCGATCACGATCTTTCCGATGTGGCCGGCGCTCATCATCGCGCGGTACGCCTGCGGTGTTTCGTCGAAGGCAAAGGTACGGTCGATTACGGGTCGGATGTCGGAAGTCACCATGGCCTGGATCAGATCCGCGAGCATGGCGGTGGACCCGACGTAGATGCCGCGGATAGTCGCCCCCTTCTGGAGGATGACGCCCGGATGGATCTCCACCACCGGCGCTTCGGTCCCCAGGGTGGTGCCAACCACAGCGATCGATCCATTCGAGGCCACGACTTCGAGGCTCGCATCCAGTTGGCCAGTGACTTCGACAACGTGGTCTGCGCCACGTCCAGCCCCCGACCGGATCGCGGCGGCCCAATTCGGGGTGGTTCGGTAGTTCACACCCACGCTCGCGCCCATCCCGGCGACGACAGCGAGCTTCTCGTCGCTGCTCGATGTGACCGCTACTTCCGCCCCAGCGGCAGCGGCGAGTTGCAACGCGAAGACCGATACTCCACCGGTGCCTTGCACCACCACCAGTTCGCCGGGCCGCAAGGGGACGGCACCGAACAGGGCGTTCCAGGCGGTGACCCCAGCGCACGGCAAGGTGGCGGCTTCCTCGAACGACCAGCCGTCCGGAATGGCAACTACCGCGCCCTCCTCGACGACAAGGAGTTCGGCCAGCATCCCGTCCACTGAGCCACCGAGCGCGGAAGCGGCATGCCGGGGGTGCCATGCCCCGCCGATCCAGGTCTGAAAGAAGTTGGCCACCACCCGGTCCCCCGGTCGCCACGCCTTCACGCCGGGACCGATGGCCAGGACCTCGCCTGCACCATCGGACGCGGGGATGATGGGTTCCTCCACTCCCCGGCGGGCCAGGCTGAGATCACGGTGGTTGAGCGAGACCGCCCGGACTCGTACGAGGATCTGACCAGGCCCTGGTTCGGGATCGCCTCGCTCGACCTTTCGAAGCTGCTCAACGCCTGCGCCTGCCAGTTCCCAGGCGATCATGCGGGCAACATAACGGTCTCTGCCACGTTTGGAGCGTGGAGACGCGGGGCGGCATGGAGCTCATCGTCCATGCTCACGACGTCTGCGCCGGTCTTGGCATCACGTTCGAGCCTCCTGCCGACCTATGCCGACGACTGCGCGACCACACACGATCCTGGCCGATGTGGTCGTCGCACCTCAGGTATGGCCTACCCGACACCGACGACGCCTGGGGGGGATCTGCTCACGGGCTCCGGTCGCCAGCGCTGAGGATCAGCGGAGAGGACCGCGATAACGGACAGCCGATGCGGATAGGAGACACATCGCGAATTCAGTGCGCTAGCTCCAACGTGCCGTTCGGGGACGCGGAAATAATGAAGTGGGACGGTCAGCGACCTGTCTCAGACCATCTGTTAGTGGCCAGGCCCAAGGCCGGGCGGTTCGGGACCTTCACGGGTGAGAGCGCGCCCTGGCGTTGGTGGAGTCGTTCTCGTCGGGCGTGGTCTGCTAGCCGATCGAGTCGTGTGCGGGCCTTGTCGATGGAGGTGGTGAGGTCAGTCAACGCGGGCTGGAGGACGATGCTGAAGTTCAGTCGCGCTCCGGCCAGCTGGTCGCTTCGCTGCCCGAGCTCGTGTTGACGGGCGCGGCGCTCGGGGCGACTCGTGCAGACGGCGGTGGGCGTCGGTGACAGCCCGCCGCGCTGCTGGGACGAGCGCTCGACGGACTTCTGTGACCAAACCGTGACCAGTGGGCCCGATCTGGCGGCGAAGGTGCTGGTCAGAGTGGTGCGCCCCCTGGGATTCGAACCCAGAACCTGCGGATTAAGAGTCCGTTGCTCTGCCATTGAGCTAGAGGCGCGAAGTTGCTGATCGTATCG
Organism: Acidobacteriota bacterium; assembly: GCA_019510095.1. Lineage (GTDB taxonomy): Bacteria > Actinomycetota > Acidimicrobiia > Acidimicrobiales > CADCSY01 > JAEKLB01. The sequence goes on along the minus strand of JAEKLB010000041.1, from coordinate 26,770 downwards.
ACGTGTTACTGGGGTGACCGAGGGGACTTGAACCCCCGACCTCCAGGGCCACAACCTGGCGCTCTAACCAAACTGAGCTACGGCCACCATGGGGCTGACAAGGATGGCACACCCCGTCGGGAGTCCCAACTGGGCTTCAGCTGGCCGTGACGTACCGGGTGTGCCAGCCGGTAGCACCGGCGGGGAAGGGCGGCGTCCGCTGCTCGGGCTGGAGCTCGCCGTCGCCGGCGGTGGCGCGGACCCGAAGCTCGTGGTCGCCCGGCCTCGCCTGCCAGGTCCAGCGCCACTGGCGCCAGGTGTCGAGCCCGACCTGCTCGGCCAGCTCGGCCTGCTGCCATGGGCCATCGTCGACCTGGACCTCCACCCCGGCGATGCCCCGGCCTTGGGCCCACGCCACGCCGGCCACGGGGACCGGTCCCGCCTTCACGTCACCTCCGGGCACGTCGATCCGTGACTCGAGCTTGATTGGCCCGGGCAGGGCCCATGCCCGCTGGATCCAGTAGGCGTCGTAGTCGGCGAACCGGGAGACCTCGAGCTCCTTGACCCACTTGGTGGCCGAGACGTAGCCGTAGAGCCCGGCGATCACGACCCGGGCCGGGAAGCCGTGACGGACCGGTAGCGGCTCGCCGTTCATCCCCACGACCACCAAGGCGTCACGTCCGTCGAAGATGGATCTGAGGGGCGCGCCGGTGGTGAACCCGTCGACCGAGCGGCCAATGAGCTGGTCGGCGCCGGCGTCGGGTTCGACCTCGTTGAGCAGGTCGGCGAGCCGCACCCCAAGCCAGCGGGCGTTGCCGATGAGATGGTCGCCGACCTCGTTCGACACGCAGGCGATGGTGATGTCGGCCTCCACCATCGGCCGCTGCAGGAGATCGTCGTAGGTCAGCACCAGCTCCCGCTTGGTGCGACCGTGGATGCGCAGCTCCCAGCTCTCGGCCTCGACCTGCGGGATGACCAGCGCGGTGTCGATTCGGTAGAACGACCGGTTCGGGGTCACGAAGCTGGTGAGCCCCGGCATCCGGAAGTCGGCCCCGGCGGGGATGGCTGGCAGTGGCTTCGCCGCTTTGGGAAGCACCACCTTGGCCCGGGAGGCAGCGGCGTCGACCCTGAGCTGGAGAGCGCGCCCGGCGGCAACGGCGGCTGCCGAGACCGCCGCGGCCGCGGTCCCCGCCAGGAGGAAGGTCCGGCGACTGCTGGCCTCGGGCCGCAGGGGGCCGACCGGCTCACCATCATCGAGCCGGCGCAACCACGTGAGGACGGTGACCGCGGCCAGCGCGCCGGCAGCCGGCGGGAGGATGTCGAGGGGTCCGGCATCCTGCTCGGCCAGGGCGGCCAACGTGCCGGCGGCGGCGATCACGACGACGAGAGTCGCCGCCGCCGATGGGCGTGCACGTTGGAGGTTGGCGGCGAGCGCGCCGAGCAGCGCCAACGCGAGCAGCGTCCCAACGATGAGGGCGGCCTTGTCGTTGTGCCCAAAGGTGCGAATCGCCCAGCGTTCCATCGGGCCGGGGATGTGATGGATCAGGAAGTCGCCGACCGCAACGACCGGTGATCGTCCGTTGGGCACGATGCCTGCGGCCAGCTCGGCCGCGGCGAGGCCAGCGCCGGCAGCGATGACCCCCGACGCCGCAGTAGAAGCCCGGTCGGCCATCAGCGCACACCCTACGAGTCGGTCGGTGCCGACCATCGTCACCGCTCACCGGGCATTGATGCGTGGTAGACCGCCGCCGTGGGTCGGGTCGAGGGGATGAAGGCAGTCGTCACCGCCTCGGGTGGCGCCATGGGGGGCGCCATCGCGCTGCGGCTGGCCCAGGAAGGCGCCGACATCGTGCTGAACGATCGGCTCGAGGAGCGGACGCACACCTTCGAGGACGACGTCCGGGCCACCGGCCGCGACGTGTTGGCCGTGACCGCCAACGTCACGCGGCAGGAAGGCGCGGCGCAGGTCATTGGCGCTGCCGAGGAGCGGTGGGGGAGGATCGACATCCTCGTGAACGTGGTCGGCGGCATCAAGGGCCCTGTCGTCAACCCGTTGCTCGAGACCACTGAGGACCAATGGGACTACGCCATGATCCTCAACCTGCGGGGCACCTTCCTCTGCACGCAGCTCGTTGCCGCCGGGATGATGGAGCGGCGCTACGGCAAGATCCTCAACATCGCCTCGGTGGCGTGGGCGGGCGAGGCCATGCACGCCCATTACGCAGCGGCCAAGGCGGGAGTCGTGGCCTTCACCCGATCGACCGCGACGCAGTCTCCGAGGAGAGTCGCAACATCTCGGGGCAGCTGCTCACCGTGGCCGGCGGCTCCAACCCCAGTCTCTAGGACGGCGAGACCGGTTCAGCCCACCGGTACGGGCGCCATCTTCCAGCGGAACAGCGCCTCGGCGTTGGTGTGGCAGATGGCTTCCTGCTCCTCGGCGGGAATGTCCCCGAGCACGTCGTCGACGGCCTGTTGGCTGTGCGGCCACGGCGTGTCGACGTGGGGGTAGTCGCACTCCCAGAGAATGCGGTCGACGCCGATGTCGTAGCGGTACTTGATCCCGACCGGCTCTTCGATCATGCAGAACCAGAAGTTCCGGGCGAAGACCTCGCTCGGCAGCAGGTCGTCGGAGCCGCTCCAGTGCTTGTGCCGCAACGTCTGGCGGTCGGCGCGCTCGATGGCCGCCGGGACCCAGCCGATGCCACCCTCGGAGAAGACGATCTTGAGCGTCGGGAACTTGCGGGGGACCGGGCTCATGGCCAGGTTGACCGACGCCACGAACGAGTTGACGTTGGCCAACGCGATCACCACCGGGCTGAGCTGGCCGAAGCCGGGAGCATCGGGCGACGGGGAGGTGAGCCCGCCGCTGGTACCGATGTGCATGCAGATCACGGTGTCGGTCTCGGTGGCTGCTTCCCATACCGGGTCCCAGTGGTCGGTGAAGAACGACGGCAGGCCCAGTGGCACCGTGTTCTCGGGGAAGCTGATCGCCCGGTTGCCCATGGCCGCGCACCGACGGATCTCGGCGGCGAGCGCCACCGGATCCCAGAGCTGGCCGATGATCATCGGGACGTAGAGGCCGGGGACCGAGGCGCACCACTCCTCGATCATGAAGTCGTTGTAGGCCTTCACGCAGAGGTCGGCGAGATGCTTGTCGGTGAAGGTCGCGAAGAGCGTGCCCCCGAACTTGGGCAGCGTCGGGAAGCAGACGCTCGCCCGGATGCCGTTGGCCAGGATGTCGTCGGCCCGGGCCACGGGGTCGTAGCAGCCGGGGATCATGTCCGAGAACCGGATCGGGTCGGGCGTGTACTCGTCAGCGGTCTTCCCGGCGACGGCGTTCAGGCCCATCTGCTCGGAACGGACGCCCTCGTAGACCCAGAACTCCCTGCCGTCGTCCTCCACCACGTGGGGACCTGCCTCCCGCAGCTGGGCCGGGAGCCGGTCGGTCCAGACCCGAGCGTGCTCGATCACGTGGTCGTCGGCACTGAACAGGTCATACCTCATGCGGCCTCCCCGCTACGAGCCTCTCGCTGGGGAACAGTAGGCGCGTTGCCGCTCCCTTACGCTGGCTGCCGTTGCCTCCGTAGCTCAGTTGGAGTAGAGCGGCTGCCTTCTAAGCAGCGGGTCGTAGGTTCGAGTCCTACCGGGGGCGCCGGGGAACCGTTTTCCCACGCGTGACGTCGAAAGGTGTGGACGCCGAGGAGGGCCGATGCGCATTCGAGCAGTTCTGGTGGCCACGCTTGTGGTGCTCGTCCTGTCTGCTGCCGACGGTCGGTCCGGCGCAGCGGCGACGACGCACGTCGGCGACCGTTGGAACGGCAAGACGGTTGCCGTCACCACCGGCGATGTCGTGGTCGCCACGCTCGGCAGCACCTATTGGGCGTTCGGCCCGACGCCATCGAACCTGACCGCGCTCGGTCCGGCGGTCGCCCGTCCGGGCGGACCCTCCTGCCCGCGTTTCCCCGGGTCCGGGTGCGGCACGGTGACCAAGCGATTCCGCGCCGTCCGGATCGGGAGCGGCGCGCTTACCGCTGCGCGGACCACCTGCGGCGAAGCGTTGCAATGCACCAGGGGCGCTGGTCGCTGGCGGGTCACCGTACGGGTGAGGCCGGCATCGACGAGGGCCATCCTGGTCGGCCATGTGACATCGAGCCCGTCGTGTCCCGTCGAGCGAGCCGACCAGCCGTGCCCGCCCCGACCGGTGGCGGGCAACGTGCAGGCGCTGCGTAGCGGCAGGATCGTCGCGTCGGCGGCGACTGACGCGTCCGGGCGGTACGAGTTGTCGCTGGCGCCGGCGACCTACGACCTGCGCGTCGATGTCCACGGCACGTTCCCGCGGTGCCCGACGAGGACGGTGGCCGCGAGGGCCGGGCGGCAGGTCATCGACTTCGACTGCGAGTCCGGCATCCGCTGAAGGACTCGCCCAGCCGTCTCGTACGAGGACGGCGGTCAGATCAGCCGTGATGGGTGGCGTCGCCCGGCGTGTCCCTGCCCGACGTCAGCCGGCCCGCTAGACACAGCACCCACCACTCGGTCAGAGGAGACCCAAAATGCGCGTAGCCGGCACGTGTGCAAGGAGAGCCGCCGTGATCGCCATGGCGGTCGGGACTGCCACGACCCTCGGTGCAACCTCCCAGGCGCAAGCGGCTGCACTGCGGGTGGTCCCGCGCGTGCACGCCAGAGTGGTGAAGCCACCCGCCCGCCGCATACCGGCGAAGACGCTGCCGAAGCCGAAGCCGAAGTCTGCGACCGCCACGACGAATCCGCCCGGCTACGGGTACCCGCCGCCGGTCACGTTCCCACCCGGCTACGTCAACGCGCCCAAGGTCAAGACGCCCCGGAAGCTCGCCCCCACCACCAAGCGCAAGACGACTCCGACTCGGCGTCACTAGCGACTCCACGATGACCGCCGTGTGTCCACAGCGCGGTCAGCGGGGGCAGTTACCGCGCGGGCTTGGTGACGGTGTCGTTCGTCAGTTGATCTGCCGCTCGCGGCCCTCCCAATAGGGCTGGCGCAGGAGGTACTTCTGCAGCTTGCCCGTCGCGGTGCGGGTGAGGCCGTCGCGCAGCTCAATCGACGTGGGGCACTTGAAATGGGACAGCCGCTCGCGTGTGAAGGCGATGAGCTCGGCCTCGTCGGCTGTCGCACCGGGTCGCAAGACGACGAGCGCCTTGATGGTCTCGCCCCATTTCTCGTCGGGCACGCCGATCACGGCGCACTCGGCCACGGCCGGGTGCTGGAACAAGCAGTCCTCGACCTCGATCGACGACACGTTCTCGCCGCCCGAGATGATCACGTCCTTCTTCCGGTCGCTGATGACGAGGTGGGCGCCGTCGAGGTGGCCGCCGTCGCCGGTGTGGAACCAGCCGCCTTCGAGCGCGGTGGCTGACTGGTCGGGCTGCTCCCAGTAGCCCTCGAAGACGACGTTGGAGCGGGCCAGCACTTCACCCTCGTCGTCGACCCGCAGCTGAACGCCGAGGGCGGGTGTGCCGGCGCGGGAGAGGAGCGATGCCCGGTCGGCACCCTCGAGATCGTCCCACTCGTACGGCGCGCGGTTGACGGTCAGCAAAGGTGAGGTCTCGGTGAGCCCGTAGATCTGGATGAACTCCCAGCCGAGCTCGGATTCCACGCGCTCGATAACCCTCGACGGCGGCGGCGCGCCGGCCACGACCATCCGAACGCTGCCCCGCCCCGGCGCTGGCCGACCGGCGTCGCGCCGGACTGATGCGGCGTCGAGGATGGCGGTGACGACCGCTGGTGCCCCGTTCAGGAGAGTGATGCCCTCGGTGTGGATCCTCTCGAGGATCTGCTCGCCGTCGACCTTGCGCTGCACCACGTGCCGCCCGCCCATCGCGGTGACCGCGTAGGGCATCCCCCAGCCGTTGCAATGGAACATCGGCAGTGTGTGGAGGTAGCGGTCGCGGTCACCCACGCCGATGTGCCATCCGAATGTCACGGCGTTGAGCCACAGGTTGCGGTGGGTCAGCTGCACGCCCTTGGGGCGGGCCGTCGTTCCCGACGTGTAGTTGACGGTAGCGGTGTCATCCTCGGCGATCTCCGGCATGGCCGGCTCCCGGCCGGCGGCCGGCGCGAACAGCTGCTCGTCCTCGAGACCGTTGAGCACGATCCGGTGCTCGACCTCGACGTCTTTGAGCGCGGCCTCCTGTTCGGGGTCGACGAGCAGGAGCCGCGCTCCCGAGTGCTTGACGATGTAGCCGACCTCGTCGGCGTTGAGCCGAAAGTTCACCGGCACCAGCACGCGGCCGAAGCCGCTCACGCCGAAGAACGAGATGAAGAACCTCGCCGAGTTGGGGCTCACGATCGCGACCCGCTCGCCCCGTCCGAGCCCCATGGCTTCGAGGTGGGCCGCCATGCCCCGGGCCCGGTCGTGGACCTCGGCGTAGCTCAGTCTCCCCAGCGAACCGACGACGCCAGGCTCGTCCACGATCGCCTCGCGGTCGCCATGGACCAAGGCAGCACGGCGCAGAAAATCGCCGACCGTCAGCGACACGCGCACGGCCGGGGAGTATAGGACCGGGCCCTAGCGCGCTCCCTGGGATCAAGTCCGCGCAGGTACAGCGCTCAGTCAGCGACGGCGCGGCTGGGTGTTGGCAGCGACATGTGCCGAGTGATCCGAGTATCCGATCGCTGGACCGGCCGGCAGCAGGAAGTTGGTTCTGGAAGCATCTCGGTGTGCGTGACTTGTTGCCGTTCTTGGTGATCGGCTTGACGACGGGTTCGGTGTATGGGCTGATCGCGGTCGGCCTCACGTTGACGTTCAAGACATCGGGGATTTTCAACTTTGCTCACGGGTCGATTGCAGCGCTGGCGATCGGCTGGTTCTATGTCCTCTGGCATCACCATGGGTGGTCCCGGTGGAAGGCCGTGTTCGTGGCGGTGGTGGTTTTGGGGGTTGTGCTCGGCGTCTTGTTCGAGCGGTTGGCCCGTCGGCTGTCGCGTGCGTCGGCGGCGCAGCAGGTGTCGGCGACGGTGGGTGCGTTGTTGTTCATCGACTGGTTGGCGCCGACGTTCTTCAGGGTCCTGAACTTGGCGTGGACGCCACCGTTTCATTTCACGATCCGGCGGGATTTCGAGCAGCGGGGGAACTGGCTGTCGGATCGATATCGGACGATCGGTGGGGTCGTCGTCGGCGACGAGCAGCTGGTGATCATGGCCGTGGCCCTGCTCGCAACGGTCGGGTTGTTCGTGGTGCTCCGTCGGACTCGGCTGGGTATCGCCATGCGGGCGGTGGTGGATGACGCCGAGCTTCTGGGCCTGTGCGGGACGAGCCCGACGCGGGTGCGACGGTGGGTGTGGATGATCGGTGTGAGCTTCGCGGCTCTTGGGGGTCTGCTGATCCAGAGCAAGGTGCTCGCGTCGGCTGTTCAGGGCACGGGCAGCGGAGTACCGGAGATCCTGACTCTTCTCGTGGTCCAAGCGACCGGTGCCGCTGCCGTGGGCGGGTTCGCAAGTGTGCCGCTCGCCTATGGCGGAGGGCTTGCGCTTGGTGTGGCTTCCTCCGTCCTGGTGAAATACGCCTCCGGCTGGAGCCTGTTCTGGGCCGGCCTGCCGGTGAGCGCCCCGTTCTTGTTCCTGTTCGGCGCGCTCATCCTGGTTCCCCGGCGGCGCCTACCGGTCCGCACGCGGAACGCCGCGGCACGACGGCCTCGTCTCGCCTCGGGGAGTTCCCGTTGGTCCCTGCTGCTCAGTGTTATGTCGGTGGCGGTGCTGCTGCTGGTCCCGAGCCAGGTGTCGGACATCGGGCCCTGGACTCGAGGCCTGACCTATGTCGTGCTGTTCCTCTCCCTCGGTCTCCTCGTGCGGACCTCCGGCCAGATCTCGCTGTGCCACTTCGGGTTTGCCGCGGTCGGCGCCGCCGCCTTCCACTGGATTGCCACGAATCAGTCCTGGCCGTGGCCGGTCATGTTGATCGCCGCCGGGATGGTCACCGTTCCGGTCGGGGCCCTGATCGCGATCCCCGCGATCCGACTCTCCGGCGTGTACTTGGCGCTGGCAACGTTCGCGTTCGGTTACCTACTCCAGTTCTTCTTCTACAACACCAGTTGGATGTTCGGCGTCGGGGGGCTCCTCATGCCCCGGCCGTCCACCGGCGCGTCCGACCACGGCTTCTACTTCGTGGCCCTCGCGTGCGTCACCCTGGTGGTGGCGCTGGTCATGGTGATCGAACGGACTCGGCTCGGACGCCTCCTTGCCGCCCTCGCGGACTCGCCAACCGCGCTTGAGACCCACGGCACCGACACGACCGTGGTGCGAGTCGTGATCTTTTCTCTCTCGGCGTTCCTCGCCGGCATCTCCGGCGCGCTCCTCGGCTGCGCCTACCTGTTCATCACCGACGTCCCGTTCGTCGCCTACAGCTCACTGGCGCTCGTGACCTTGGTGATGGTCATCCCGGGCGGCTCACCGTTCTACGCCTTCCCCGCCGCGGCAGCCCTGGTCGTCATCCAAGGCGACATCCATTTCGGAGTCATCAACTGGTGGCAATGGCATCTCGGGCTCATCGGCAACTACCGGGTCATCGAGAACGTCAACGACACCGCACGCGGCCTGCTCGGCCTGGTCGCGATCCTCGCCGCGCTGTCCAGCATCGGATCACGCCACCGCCTCCGACGGTTCCTCTCCCGCGTCCGGACTCAGCCGGCCCCCCCGATGGCCCCGGCCATCCCTCGAGGTCCAGTCGGCACCCACACCGGACGTCGGCCCGGCATCCGAGAGCCACAGCCCTCCGGCCTACGAATCGACAGCCTCACCGTCAGCTACGGGAACCTCATCGCCGTTGACGACCTCAGCCTCCACGCCCCGCCCGGGCACGTCACCGCCCTCATTGGCCCGAACGGCGCCGGCAAGTCGACCACCTTTGACGCCTGCTGCGGCCTCCTCCGACCACGACAGGGCCACGTCGAGCTCCACGACCTCGACGTGACTCACCACGGGCCGAGCGCCCGAGCACGACTCGGACTCGGAAGAACCTTTCAACGCATGCAGCTCTGGGACTCCCTCACGGTGGCCCAGAACGTCGCCATGGGACGAGAAGGCAACCTCGCTGGCCGTAACCCCTTCCGCCAGCTCATCACCACTGCCAGCGAGCGGCAGGAGATCGACCTGGCTGCCCATTGGGCCCTCGACCGCTGTGGCATCGCCGAGCTCGCCCACCTCCCGGCCATCGACCTCACCAGCAGCCAGCGGCGCCTCGTCGAGCTCGCTCGCTGCCTCGCCTCCGGCGCCGATGTCCTCCTCCTCGACGAGCCAAGTAGCGGACTCGACATCACCGAAACCGCCGCCTTCGGCGCCATCGTCGCCGACATGGCCGACCAGGAACGCCTCGCCGTGCTCCTCGTCGAGCACAACATGGGCCTCGTCATGGACATCAGCCAACAGATCTACGTCCTCGACGCCGGCCGGCTCATCGCCGCCGGCACCTCCGACGACATTCGCACCAACCCCGCTGTACAAGCCGCCTACCTCGGCACCACCCGCCCAGCCGCGTCACCACCCGCCTACGTGTAGCTACCTCTGGGTCCGGGAGTCGTCGTCCCGTCATCAGAGGCCGTGGCAGACAGACTTCCGCGTCGCGGAGCTGCGACACATCGAGCTGCCCCTCGCTGGGACCGACTCAGGGCTGCTTGGATAAGCGCGTGCGCTCGTCCTGTTGATCTTTGGCGTGCTCGCCGTCGGCGCCATGGTTGCCTTCGTGGTCACTGCGTTGCTCTGACACCCTCGGCGTGCGCCGCCATTGCCGAGCGGGGAGGGTCGGAACGCGGTCCTCTGTCCTGGAACGAGGGTCTTTCGGCCCTGATTTGGCTACACCCTGTCGCCGATTGTGAGGGCATGACAACTCCCGCGCCGACCCGTTCGCGGTCGTCGTCCATGTTCGGCCGTGTCGCGCGGCTCATCCCCATGGTCGTCGCGCTCGCCACCTTCAGCTCAGCCAGCCGGGCCGACGCACAGACCTCTGCCACGCCGAGCGACCCACCCCCGGTGCTCATTCAGGGCAGCGGCCCATCCACCTCGAGTCCCTTCCAGCTCTCAGGTGTCGCCCTTTTCACGATCAACGCAACCTCACACGGACCTCTCGTCATCCACCTGGTCCGACGCGACGGGCAACTCGTGTGCTTCATCGTCACCGCATGGAACACCTACAACGGCACCCTCGCCACCTCCGTCCCCGCCGGGGACTACCGGCTCGAAGTCCTCGCGAGCGGCCGATGGCGAGCCGTCATCGCCCAACCCGCGACACGGCGCCCCGTCACTCTCCCGACCAGTCAAGCCGGACGCGGCAACGGCGTCATCGGACCGCTCCCCACCGCGTCCGGGCTCGACCTCGACATCACGCACGCCGGCAGCGGCAACTTCGTTGTACGCATCATTGACGCCGCCGACCCAGGAACCTCAGCACTTGTCAACGCCCTCGGCCGATTCAGCGCCCGACGACACATCATCCTCACCGAGGAGTCCTGGATCTCCATCGAATCCGACGGCCCATGGACAGTGCTTGCCTCGCCAACCGATCCGCGCCCGTAGACCGGGTGGGACGAGATCCGTTGGCCCGAGCCGTCGTCCATCCGCGAACAGGTGACACGCTCAGAACGAAGAGCCGCGCCAAGGAGTGCGGTTCGGAGGCGGGGCGGGCTACGGCTGCCAGGCTCCGGCGATCTGGCGGGTGGCGGCGTTGAGTCGGTTCCACACGTTGATGTTGGCAATGGCCAGCACGAGCCCAGCCAGCTGCTTGTCGTCGTAGTGGGCGACGGCTGCCGCCCAGATGTGGTCGGGTACGGGGTCTTCCCGGTCGGCGAGCCGGGTCACCGCCTCGGTGAGCGCCAGTGCAGCCCGTTCGGCATCGTTGAAGTAGGGCGCGTCGCGCCATGCCGAGACCGCGAACAGCCGCTCGTCCGTCTCGCCAAGTGTGCGAGCGACGCGCGGATGCCCGTCAACGCACACGCTGCACCCGTTGATCTGGCTGGCCCGCAGGCAGACGAGCTCGACGAGAATGGAATCCAGGCCCGTCCCGCCCACCGCTGCACCCAGGGCCTGCAGTGCATCCATCGCTCCCGCCACTGCGAGCGCGGGGTGGTCCATGCGCGGCTCCATCGTGTCCTCCTCCTTGCTGTCACAACGGCCGACTCTCGGACGTCACCTCCATGACGACGCGGAGCGGGAGGATGTGACCATGACGGAGGAGAACCTGACCGCCCGGTTCGAGGCGAGCCGCCCGCGGCTGCACGCCATCGCCACCCGCATGCTCGGGTCGAGCACGGAGGCGGACGACGCGTTACAGGAGGCATGGCTCCGGGCCACAGGGGCGGGCGCCGATGACATCGACAATGTCGAGGGCTGGTTGACCACGATCACGTCGCGTGTTTGCCTCGACCTGCTGCGGTCACGCACGCGCCTCGCGGGACGCGCCGTTGCCGCGTCCACCCCAGAGCTGACGGTGCCGAGTCCTGAGGAGGACCTGGTGCTGGCTGACGCCATCGGTCCCGCGCTCCTCGTGGTGCTCGATTCGCTGTCGCCAGCAGAGCGCCTGGCCTTCGTGCTCCATGACGTCTTCGCCGTGCCCTTCGAGGAGGTGGCGGCCATCCTCCAACGCTCGCCGGCCGCGGCCCGCCAGTTGGCGAGCCGCGCCCGGCGTCGTACGCAGGACGCCGACATCGACGCCAATCCTGAGCGCGAGCGGCCGATCGTCGATGCCTTCCTTGCCGCGGCCCGGACTGGCGACTTCGCCGCTCTGGTCGAACTGTTGGATCCCGACGCAGTGTTTCGCTCCGACGATGCCGCCCTGGCCATCGGCGGCGGCGTGCCCCAGTTGGTGGGTGCCGGTGTCGTTGCCGAGGCGTTCAAGGGCCGGGCCCACGCCGCGACGTCGGCCATCCTCGACGGCGTGCTGGCAGTCGTGGTTGCCCCGGAGGGCCGCCTGTTGCTGGTGCTCGAGGTGGCCGTCGAGGACGGTCGGATCGTCGAGATCGACGCGATCGCTGCCCGCGATCGACTGGCCGCCCTCGGACTGGCCTCGCCGTAGGCGGTGCCGATTGCCCGGATGCTCACCGCGGCCGGCGGCCGGGCATTCCCGGCGGGCTCACGACTCGGGTGGCTGGTCGTCGGCGTGGGGGGCCTGGAGCAGTCCTGCGGTCGTGTCCGGAGGCCGATTGAGGACCACCGGGGAGGCTTCGCCCCGCATCGCCGAAGCGACCGACGCCGGCGTCGCGTCCGGGTGGGCTTGGAGATAGAGGGCGGCCACGCCGGCAGCGTGCGGTGACGCCATCGAGGTGCCGGACAGGACGCGCGTGACCGTGTCGCCAGTGTCCCAGGTCGACTTGATCTGCTCGCCCGGCGCGTACAGGTCGATGCAGGGGCCGCCGTCGGACCACGGCTCGGCCTTGTCGGTTCGGCCGGTCGCGGCCACGGTGATGACCGAGGCGACGCGAGCCGGTGAGCCATCGCAGGCGTCGGCGCCGTCGTTGCCGGCCGCCACCGCGAAGACCACGCCGTCGGCCACCGCCTTGCGCACCGCCTTGTCGAGGGCGGTGCTGGCACCGCCGCCGAGGCTCATGTTGGCCACTGCGGGCTGGTCGGACCGGTGGTGGGTTGCCACCCAGTCGACGCCGGCGATGACGGCAGACGTGGTCCCGTCACCCTGGCAACCGAGCACTCGGACGGCGACCAGGGAGATCTCGGGTGCCACGCCCACGCTGGCACCACCGATGGTGCCGGCCACGTGGGTGCCGTGACCGTTGCAGTCGTCCGCCGACCCGCCGTCGACGGCGTCGAAGCCGCTCTCGGCCCGACCGCCGAACTGGCGGTGGGAGAAGCGAATGCCCGTGTCGATGACGTAGGCGGTGACGCCGGCCCCCGTTCCCTGCGGGTCGTAGTGGTGGTCGAGCGGCAGCGACGGTTGGTCGATCCGGTCGAGTCCCCACGGCACACCGCCCCGGGGCTTGGCCGTCGACGGGCGCGACAGCCGTACGACCCGGTCGGGCTCCATGGCGGCAACGCGGGCGTCACCGGCCACCTCCGTGGCGGCTTCGGCGGTCATGGCGGCGGCGTAGCCATCGATCGCGTGCCGGTAGACGTAGTGCAACGACGCGCCGAAGCGCCGCACGTGGTCAGCGGCGACAGTGTCGGGATCGGCGTCGTCACGCAGCGTTACGACATAGGTCTTGCGGCTCGGGGCCGTCGCGTGCGCGGGGGCCGGATGGACCGCGGTGACGGTGAGCAACGGGACTGCGGCCACGAGCGCGGACCGCGACAAGCGAGTGAGGCGGGGCATGGCACTTCCTCCTTCGAGATGCAGAGAGGAGGAAGTGCCGACATCCTAGGGGAGACGTCGGCAGAGGAGATCAGATGAGCTCATACGTGTGCCCCGAATGCGGGCTCGACTACGACACCATCTCGCCGGCTGATGCCGCGGTCGCGATCCGGTCGTTCCCTCGGCGGTACCGAGAGGTGATGACCGCGGTTGACGAGGACGTGCTCGCCCAGCGTCCGGCCCCCGAGGTGTGGTCAGCGGTTGAGTACGCCTCCCACGTCGCCCAGCTCTACGGCCCGATGGCCGACGCGCAGCGCCAGATCCGCATCGAGGACCATCCGCAGATCCGGTGGGAGCGGTTGCCCGACCCGCCCGTGCTGCCGTCGGCCGAGGTGCTCGCTGATCTCGGCGCCAAGGCCGAGGTGCTCGCCGCCGAGATCGACGCCACCCGGGGCGACGACTGGCAGCGTGAGGGCACGCTCCCCTGGGGTGACCGAGATGCGCTCACCATGGCGCGCAACGCGGTCCACGAGGGATCCCACCACCTTCGCGACATCGAGCGAGGCCTGGCCCAGCTCGGCGTGACCGCCGCGGACGACTAGTTCGGTCAGGCCAGGGCGCGGCGCAGGCGCCGAGCCAGGGCGCCGGCCACCAGCAGCGCGAGTGCGAGCGGGCCGATGAACTCGGGCCCGCCGGTGTTGACGATTGGCGTCTCGCTGGCGGAGCCCGGTCCGCTGGTACCGAGGCCCGAGCCAGCGGTGGCCGTTGTCGAGGTCGTTGCACCACCGCTGCTCGCCGTGGTGGACGGCGTGGCCGCCATCGTCGTCGACGGCTCGGCCGCGGTGCTCGAGGTCGTCGAGCTCGACGAGGTGGTGGAGCTGAGGGCGGTGGAGGATGTGTCGTTCTTGCCCGGGTCGATCACGGTGATGCCGACCCCGACCAGGATGAGCACGCCCGCGACGATGAGCAGGGCGCCGGCGGCCCGCTGGATGCGGTGGATCATGAGTGCGTCATGGTGCGTCAGAGGTGTGCAACTGCGCGACTCCGCTCGCGCAGTCCCGCTCCTTCGTCACCGGTGGGGCACCGGGCACGGGTACGGGGCCCCGGCATGTTGCCACGCCGGCGCCCCCGATCCGAACCGAGAGCGGGTGAGGAGAATCGAACTCCCGTCAACAGATTGGAAATCTGTGGCTCTGCCATTGAGCTACACCCGCGTGAAGCCATGCTGCCCGGCTCCGTCGGGGAGGGGGGATTTGAACCCCCGACCTCAGGCCACCCCGGAGGAACAGTGCGCTACCCGCTGCGCCAGCAGCGATCGCTAAGTCTGACAGTCGGGGAGGGGGGATTTGAACCCCCGACCTCAGCCACCCAAAGGCTGTGCGCTACCACTGCGCCACTCCCCGGAACCCGGGAAGCGTACGCAGCCTCGTTCGACAATCCGGGTTCCGCAGCCTCGGTCCCGGTTACCGGGACTCAGACTCCAGAACTCGGCCCGGGGGCGAGCCGAATCAGCCCCGCCAGAACAGCTGGACGACGTAGATGGTGCCGTCGCCGGCCCGGGCGGTGCCCACGCCGGTCCGGGTGTACATCCCGTTGAGGATGTTCTCCCGGTGGTGGGGGGAGGCGAAGAGGCGGGCCGTGACGTCCTGGATCGTGCTGCTGCGGCCGATGTTCTCGCCCACGGCGGTCCAGGCGGGGGACACCTGGCGGAGATCGGAGTGCTGCAGCACCCGGCGGGCGGCCAGGCTGGCAGCCAGGGCGCGGGCCCTGCTCATCACCGGAGCGAGGGGCTGGAGGCTGGGCAGGCCGTAGCTCCTGCGCAGCTCGTTGCTGTGGGCCCAGAGGTAGTTGGCCCGCCGCTCGGTGGGGGCGCTGGTGGCGCTCGCCGGCCCCGCCCACAAGGTGGGCACGAGCACGAGCAGGACGGCGGGTACGAGCAGGCGCGCGAGGGCGCGTCGAAGCGAAGAGGTCACTGGCTGTCTCCCGTAGAGAAGGTGGTCGGTTGAGCAGCGGCCAGGCAGGCGCGTCGTTCGGTGACGACCGCGACTCGGGTCTGGGTTGTGTTACGGAATGGTTACCGTCCATCGGCAGGCCGCGCAAGGATCTGAAGGGAAAAATCGGGCACCGACCCCCCGAAAGCGTCGGGGAGGGGCGCCGGTACACTCCCGCCCCGGATGAAATCGACGGTCGAAGCACTCGAAGGCAACAAGGTCAAGGTCACCGTCGAGGTCGACGAGCAGGAGTTCGACTCCGCTCTCGATGCTGCGTTCCGGCGGATCGCCAAGGAGGTGCGGATCCCGGGGTTCCGGCCGGGCAAGGTGCCGCGCCGCATCCTCGAGGCCCGCATCGGAACGGAGGCAGCCCGGCAGGACGCGCTGCGGGAGTCGCTCCCGGAGTACTACGTGCGGGCTGTCGACGAGCACGACGTCGACGTCATCGCCCCGCCCGAGATCGACATCACGGCTGGTCAGGAGGCGGGTCCGGTGACCTTCGACGCCGTCGTCGAGGTCCGGCCCAAGATCACCATCCAGGGCTACAACGGCCTGCGGGTCGAGGTGCCCAGTCCCCTCGTCACCGATGACGACATCGCGTCACAGCTCGACCGGCTGCGCGATCAGTCGGGCACCCTGGAGACGGTCGATCGCCCTGCCCAGGAGGGCGACTACGTCAGCATCGACATCGCCGCCTCGCAGGCCGGGCAGCCCATCGAGGGCCTCACCGCCGACGACTACCTGTACGAGGTCGGCAGCGGCACGGCGGTCCCTGAGCTCGACGAGCACGTCACCGGGGCCAAGGTCGGCGACATCCTCGTGTTCGACGCAGCACATCCCGACCCGGAGCAGACCGAGCCCCTGTCGTTCCGGGTGCTGGTCAAGGAGGTCAAGGAGAAGGTCCTCCCCGACGAGAGCGACGAGTGGGCCGCAGAGGTCTCCGAGTTCGACACCCTCGTCGAGCTGCGCGACGACCTGGTGCGGCGGATGGAGGGGATCAAGCGGGTGCAGGCTGCGTTGGCGCTGCGCCAGGGCACCCTCGACGCGCTGGTCGAGCTGGTGACCGACGAGCCGCCCGAGGCAATGGTCAACGGCGAGATCACCCGTCGCATCGAGGATCTCAGCCATCGCCTCTCGCACCAGGGCATCACGCTCGAGCAATGGCTCCAGTACCAGGTGGAGGAGAGCGGCATGTCGCCGCAGGAGTTCCTCGACGACCTCCGGGTCCAGGCCACCGGCGCGGTGAAGGCCGATCTCGCCATCAGAGCGGTGGTCGACGCCCATCCCGAGGCCGTCGAGATCGACGACGAGGCGCTCCACGCCGAGTTCGAGCGGATCGCTCCCCAAGTGGGGCAATCGGCCGATGAGGTTCGGGCCGAGTTCGAACGGGCTGGGCGGATCGGGGCGGTACGCTCGGATCTCCAGAGGAGCAAGGCACTCGAATGGCTGGTCGAGAGCGCCGAGGTCGTTGACCCCGACGGCAACACCGTCGACCGCAAGCTCCTCGAGCCGCCCGCCTCCGACGACAACACCGAAGAAGAGGAGCGCACGAGTGAGTGATCGCCTGCGAGGACTGAACTACCTCGTGCCCACGGTCGTCGAGCAGACCAACCGGGGCGAGCGGGCCTTCGATCTCTACTCGCGGCTGCTGAAGGAGAACATCATCTTCCTCGGCACCCCCATCGACGACACCATCGCCAACCTGGTGTGCGCGCAGCTCCTGCACCTCGAGTCGGAGAATCCCGAGAAGGACATCCAGCTCTACATCAACTCGCCGGGGGGCGACATCACGGCCCTCTTCGCCATCTACGACACCATGTGCTACATCCGCCCGGAGATCTCCACCATCTGCTTCGGGCAGGCGGCCTCGGCGGCGGCGGTGCTGCTGGCGGCGGGCACGCCGGGCAAGCGCCTGGCGCTGCCTCTCGCCCGGGTGCTGCTGCACCAGCCGTACGCCCAGGCCATGGGCCAGGCCGTCGACATCGAGCTGGCGGCCAAGGAGATCGACCGGATGCGGACCCAGCTCGACGAGATCCTGGCCCGCCACACCGGCCAGCCGGTCGAGCGGATCCACAAGGACACCGACCGCGATTTCATCCTGTCCGCGGCTGAGGCCAAGGAGTACGGCATCATCGACGAGGTGATCTCTGCTCGAGAGCTGGCTCCGGCTGGCGCGGCGGCCACGGCCCTCACGTAGCGGCCACGGACTGAGGGGGACGGACCAGCGATGGCGAGGATCGGCGAGGGCGGGGGAGACCTGCTCAAGTGCTCGTTTTGCGGGAAGTCACAGAAGCAGGTCAAGAAGCTCATCGCCGGGCCTGGCGTCTACATCTGCGACGAGTGCATCGATCTCTGCAACGAGATCATCGAGGAGGAGCTCTCCGAGACCGCAGAGCTCCACTTCGAGGATCTGCCCAAGCCTCGGGAGATCCACAACTTCCTCGACGACTACATCGTCGGGCAGGAGCACGCCAAGCGGATCCTGTCGGTCGCCGTCTACAACCACTACAAGCGGGTGCAGTTCGGTGGCGCCACCGGCGGACCGCACGATGCCGAAGTCGAGCTGGCCAAGTCCAATGTCCTGCTGCTGGGCCCCACCGGCTGCGGCAAGACCGAGATGGCCCGGACGCTCGCTCGCATGCTCAACGTCCCGTTCGCCATCGCCGACGCCACCGCCCTCACCGAGGCCGGCTACGTGGGCGAGGACGTCGAGAACATCCTGCTCAAGCTGATCCAGGCGGCCGACTACGACGTCAAGAAGGCCGAGACCGGCATCATCTACATCGACGAGATCGACAAGATCGCCCGCAAGAGCGAGAACCCGTCGATCACGCGCGACGTCTCCGGCGAGGGTGTGCAGCAGGCGCTGCTGAAGATCCTCGAGGGAACGGTGGCGTCGGTGCCGCCCCAGGGCGGGCGCAAGCACCCCCACCAGGAGTTCATCCAGATCGACACGACCAACATCCTGTTCGTCTGCGGTGGCGCATTCGCCGGCCTCGAGAAGATCATCGAGAGCCGCATCGGTCGCAAGGGCGTTGGCTTCGGTGCCGATGTCCGCCGGGTGGAGGACAAGGACCTCGGGGAGATCCTCTCCAAGGTGCTGCCCGAGGACCTCCTGAAGTTCGGGCTGATCCCCGAGTTCGTCGGCCGCCTGCCCGTCATCGGCCCGGTCTCCAACCTCGACCGCGACGACCTCTGCCGCATCCTGGTCGAGCCCAAGAACGCCTACGTCAAGCAGTACCAGCGCCACTTCGAGTTCGAGGACGTCGAGCTCGAGTTCGCCCCCGACGCGCTCGAGGCCATCGCCGAGCAAGCCCTGCTCCGGGGCACCGGTGCCCGCGGCTTGCGGGCGATCCTCGAGGAAGTGCTGCTCAACACCATGTATGACCTGCCGAGCCGCACTGACATCGGCAAGGTGGTCATCACCCGCCAGGTGGTCCGGGAGAAGGTCAACCCCACCCTGGTGCCCCGCGCCGAGGCCCCCAAGGCCCAGCGACCTCGGCGAGCGGCTTCCTAGGCGGACCCGCGGGGGTAGGGCACCCCCATGAACAAGCTGTGGAAGGGCATCGTGATCGGTGCGGCCGTTGGTGCCGCGGTCAAGGCGGTGCAGGAGGTGCAGGGCGACGACGACCTCGACCAGGTGGGGCCGGCTGTCGCCAAGGCGGCGGGCGAGGCTGCCTTGGCTGGCGCCGCCTTTGGGCTGCTGCTCGACCGGCGGGACAGGCGGAAGATGAAGAAGCGGCTGGCCAAGGCCAAGAAGGCGGGGCTCTCCGGTGTGGGCGCCACCATCGGTGCGCTCGCCGAGGCGGCGCGGCCGGCGGCTGAGGCGGCCGCCGAGGTCGCCCGGGACCGGGCGACCCAGGCATCGAGGGCGGCGTCCAGAGCAGCCAGGCCCAAGATCGAGGCGGCGGTCGATGCCGCCCGCCCGACGGTCGAGCACGTGACCGACCTGGCCAAGGTGCGGGCGTCGAAGATGGCCGACTCCGCCCGGGCCAAGCTGGCCGATCTCGACCTGCCGGTGGTCATCGCCGTCTGACCCACCGACTAGAAACCCCTCGTGACTTGGTCGTACGAGGATGCGCTGCGCTTCCTCGCCGACCAGATCGACTACGAGCGGCTGGTGCTGTCCCGCCCGGTCGAGACCGGGCCGACGCTCGACCGCATGCGTGGGCTCTGCTCGGTGCTGGGCGACCCGCAGGACGCCCAGCCGGCGATCCACGTCACCGGCACCAACGGCAAGGGATCGGTGGTGCGCATGATCGCCGCCCTGGTCGCCGCCCAGAACCTGTCGGTGGGCACCTACACCAGCCCTGACCTCGGTCGGGTCAACGAGCGAATCGCCCGCAACCTCGAGCCGATCGACGACGAGAGCTTCGCCGAGGTCCTCGAGGCGGTCGCCCGGGTGTTGCCGCTCGTGGACGACCCACCGACCTACTTCGAGCTGGTCGAGGCGGTCGCCTTTCGTTGGTTCGCCGAGGTCGCCGTCGACGTCGCCGTGGTCGAGGTCGGCATGGGTGGGCGGTGGGATGGCACCAACGTCGTCGACGGGGCGGTCGCCGTCGTCACCAACGTCGGCCTCGACCACATCGAGGTGATCGGGCCGACGCGTGCTGACATCGCCTACGAGAAGGCCGGCATCATCAAGCCAGGTGCCACGCTCGTGCTCGGGGAGACCGATCCCGAGATCGTGCCGATCTTCGAGGGGGAGCAGCCCGCTGCGCTCTGGCTGCGCGACCGCGACTTCGGCTGCGAGGCCAACCGGGTCGCGCTCGGCGGCCGCCTCATCGATGTGGTGACGCCCCATGCCCGGTACGACGACGTGTTCCTGTCGCTGCACGGCGCCCACCAGGGCGAGAACGCGGCGGTGGCCGTCGCCGCGGCGGAGGCGTTCTTCGGGCGGGCGCTCGGCCAGGACGTGGTCGAGGAGGCGCTCGGGTCGATCACCAATCCCGGGCGATTCGAGATCGTCGGCCGCTCGCCGCTCGTCGTCGTCGATGGCGCCCACAACACCCACGGAGGTCGCGCCCTCGCGGCGACGCTCGACGAGTTCGCGGTGGGCGGCGAGCGCATCCTCGTGGTCGGGACCCTCCGGCCCCACGACCCGCTGCAACTGCTGGAGGCGGTCGACGCCAGCAAGGCCCGGATGGTGATCGCCTGCCGGCCCGACTGGCCCCGGGGCCTTCCGGCCGAGGACGTCGCCGCCGCCGCGACCACGCTCGGCATCGACGTCGAGGTCGTGCCGCGGGTCGCCGATGCCGTCCGGCGGGCGCTCGGCCAGGCGGCGGCCGACGACATCGTGGTCGTGACCGGGTCGCTGTACGTCGTCAGTGAGGCCAGAAGAGCACTCGGCCGCTAACTTGCCGCGCCCATGAGCGCCGACCGGACCTTCGTCATCTGCAAGCCCGACGCCGTGGAGCGCGGCCTGGTCGGGGAGATCATCGCTCGGCTCGAGCGGAAGAACCTTCGACTGGTCGGGGCCGAGCTGCGCACGATCGACGAGGCCACCGCCCGGCGCCACTACGCCGAGCACGAGGGCAAGCCCTTCTTTGCCGATCTGGTGTCGTTCATCACTCGCGGCCCGGCGATGCTCCTCGTGGTCGAGGGCCCGGAAGACACCTTCAAGGTCGTTCGGACCCTGATGGGATCGACCAACCCGAGAGACGCGGCCCCGGGCACGATCCGCGGCGATCTCGGCATTCTCCTCACCGAGAACCTGGTGCATGGCTCCGACTCACCTGAATCGGCCGAGCGAGAAATCGGGATCTTCTTCCCAAATCAATGATTGTCGGTGCATCCCGCGCCTTGTCGGGATGAAGGGGGCCACCTACCCTTGGTCAGTTCCACCCGGCCACGCGGAGGGCCCCAGTGAGCGAGCGCAGCGAGCGCACCATCAGCACAGTGACCTTGTCATGGCGCACCATCCGCAGGATGGGGCGACGATGACCGATTCGATGTTCCGAGACTTGATGGGCCGCGACATGGCCGTCGATCTCGGCACTGCCAACACACTCGTGTACGTCCGCGGCCGCGGCATCGTCCTCGATGAGCCGTCAGTGGTGGCGGTGAACGTGCGTGATGGGCGCCCGCTGGCCGTCGGTCTCGAGGCCAAGCGGATGATCGGCCGCACGCCGAGCCACATCCAGGCCATCCGGCCCCTCAAGGACGGCGTCATCGCCGACTTCGAGATCTGCGAGAAGATGCTCCGCTACTTCATCCACAAGGTGCACCAGCGCCGGTGGGTGAAGCCGCGCATGGTCATCTGCGTCCCCTCCGGCATCACCGGGGTCGAGCAGCGGGCAGTGCAGGAGGCGGCCGAGTACGCCGGTGCCCGCAAGCCGGCCTACATCATCGAGGAGCCAATGGCGGCCGCCATCGGCGCCGGGCTACCGGTGCAGGAGCCCACGGGGAACATGATCGTCGACATCGGTGGTGGCACCACCGAGGTCGCCGTCATCTCCCTCGGCGGCATCGTGGCCAGTCAGTCGGTGCGCGTCGCCGGCGACGAGCTCGACGAAGCGATCATGCAGTACATCAAGAAGGAGTACAGCCTCGCCCTGGGCGAGCGCACCGCGGAGGAGGTGAAGATCACCCTCGGGTCGGCGTGGGCCCTCGAGGAGGAGCTCACCGCCGAGATCCGTGGCCGCGACCTCGTCACCGGGCTTCCGAAGACGATCATCACCTCGACCGAGGAGATTCGCGAGGCCATCGAGGAGCCGGTCTCCGCGATCGTCGATGCCGTCAAGGTCACCCTCGACAAGACGCCGCCCGAGCTGGCCGCCGACATCATGGAGCAGGGGATCACGCTCGCCGGCGGCGGCGCCCTGCTGCTCGGGCTGCCCGAGCGGCTGCAGGCCGAGACGGGGATGCCGATCATGCTGGCGCCCAACCCGCTGCACGCGGTTGCCATTGGCTCTGGCCAGTCGCTCGAGGAGTTCGAGGCGCTGAAGGGCGTCCTGTTCTCATCCTCTAGCCGCTAAGGGTCGGCCTCTTGGCGCTCTCCCGGCGGAACGGCCGCTCCCGGGCCACGCTGGTCTTCCTCGTCCTGACGTCGATGACGGTCATCACCCTCGACTTCCGCGGCCAGGACAGCGGGATCATCGGCGACGTACGGCGGGTCGCCACCGACGCGCTGGCGCCGGTGCGCGACGGGGCCGACAAGGTGCTGTCGCCGGTCGGCAATGCGTTCAGCGGGATCACCGACTACGGCGACCTGAAGGACGAGAACGCACGACTGCGGGCCCGCATCGCCGATCTCGAGGGCCAGCGGCTCCGGTCCGCTGATGCCGAAGCAGAGCGGAAGGCACTGATCGAGCTGAACGGGCTCGACTACCTCGGGAACCTGCCGACGGTGGCTGCCCGAGTGGTGTCGGCGCCAGTCTCCAACTTCGAGCAGACCATCGAGCTCGATCGTGGAACGAACCACGGCGTCCGGACCGGGATGCCGGTGGTGACCGGTGCCGGCCTGGTCGGCCACGTGGTCGAGGTCTCGGGCCGGCGCAGCCTCGTCCGCCTGGTCTCCGACCCCTCCTCGTCGGTCGGCGTGCGGTTGCTGCCCTCAGGCGAGTCGGGCATTGCCGACGGCGAGGGCCCACGCCGCCAGCTGGGGGTCGGATTCATCGCCACCAACGCCAAGGTCGCTCGGGGCGACCTGGCCTTCACGTCGGGGCTCGAAGGTGGCAGCGACCTCTATCCGGCGGGCATCCCGGTCGGCCGGGTGACCAGCGCGTCGTCACCCCCGGGGGAGCTCGAGCAGCACGTCGAGCTGCGCCCCGCTGCCGACCTGGCCCACTTACGGTTCGTCAAGGTGGTCAAGACCAAGATCAGGAACGGGGCCTAGCCAGATGTCGCCCTCGTTGCGCATCCCGCCGGTGTTGCTAGTGGCGGCTGTCCTGCACACGGCGGTCATGCCGCAGTTCCGGGTGCTCGACACGGCCCCGGACGTCCTCCTGCTCCTCGCCATCTCCGCCGGCCTGGTGGGCGGCGCCGACCGGGGCGCGACCATGGGCTTCATGGCCGGGCTGCTGGCCGACTGCTTCCTCCAGACCCCGTTCTGCCTGTCTGCGCTCGCCTACTGCCTCGTGGGCTGGTCCGTCGGCATCTTCCAGGCGCGGATCCTGCATGCCACCTGGTGGATCCCGATGTTGACCACCGGCGTGGCCGCGGCCGCAGGGATCCTCCTGTACGCCGGGCTCGGCGCCGTCGTGGGGCAGACCCAACTGATCTCCACCCGGCTCGTCACCGTGGTCGCCATGGTGGCCGTGCTCGACGCCGTGCTCAGCCCGCTGGCCATCCGGGCCATGCGATGGACCTTCGACGTCGAGCAGCGCGGCGCCATCCTGTTGACCAGGTAACGGCATGCCTGACTCACCGCGGCTCCGGCTGCTCATCGTTGGGGTCGTCGGGCTCTCGCTGTTCGCGGCGCTGTTGGCGCGACTGTGGTACTTGCAGGTGCTGACGGCACCGCAGTTCAAGCTGCAGGCGAAGCAGAACCAGGTGCGCGTCGTCAAGGTCGCCGCGCCGCGGGGCCGCATCCTCGATCGGAACGGAGTGGTGCTCGTCGACAACCGGGCGTCGAACGTGGTCGCCGTCGACCGCTCGAGACTGACGGCCGACGAGCGGGCTCCACTCCTCGAGCGACTCTCGCGGGTGTTGCATATCCCGGACGTCGAGCTGAGTCGGCGGCTCGACGACGTGACGGTGAGCCCGTACACACCGGTTCCTCTTGCCGAGGATGTGCCCGAGCCGACGATGGTGACCCTTCGCGAACGGCAGGAGGACTTCCCTGGGGTGGTGGCTCGCACCGTCGCTGTGCGCGAGTACCCCCATGGCAGCCTGGCCGCCCACGTGCTCGGCTACGTGGGTGAGGTCAACGACACCGACATGGCCGACAACCAGGGGGAGTACCAGCTCGGTGACCAGATCGGGAAGGCCGGTGTCGAGCGGACCTACGAGAAGGAGCTCCGCGGGGCGGCAGGGGAGGAGCGGATCGAGGTCGACGCCAAGGGAACGCCCATCCGCACGCTGTCCCGCCGAGGACCGGTCCAGGGCAGCGACCTCGTGCTCTCGCTCGACATCAACGTCCAGGCGAGGGCGGAGGCGTCGTTGTCGCAGGGCCTCGCCGCCGCGCGCGGTCGCCCGTTCGAGAAGGACAAGGGTCTTCTGGTCGCCGATGCCGGGGCTGTCGTCGTGCTCGACGCCAAGGAAGGCTCGGTGGTCGCCATGGCGTCGTACCCGACGTTCGACCTCCCGGGTCTCGCCAACGGCGTCTCGAAGGCGGAAGCAGCCAAGCTGTTCAGCCCGAGCTCGGGCGCACCGTTCATCAACCGGGCGATCCAGGGTCAGTACGCGCCCGGATCGACGTGGAAGCTGGTCACCGCCGATGCCGCGATGCGCACCGGCCTGGTCTCGCCCAACTACACCTACAACGACACCGGGAGCTTCGAGATCAAGGAGTGCGTGGGAACATCGTGCATCCGGCACAACGCCGGCAGCCGGGCCTTCGGCCGCGTCGACTTCCGGCGTGCGCTCACCGTCTCGTCCGACGTCTACTTCTACAACTTGGGCAGCATGTTCTGGCAGCGCAGGAAGTCCGGTCACTTCGGCGAGACCCCGATCCAGGAGTCGGCCGCGGCCTTGGGCTTCGGTCGCAAGACGGGCGTGCCGCTGCAGGGGGAGTCCGAGGGCCGGGTGCCGACCCCCGAGACCCGCGCCGAGCTGCATCGCACCAAGCCGAAGCTGTATCCCACCGGCGGGTGGTTCGAGGGTGACAACGTCAATCTCGCCATCGGCCAGGGTGAGCTGGGCGTGACGCCGATCCAGCTGGCAAACGCCTATGCCACCTACGCCAATGGCGGCACTCGCTTCTCGCCGAACATCGCGCTGCGGGTCCAGCGCCAGGACGGCACCGTTGTCCGGGACATCGCGCCGCGTGTGCTGCCCGACTCCCTCGCACTGTCGCCGCAGGTCCGGCAACCGATCATGGCCGGACTGGCGGGCGTGGTCTCCGATCCGGACGGCACCGCCTTCAACGCCTTCGCCTCCTTCCCGCTGCGCTCCTACGGGATCGCCGGCAAGACCGGCACGGCCCAGGCCAAGCCGAAGCAGGACACGGCGCTCTTCGTCGGCTACGGCCCGACGTCCGATCCGCGCTACGCAGTGGCCGTCGTGATGGAGCAGTCGGGCTTCGGCGCGTCCGCGGCCGCGCCGGTCGCCCGCCGGGTCTTCAGCGCCATCGCCGGCGTCGACGGCGGCAACGGCCCGGCGACCTTCGTGCAGCTCAACGGGGCGGGGGACTGATGACGTCGGTCCCGATCGGCAACCCCGCAGCCAGCTTCCGCCGCAACCCGTCCTCCCCGTGGCGCCATCTCGACGTCGCCTTGGTGGGCGCCACTCTGGCCGTGGCCTTCCTCGGCGTGTTGATGGTCTACAGCGCCACTCGGAGCACGGTGGGCGTGACCGGCCTGGCATCGGCCACCTACCTCGTGCGCCAGCTGATCTTCGTCATCCTCGGCCTCTGCCTCATGACCGCTGTCGCCTTCATCGACTACCGCCACTACCGCGAGCTGGCGCCGGTGTTCTACTTCGGCTGCGCGCTGATGTTGCTGGCCGTGCTGTCGCCGCTCGGCGTCTCGGTGAACGGCGCCCATTCATGGTTCGCCATCGGATCGTTTCAGGTGCAGCCAGCGGAGTTCACCAAGCTGGCCGTGGTCCTCCTGCTGGCGGGCCTGTGCGCCACGCCTCGGTCGGAGCTCGACGCCCGCTCGGTCGTGGGTTGCCTGCTGGTCCTGGGCCTGCCGGCTGGCCTCATCCTGCTGCAGCCCGACCTGGGCTCGTTGATGGTGTTCGTGGCGGTGCTCGCCGCCATGCTGCTCGTCGCCGGTGCCTCTGGTCGCCAGCTGGCCGTCCTCGCCCTCATCGCGGTGATCGGTGCCATCTCGGTGTTCCAGCTCGGTCTCATCAAGAACTACCAGCGCGATCGCCTCACCTACTTCGCCAGCCCCACCGCCGAGCGGTCGCAGGCGGCCTACAACGCCCAGCAGGCCGAGACGGCCATCGGCGCCGGCGGCCTTCGAGGGGCCGGCCTCTTCAAGGGCACCCAGACCAAGCTCCGCTACGTCCCCTACCAGCACACCGACTTCATCTTCACCGTGGTGGGGGAGGAGCTGGGCTTCGCCGGATCAGCCACCCTGCTCCTGCTCTACGCGGTGATGGGCTGGCGGGTGTGGCACGCCGCCGTGGTGGCCCGGGACGGCTTTGGCACGCTCGTCTGCGTCGGCGTACTGGCCATCCTCCTGTTCCAGGTGTTCGAGAACATGGGCATGACCATGGGCATCATGCCGATCACGGGCATCCCGCTGCCCTTCATGTCCTACGGTGGGTCCTCGACGCTGACCATGTTCGCTGCCATCGGCCTGGTGCTCAACGTGCATGCCAGGCGCTTCTCGTGACCATTTCCGAACAAGATTTCCTCAAGTGCCTGGGGATAGCCGACGATCACAGCTGGGATGTCGAGTCGCGAGTTGATCGACGAGGGTAAGA
>JAEKLB010000126.1 GCA_019510095.1 Acidobacteriota bacterium | reverse complement strand
CACCTGGGGCACCCCGCACGCGGCGGCCTCGACGAACACGATCCCGAAGCCCTCCTTCTCGAGCCCACCCCATCGGTCGTGGCAGAGCATGGCGAACGCGTCGGCGCAGCCGTAGAACGCGGGCAGGTCGCCATCGGGGACACGGCCGGCGAAGACGACCCCCGTGCCGGCCAGCCGTTCCAGCCGCCCGCGGTCGCGACCCGACCCGCCGATGACGAGGGTCACGTCGTCGAGCTCCTGGACCGCCTCGATGAGGACGTCGAAGCCCTTGCGGCGCACCAGCCGGCTCAGGCCGGCCACGACGATGCCGTCCTCCGGCAGCCCGAAGCGGCGCCTCGCGGCACGCCGCTCGCCCGCCGACAAGGGCCGGAACCGGGCGGCGTCGACGCCACATGGCACAACCGTGATCGGTGGTGGACGCGAACCGGTCAAGCGCACCGTCTCGGCCGCCGGGTACGACCCGGCGGCGACGACCAGCTCAGCCCCCCGCAAGACGGCGCCCACCGCCCGCTGGAGCACCACGATGCGACCGGCGAGCTCGGAGCCGTGCATGAAGACGCCATACGGCAGGCCCAGGCGGGGAGCCGCCACGCCCAGCGGCACCGCCGGATCGACCATCACCAGCTCCGCACCGGTCTCGGCCGCCAGGCGTCGGACGCGCCGGACGATCCCGGGCGTGGGGAGCAACACCGAGCCCCCCGTCCGCTCGATGCGATAGGGCTGCGACCGATCGAACTCGGCCGCGCCGGCGCCACCCGAGGTGGTGAGCACCGCGAACGACTCTGGCGGCAGCCGGCGCCAGAGCTCCCACAACAACGTCTCGATGCCGCCGGTGTCGGGCGGGAAGTCGTTGGTGACCAGCAGGTGCTTCCTCATCGGCGGGAAGCCAACCGAGCGGCCGCCCAAGCGGCGTGCTCGACCAGGAGGGCGTCGTCGCCGGTGGCATACCGCTCGATGGTCGCCAGCACCTGGCCATCGGCGGGGTCGCCGACGTTGCCGAGCGCCACCAGCGCGTTGCGACGAAGGTGGCGGGGGTCGCGCCCGGCGATGTACCACCGGCCATGGCGGGCCAGCAGGTCCTCGTCGTTGGTGGCGAGCAGCTCGAGCAACGGCACCCACGCCTGATCGTCGTCAGCCTCCCGCTCGATGCCCCGCCGGTCGACGACCCGGTTCGGCGGGCAGACCTCCTGGCAGTCGTCGCATCCATAGAGCCGATCACCGAGCGCCTCGCGGTGCTCGACGGGGAAGGTCCCCTCGGCTTGGACGAGCCAGGCCAGGCAACGGCGGGCGTCGAGGACGCCGGGCGCGACGATGGCACCGGTGGGGCAGGCATCGATGCACCGCGTGCAGGAGCCGCATCCGTCGGCCGCCGCCGGTGGGTCGGCGTCGACAAGGGGCGCGTCGGTCACCACCGAGCCCAGCACGAACCACGAGCCGGCGTCGGGAACCAGCACGTTGGTGTTCTTGCCAACCCAGCCGAGCCCGGCCCGGCGCGCCGCTGCCCGGTCGACCAGCGCGTTGTCGTCGCAGATGACCCGCGCCCGCCACCCGTCGCCCCGCAACTCACCCGCAACCGCGTCGAGCGACCGTCGCAAGCCGGCGTACTCGTCCCGACGCGCGTAGCGAGCCACGGCGCCGGCAGGCTGGTCGGGCGCTGGTGCATCGGCTCGCCGGTAGCGGCGGGCGCCGACCACGAGTGAACGGGCCCCGGGCACCGCTCGGCCAGGGTCGGTCGACCGTGCCGGGTTCCGGTAGGTGAACTGCATCCCGCCGTGGAGGCCCTCCGCCTTGCGCGACTCCAGGACCTGTCGCACGTCGTCGAACCGGCCGGCGGTGGCCACGCCGACGGCGTCGAGCCCGGCCGCCAAGCCGGTGGCCCGCACCGACTCGGCGGTTGCCATCAGCGGGCCCGCAGCGGCTCACCCCGGCGTCGAGGTGTCGGCGGCGGCTCCTCGTCGTCGGGGCCGGCCCTGGCCACGTCGTCCCGGAACACCGGACCCCGTCGAGGTGGCGCCGGTGTGCTGCCCGACACGTACGCGGACGTCCGGCGGGAGTCGATGCGGGCGATTCCCG
>JAEKLB010000040.1 GCA_019510095.1 Acidobacteriota bacterium | reverse complement strand
GATGGCGACCGAATCGGCATGCGGGTGGCCGATCACCATCACGGTGCCGCCACCGTGCGTGCGGGCGATCACCGTGTGCTCGACATGGGCCCGCAGGCGGTCGGGCTTCCCGGCGTTGAGCACCTCGTAGTCCAACGTCACCCCGCTCTGCCCGGGCAGCGCGGTCACGACCATGCGAGCCACGCCGGACTCCTCGGTGCCCGTGACCCGGTCGACGCCGAGATAGAGCCCCGGGTGAGCGAGGAGCTCATCGACGAGGCCCATCGCCGGATCAGCCCAGTGTCGTCGCCGGGGCGCGCAGTGAGCGCGGCACCGGACGGGGAACGGCGCTGAGGAGCTCGGCGGTGTACTCGGTCTTGGGTGAGCGGAACAGCTCGGCGGAGGGACCTTCCTCGACGATGCGGCCGTGCGACATGACGGCGACGCGATCGGCGATGACCTCCACGAGGGCCAGGTCGTGGGAGACGAACAGATAGGCGAGCTTTCGCTCGGCCTGGAGGTCGTGCATGAGGTTGAGCACCTGGGCCCGGACCGACACGTCGAGGGCAGCGACGGGCTCGTCGCAGACGATGAGCTTTGGCTCGAGCGTGAGGGCGCGGGCGATGGCAACTCGCTGCAGCTGGCCACCGGACAGCTCACTGGGGTAGCGCTCCCGCACCGCAGCGCTCAACCCGACCCGGTCGAGCAGGCCGGCGGCGATCGCCAACCGCTCCTTGCTGCCCATGCCGAAGTGCACGAGCAGCGGCTCGGCCACGGCCTCGCCGATGGTTCGATGAGGGGCCAGCGAGCTGAACGGGTCCTGGAAGATCATCTGCATGTCCTGGCGCCGCTTGCGCATCGCCGGACCGTCGAGGGCCAGCAGGTCCTCGCCCTCGAACCGGACCTCGCCCATGTCGGGCTCGATGAGCCGCAGCGCCATGCGGCCCGTGGTCGACTTGCCAGCGCCCGACTCGCCCACCAGGGCCAGGGTCTCGCCTTGCTCGACGGTGAACGACACGTCGTCGACTGCAGTGAACCATTCGGTGACCCGGCCGAACAGGTTCCGCTTGACGGCGAAGCGCTTGGTCAGGTGCTTGGCCTCGAGCAGGCTCATGCGACCACCACGCCTTCGAGCATGAGCTCGCTCGTGCGGACGCAGCGGGAGTCGTGGGCCTCGCCGGCCGGCAACAGGGGGATCAGGTCGGTGTCGCACCGCATCGCAACAGCATGTTCGCAGCGGTTGTGGAAGCGGCAACCGGTCGGATAGTTCCCGGGGTCGGGCACGTTGCCCTCGATCGCCACCAGCTGGCGGCCCTGACCGACCCGGGGAACGGCAGCCATCAGTCCGGCCGTGTAGGGATGGCGGGGCGAGATGAACAGCTCTTCGACGCTTGCCCGCTCGACCACCTGGCCGGCGTACATGACGGCCACGGTGTCGGCCATGTCAGCGATCACACCAAGGTCGTGGCTGATGAAGAGGATGGCCACCCCGGTCTCGGCCTGGATCTCGCGCATGAGGTCGAGCACGACCGCTTGTACGGTCACGTCGAGGGCGGTCGTCGGTTCGTCGGCGATCAACAGGCTCGGTGAGCACGACAGGGCCATGGCGATCATCGCCCGCTGGCACATGCCACCGGAGAACTCGTGCGGGAACTGCCGGGCCCGCTTGGCCGGCTCGGGGATGTGCACCTTGTCGAGCAAGGTCACCGTCCGCGCCCAGGCATCCGAGCGGGAGATCCCTTCGTGATGGCGAATCGTCTCGGCGATCTGCTCGCCGATGGTGAACGCCGGGTTGAGGCTCCGGATCGGCTGCTGGAACACCATGCCGATCCGCCGACCACGAATCCGGTTCAGCGCCTTGTCGTCGAGGGTGACCAGGTCGGTGCCCTCGAAGACCACACGCCCATGGGGCATCCGGCCACCCTGGGCCCGAGTGAGGCCGAGCACCCCGAGCGACGTGACCGTCTTGCCCGAGCCCGACTCGCCCACCAGCCCGACGATCTCGCCGGCGTGGACCTGGAACGAGACGTCCTCCACGGCCCGAACCCAGCCGTTGGGCCCGTTGAACTCGACGGTCAGCCCGTCGACATCCAGGAGCAGCGCGCCGTCGACCGTCATGCCTTGGTCCCTTCACTGACGGCACTGCGGGTGGTGCCGAAGGCGGTCCGCAGCCCGTCACCCACCATCAAGTACGCCATGACGGTGATGGCGATCATGATGCCGGGCGGATAGACGAGGAACGGAGCCTGGGTCATGTTGGCGGCCGCCATCTGGAGCATCCCGCCCCAGCTCGCCGTGGGGGGGCGGATCCCGAGGCCGATGAAGCTCAGGCTGGCCTCGGCCGTGACCGCGGTGCCCAGACCGATGGCGAACTGCACGATCAGCGGGCCGAGCACGTTTGGCACCACGTCGTGGAGAACCGTCCGCCGCGTCGTCGAGCCGAGCGCGCGCGACGCCTCGATGTAGGTCTCACCCTTGACGTCCTGGGTGACCGCCCGGACGATGCGGAAGAACCGCGGTGCCGTGACCAGACCCACCGCGAAGGAGGCGTTGACCAGGCTGGGCCCGAGGGCACCGACCACCACGATGGCGAGGAGGATGGCGGGCACCGCCAGCAAGGTGTCGTTCAGGCGGCCCAGCGCCGTATCGACCTTCCCGCCCAGGAAGCCGGCGGCCAGGCCCTGGGGCAGGCCGATGATCACCGCGACGGCCATCGCCAGCAACGAGAAGATCAGCGACGCACGCGCCCCGAAGATGAGACGACTGAGCTGGTCGCGGCCGAAGTCGTCGGACCCCAGCACGCCCCCGCGCCCGGGCGGCTGGAAGCGGCGCAGCAGGTCCTGGTGGTACGGGTCGTGGGGCGCGATCAGCGGGGCGAACACCGCCACGACGACGAGCGCAACGAGCACGAGGGCGCCGATGAAGGCAGCCCGGTTGCGGGCGAATCGCCGCAGAGCGCGGTACCGACGCCGAACCGGAGCAGGTTCGGGGGCGGCGAGCACCGGCAGATCGAGCGTGGCGGTCATGCCCGCAACTTCGGGTTCAGGAAGCCGTAGGCGATGTCGACAGCTGCGTTCATCAGGATCACCACCATGGTTGAGAGGACCACGACGCCGAGGATCGGGTTGATGTCACCGGCCTGGGCCGCGGTGATCAGGTAGCTCCCGAGACCAGGGATGCCGAAGACCTGTTCGATGATCACCGAGCCGCCGATGATGTACGCCACCTGCAAGCCGAACACGGTGAGGACCGGGATGGCCGCGTTGCGCAGGGCGTGCTTGAAGATGATGGTCTTGCTGGCCAAGCCCTTGGCCCGGGCGGTGAGGATGTAGTCACGCCCGAGGGTCTCGGTCAAGGAGCCCTTGAGCTGCAAGGCCACGGTGGCGATCGGGAGCGTGGAGAGGGCGAAGCCGGGCATCAGCAGGTGCTTCAGCCACTCCCACGGCGAGGTGCTGAACTTCACGTAGCCGATCGCCGGGAAGACCTGGTGGAACACCGACAGGTACAGCACCATCAGCAGCCCGAGCCAGAACGGCGGCACCGCAACCGCGACGGAGCCACCCGCCGTGACCAACCGGTCGAGGATCTTGCCTGGTCGCAGCGCGCCGAGCACACCCAGGAGCACACCGCCGACGAGGATCATCACCACCGCGACGAGCATCATCGAGAGGTTGATCGGCAGCATGTCCAAGACCGAGCGGCCGACCGGCTGCCGGGTGAAGTACGAGTTGCCGAGGTCCCCGTGGAGGGCGTGGCCCAGCCAGCGGACGTAGCGCACCGGCAGCGGGTCGCTCAGGTGGAAGTCGTGCCGGAGCTGGGCGATCAGCGCCGGATCAGGATTGTTGCCGGCCATGGCGACGGCCGGGTCGACCGGCGCCAGATCGACGAGGGTGAAGACGAAGAACGAGATCATGAGGAGGATGAGCGGCGCCCACGCCAGTCGACGGCCCACCAGCTTCAACATCTCGTCACCGCCCCCCTGAGGCTGCTGCTGCCCGCGTGCTCCCTACGCCCGAGAGCAGGAGTATGACGATGACGTTTGCGCGGGTCAACACACGTATGTGCATTCTGTCACTCGGCGACCACGAGGTGGCGCGGCGACCTCTCAGCCGTTGTTGACCGTGCTGGCGACGGCCTTCCAGAGGTCGAATCGCTCGGGCTGGTCGATCCAGTCGCCGGCGGTGAGGTACGGCAGGACGCGGTCAGCCCTGCCCGAATAGCGCTCGAGAAGGGTGTGGCCGAGCTGGGCCCAGGGCACGTCGACCGCGTACGTGGCCAGCATCTCGTCGGTGATCAAGGCCGACATGCCGGCCAGGTCGCCGGCGGCCTGGAGGGCATGGAGCCGGCCGGGGACGTCGGCCCAGCCATGGAGCTCGAACACCGGGGCATAGGTCCGGGTGGAGCCGTAGAACGCGAGCTGGCGCCGGATCGACTGGCGGCTGGCGTCGCGCTCCTCGTCAGTGTCCCCGGTCACGACGAGCACCGGGACACACAGGGCGACCTCGGCGACGGGCCGGCCGGCCGCGGCGGCGCCAGCGGCCACCGCGGGCAGAAGGACCTCGTCGAGGTACCTGGTCGAGTGGAACGGATGGGCATGGAAGCCGTCGCACACCTCCCCCGCGATGCGGGCCATGCCGGCGTTGACACCGGCGATGTAGACCGGGATCCGGGGCCATTCGATCGGTCCGGCCGAGAAGAAGTCGGTCAGCAGCGAGAACGAGTAGTGGTCGCCCTCGAACTTCAGGCGCTCCTCACCCTGGAAGGCCCGGAAGATGGCGCGCAGCGCGAGCACGTACTCGCGGATCCGGGGACCGGGGTGCGAGAAGGGCGTCGAGTAGCGGCGCTCGATGTGGGCCTTGACCTGGGTGCCGAGCCCCAGGACGAAGCGCCCCTGGCTGGCCTCGGCCAGGTCCCAGGCCGCCTGGGCGGTCGCCATGGGGCTCCGGGGGAATGCCAGGGCGATGTCGGTCCCGACCAGCATCCGCTTCGTCGCCAGGGCCGTGGCCCCCGACGCGAGGTACGGGTTACGCCGGCTCTCGGTGAACCACATCCCCTTGAAGCCGATGGCCTCGGCGTCGGTGACCAGGCGGGGCACCTGGGCCAAGGGCGTGCCGCTGCTGTAGCAATCGAGGTCCATGGCGTCATCCTTCCTGGTTCGGGCCGGACTCGGGCCCGCCGGGCATGACGTTGTAGACCACTAGGGTCGTCCGACTTCTCCGGGAGGTAGCAGTGACCACCACGCTCGATGGACGTGTGGCCATGGTGACGGGTGCCGGTCGCGGCATCGGCGCCGCCATCGCAGCCCGACTGGCCGCCGCCGGCGCCTCGGTAGCCGTGTGCGACCTCGACGAGGCCACTGCCTCGGCGACGGCCGCCGCGCTGCCGACCACGAGCGCCGGCATACGGATGGACGTGTCGAGCAGCGCTGAGGTGGCCGCCGGCGTCGCCCGGATCGGCGACCTGCTGGGCCCCGTCAGCATCCTGGTGAACAACGCCGGGTTCGACATCATCGAGCCGTTCATGGACTCCACCGAGGAGACCTGGGACCGGCTCTGGGAGGTCAACCTCAAGGGCCAGATCATCTGCTGCAAAGCCGTGCTCGAGGCCCACATGATCCCCCGGAAGGACGGGCGGATCGTCAACATCGGCTCCGACGCCGGCCGGGTCGGCTCCACCGGCGAAGCGGTCTACTCCGCCACCAAGGGCGGCGTCATCGCCTTCACCAAGACCCTGGCCCGGGAGATGGCCCGCAACCAGATCACGGCCAACTGCGTTTGCCCGGGGCCGACCGACACGCCGCTGCTGGCCCAGTTCGGCGAGGACAAGACGACGGGCCTGCGCGGCTCGCTGGCCAAGGCCATCCCGCTGCGGCGGGAGGCCCAGCCCGACGACATCGCCGCTGTCGTGGCCTTCCTGTGCTCCGACGACGCCGCCTACATGACCGGCCAGACCGTGTCCGTGAGCGGCGGCCTCACCATGAGTTAGTGGTGCACCGCTGATGGCCACCGTGGGGATGCGAGTCCCCTACGAGCTGTTCCAGCGCGAGCCGTCGGCAGTGCGTGCCTGTGTGGCCCGGGCGGAGTCGGCCGGGCTCGACCGCCTCACCGTGGGCGACCACGTCAGCTTCCACGGCGGCCAGGGCTTCGACGGCATCGTGCAGGCAGCGGTGCTGGCCGGCCTGGCCACCTCGATCGGCGTGCAGACCGGCGTCTACCTGCTGGCCCTGCGCCACCCCGTGCCGGCCGCCCGCCAGATCGCCACCGTCGCCAACCTGGCGCCCGGCCGGTTCACCCTCGGCGTCGGCCTCGGAGGCGAGGACCCCCATGAGCTCGAGGTCTGTGGCGTCGACCCGAAGACCCGCGGCCGCCGGCTCGACGAGTGCCTCGACGTGGTCCGCCCGCTGCTGGCCGGCGAGTCCGTCGACTTCCACGGCCGCTTCTTCGACATCGACGGCGCCCGCATCCTGCCGGCGCCCGCCGCGCCAGTCCCGGTCGTGATCGGCGGGCGTTCCGATGCGGCCATCAGGCGGGCGGCGCTCCGGGCCGATGGCTGGCTCGGCCTCTTCGTGTCGCCCGAGCGCTACCAGGACGCGACGGCCCAGGTCGAGCAGGTCGCCGCGGCCGAGGGCCGTTCCGGGGTGGCGTGGCACCACGGCATGCACTTCTGGTGCAGCTTCGACGACACGCCCGCCCGGCTCGCCGCCGCCATGGAGGGGCTGTACCAGCTCCCGTTCGAGAAGTTCGAGCGGTACACGCCGGTGGGCTCACCAGCCGAGGTGGCAGCACGCGTCCGGCCGTACCTGGCGGCGGGCGCCACCCACGTCAACCTCGCACCGGTGTCGGCCAGCACCGAAGAGGCGGTCGACGGTGTCGCCGAGGTGAGGCGGATCCTCGCCGGCTAGCTCGTGGCGACAGGAGTAGACAGGGGGCCGATGCTCGATCTCGTCATCAGGAACGGCAGCCTCGTCGACGGGACCGGCGCTCCCGCTCGCCAGGCCGATGTCGGCGTGCGCGACGGCCGGATCGTGGCGGTTGGCGACATCGACGAGCCGGCGACCCGCACGATCGACGCGGCGGGCCTCGTCGTCTCGCCCGGGCTGATCGACCTCCACACCCACTACGACGCCCAGCTGTGCTGGGACCCCTACGCGTCCCCGTCGTCCTTCCATGGCACCACCACCGTGGTCGGCGGCAACTGCGGCTTCTCGATCGCCCCCGTCCAGGAGCAGGACATCGACTACATGACCAGGCTGCTGGCCAAGGTCGAGGGCATGCCGCTCGAGGCGCTCCAGGCGGCGGTGCCATGGGACTGGCGCACCTTCGGCGAGTACCTCGACCGCTTCGAGGGCAAGCTCGGCGTCAACGCCGCCTTCTTCGTCGGCCACACCGCCATCCGCCGCAACGTGCTCGGCGCCGACTTCGAGCGCACGGCCACTGCGGCGGAGCTCGAGGCCATGTCCCAGCTGCTGCGGGACGGCATCGAGGCCGGCGGGCTCGGCTTCGCCACTGGCACCAGCCCCACCCACAGCGACGCTGCCGGCCGGCCGGTGCCGAACCGGTTCGCCTCCCGGGACGAGTACATCGCCCTGGCCAAGGTGGCCGGCGAGTACGAGGGCACCGCGCTCGAGATCGTCCCGCCGCCCGGCCGGTTCGCCGACGACCAGATCGAGCTGATGACGGCGATGTCGGTCGCTGCCGACCGCCCGATCAACTGGAACCTGCTCAACGTGTCGAAGGTCATCTGGGCCGACTGCGAGCAGCGCCTCGATGCCGGCGACTACGCAGCCGAGCGAGGTGGTCGGATCATCGCCCTGACCCTCCCGGTCGCGAACGCGATGCGGCTGAACTTCGTGAGCGGGTTCATGTTCGACTCGTTGCCGGTGTTCAGCCAGCTCTTCGAGCTGGATGTCGAGGAGCGCACGCGCATACTCGCCAGTCCCGAGGCTCGCTCGCTGCTGCGGAAGTGCGTCGACTCACCGCAGGGGCGGGCGCTCTACTACCTCACTGATTGGGGTGGGCTCACCATCGGCCAGACCTTCTCGGCAGCGAACGAAGGGCTGGCCGGCAAGACGGTGGCCGAGATCGCCAAGGAGCGGGGCGCCGACGAGTTCGACACCCTCCTCGACGTCGTCGTGGCCGACGACCTCCGCACCATGATCGTGACACCGGTGCGGGGCAACGACCCCGAGAGCTGGAAGCTGCGGGAGCAGGTCATCCGCGATCGGCGCGCCATCGCCGGCGGATCCGACTGCGGTGCGCACGTCGACATGCTCGACACGTTCTCGATGAACACGAACCTCCTCGGCCCCGGTGTGCGTGACCGCAAGATGGTGACCCTCGAGGAAGCGGTGCACCTGCTCACCGGCGCGCCGGCCGCCCTCTACGGAATCATCGATCGCGGTGCTGTGCGCGAGGGCGCGTGGGCCGATCTCTTCGTGTTCGACCCCGCCACGGTCGGCCCCGGTGACATCGAGATGCGCTACGACATGCCGGGCGGCGCCGGCCGGCTCTACAGCAACCCCACCGGCGTCCATCACGTCTTCGTCAACGGCACCGAGGTGGTCAGCGCCGATGGCGCGCTGACCGGCGCGCTGCCCGGCAAGGTGCTGCGGTCGGGCTCCGATACTCGGACCGTGCTCGTCGCCGACGTTCCCTTCTGACCGCCAGCGTCGGTACGAGATCGGATACAGAACGCTCGAGGTTGGGTAGCTAGCCCCCCGTCGGGCCACACGGGCGCGACCACACGACGGGAGGGGCGATGGCCTACCTTTCTGGCGCGAGGGCGCGCCGCGTTGCGGTTGCCGTGACGGGACTGCTGCTGGCGATGACCGCGGCCTGCGGCGGGGACGACTCGACCAAGGGCGCCTCGAACAGCAAGGACGTCGATCCCAACGGCGAGCTCACCGTCGCCTATGCGGCCCCGCCGACGTCGTTGGATCCGGTGAAGAACAGCGGTGAGTACTTCACCAACCAGCTGTACGACCGCCTCACCTACGCCAACGACAAGCTGCAGGTGAAGCCCATGTTGGCCAGGTCGTGGCGCTATCCGGATCCGCACACCCTCGAGATGACGTTGCGGGACGACGTCACCTTCGAGGACGGCACCAAGTTCGACGCCGCCGCGGTCAAGGCCAACATCGTTCGCAGCCAGACCCTGCCCGGCAGCCTGTTGACCTCGGTGCTGAAGGGAATCTCGAGCGTCGAGGCCGTCAGCCCGACGGTGGTGCGGTTCCACCTCTCCGAGGGTGGTGCCGAGCTTCCCGCCGTCTTCACCGGCTCGGCCGGCATGATGATCAGCCCCAAGGTGATCGCGAGCGGCGTGTCCCTCGACAACGGGCCGCACGGCGGTGGCTCAGGGCCGTACACGGTCGTGTCGTTCAGCCCCAACGACCGAGTCGTCTACAAGCAGTCCAAGACCGTGCTCGACGGCACCTATTGGGACAAGGACGCTGGTCGGCTGAAGAAGATGACGTGGCTCTACCTGGCGACCTCTC
Source organism: Acidobacteriota bacterium (assembly GCA_019510095.1). GTDB lineage: Bacteria > Actinomycetota > Acidimicrobiia > Acidimicrobiales > CADCSY01 > JAEKLB01. Next base: position 16,339 of record JAEKLB010000040.1, on the reverse strand, counting down.
CCCAACGCATCAACGCGGTGCGCTCCGGTGACGTCGACCTCGCGCAGGTCACGGGCGTCGACACCACGCCGGCCAAGCGGCTGATCAAGAGCGGCGCCTACCAGGGTCGCGAGGTCACCTTGCAGACCACCCAGCTCAGCCTCATGCTGCGCAGCACGCGACCGCCCCTGGACAACAAGGACCTGCGACAGGCGATCGCCTACGCCATCGACAAGAAGGCGTTGTCGAACGGTCTCTACAACGGCGACTGCGAGCCGGCCCAGCAGTTCTACACCGCCAAGCACTGGGCCCACTCGGCCACCGTCGACACCATGTTCCGCTACGACCACGACAAGGCCCAGCAGCTCGTCACCCAGTCAGGCCTGTCCAACCCGACGTTCACCCTGGTGTACGGCCCGCTCTACGAGGCGCCGGCGCAAGCACTCCAAAGCATGCTGGGCGGCTACGGCATCAAGATGAAGCTCCAGCCGGTCTCCGGCATCGACCTCTCGTTCCGCGACGGCCGAGCCGACGCCAACCTCGGCACCGTCAGCCCCAACGGCGGCCTCGAGCCCAGCACGTTGATCAACCAGTTCTACCTCGGCGTCTACAAGCTCCTGCCCGACGCCGATGGCTCGATCGCCAAGGCGGCCGCCGACGCTGCCGACCCCACCCTCACCCAGGCCCAGGCAGCCAAGCTGTACGACGGGATCTGGCAGAAGGCGGCCGACGCCGCCGTCATCATCCCGCTGTGCAACACCCACCAGGTCTGGCTGCAGAAGGGCAAGGTGGCCAACCTCAAGGACTTCGGCCTCACCTTCAGCGGCCGAGTCGACCCCCGCTACCTCTACGTCGAGAAGTAGCAACACTGGCAGCCGGGCTCGTGTCGGTGATTGGGAGACGCAGCAGCGATGGCGGATAGGTTCCCTCGCTCGTGCAACCCCTTCCCGACATGAGCACCGAGCTGGGCATCGATGGTGACACGTTGCGTTCTGTCGTCGGCCGTTTCGCGACAGGTGTGACCGCCGTCTGCGCACGGGTCGACGGTCGCCCCGTCGGCATGGCGGTGAACTCGTTCACATCGGTCTCGCTCGAGCCGCCCCTCGTCGTGTTCTGCGCGGCCAAGACCTCCGCAACGTGGACGGAGATGGAGGCGAGCGGCCGGTTCGCGGTGAGCATCCTGGCGGCCGGCCAGGGCGACCTCTGCCGGCAGCTCTCCCGGAAGGGAGTCGATCGCTTCGAAGGCGTCGCCCTCGAGAGTGCCCCGTCGGGATCGCCGCTCATCGCTGGGTGCCTGGCATGGCTCGACTGCCGGACGGTAACGTGCCACGACGCCGGTGACCACATCCTGGTCATCGGCCACGTCGACGGCGTCGGCGTCAGCGAGGCGGTCGACCCGCTGGTCTTCTACGCCAGCCAGTTCGTCGGGCTGGCGCCCTGATCGCCTCTCTCGACCAGGGCCAGCACTCCTGACGGCGGCGCCTTCGGCTCAGACCCGCTCGACGGCGACGGCGATGCCCTGACCGACGCCGATGCACATGGTGGCAATGCCCTTCGACGCCGAGCGGCGGCCCATCTCGTGCACGAGGGTGGCCATGATGCGGGCACCGGAGCAGCCGGTCGGATGGCCGATGGCGACAGCGCCACCGTTGACGTTGACCCGCTCGGGATCGAGCTTGAGCTCGTCGATGCACGCCACCGACTGGGCGGCGAAGGCTTCGTTGAGCTCGAACAGGTCGACGTCGTCGAGCGACCAGCCGATGCGCCCGGTGACCTGGCGGACGGCCGGCACCGGACCCATGCCCATGACGTCGGGGTGCACGCCGGCCCGGCCCATCGACACGTACCGGGCCATCGGCACCAGGCCCAAGCGGGCGACGGCCTGCTCCGACACCACCAGCACCGCCGCCGAGCCGTCGTTCATCGGCGACGAGTTCCCGGCGGTGACGGTGCCGCCGGCCCGGAAGACCGGCTTGAGCTTGGCCAACGCCTCCAGCGACGTGTCGCCACGAACGCTCTCGTCGGCAGTGACCGCGGGGGCCTTGTCCGGCGTCACCGCGAACACCTCGTCGGCAAAGCGGCCGGCTGCCCACGCCGCTGCCGCCTTCTGGTGGCTGCCGAGGGCGAAGCTGTCCTGGCGCTCGCGGGACACGCCGTAGCGGTCGGCAACCTCCTCGGCCGTCTCCCCCATGGCCAGCGTGCGGAACCGCTCCTCCCACCTGGGGTTGATGAACCGCCAGCCGAGCCGGGTGTCGAAGAGCTGCTGGGCCCGCTGGAACGCCGACTCGGCCCGGGGCAGGGCGAACGGTGCCCTCGTCATCGACTCGACCCCGCCGGCCAGGCAGATGTCGGCCTCGCCGGCCAGGATCGCGTGCGCCGCCGAGGCCACCGCTTGGAGTCCCGAGCCGCACAGCCGGTTGACGGTGACGCCGGGGACGTGCTCGGGCAGCCCGGCCAGCATGGCGCCCATGCGAGCCACGTTGCGGTTGTCCTCGCCCGCCTGGTTGGTGTCGCCCCAGAAGACGTCGTCGACGGTCGCCGGGTCGACGGAAGGGTTGCGGCGGAGGATCTCGGTGATGGCCAGCGCGGTGAGGTCGTCAGGACGAACCGAGGCCAGGCCCCCGCCGAGCTTGCCGATCGGCGTGCGACACGCATCGACGATGAACGCAGCGGTCATGACGACCTCCTTGATTGAGATGCTTCGTCAGTTGAAGGCACATCAGTTGAAAGCATTGATGCCCGTGAGGTCCCGGCCGATGATCAGCTTCTGGATCTGGCTGGTGCCCTCGTAGAGGGTGAGCACCCGGGCGTCGCGCAGGTACTTGCCGACCGGGTACTCGTCGATGAAGCCGTACCCGCCGTGGACCTGGATGGCGTTGTTGGCCACCCGCACCGCCACCTCGCTGGCGTAGTACTTGGCCTTCGACGCTGCGATCTCGAACGGCTCGCCCCGCTCGCACAGGTCGGCGGCCCGCCACACCATCAACCGGGCGGCGTCGGTGTCGACCGACATGTCGGAGAGCATCTCCTGCACCAGCTGGTAGCTGGCGATGGGCTTGCCGAACTGGTTGCGCTCGAGGGCGAAGCGCAGGCTGGCATCGAGCGCCGCCTGGGCGGTGCCGACCGCGCTGGCTGCCACGCTCATCCGTCCCTTCGCCAGCGCCGCCATGGCGATCCCGAATCCCTTGCCCTCGTCGCCGAGCCGCTGGCGATCGGGCACCCGCACGTCATCGAGGAACAGCTCAGCGGTGTCCTGGGCGCGAAGGCCGAGCTTGCCGTGCACCGGGCGGGCGCTGAAGCCGGGAGTCGACGGGTCGACCAGGAAGGCAGTGATGCCGCGGGGCCCGGGCCCGCCGGTGCGGGCGAAGATCAGGGCCAGGCCGGCCCAGTTGCCGTTGGTGATGAACAGCTTCTGCCCTGACAGCAGCCAGTCGTCGCCGTCGCGAACCGCCTTGGTGGTCAACCCCCCGGGGTCCGATCCGTTGCCCGGCTCGGTCAGGCCGAAGCAACCGAGGATCTCGCCTGACGCCAGGCGAGGCACCCACTGCTGCTTCTGCTCGTCGGTGCCGTGGCTCACGATCGACTTGGTGACGAGGCCGAGGCTGACGGACACGATGCCCCGCACCGAGTTGTCGCCGCGACCGAGCTCCTCCATGAGCAGCACGTAGGAGATGTAGTCGCACGGCGTGCCGCCGAGCTCCTCCGGCAGGGTCGCGCCGAGGAAGCCCATCTCGCCGAGCTGGCGAACGATGTCGCGGTCCATGACCTCGGTGCGGTCCCATTCGGCAGCATTGGGCACGACCGTCTTCTCCACCCAGCCGCGCGCGGTGTCGCGGAACGCCTGCTGGTCGTCGGTCAGAGAGAGGTCCATGTCAGCGCGGCTCCCGTGCGAGGCCGAGCACGCGCTCGCCCACGATGTTGTGCTGGATCTGATCGGCGCCGCCGTAGATGGTCTCGGCACGCGAGTCGAGGAACGCCTTCTGCAGGAGGTCGGGGTGGTAGCCGTCGCCGACGATCAGGCCCTCCGGGCCCCGCAACGACATCACCAGCTCACCGAAGCTCCGGTGCCAGTGCGACCAGAAGATCTTGGAGATCGACGACTCCGGTCCCAGCTCGTCGCCCTGCACGGCGGCGGCCAACGTGCGGGCCGTCATCCACCGGATGATCTGCAGGCCGCTCCAGGACTTGGCCAACTGCTGGCGCACAACGGGGTCGCCCTCGCTGCCGCGCCTGCGGACGACGTCGATGAGATCCTTCATCTCCTGCTCGAACTTCATCTGGTACGGCAGGACAGTGGCGCCGGCCCGCTCGGTGCCGAGCGCCGACATGACGACGCCCCACCCGCCGTCGACGCCGCCGACGACCAGATCGGACGTCGTGCGGGCATCGGTGAAGAACACCTCGGCGAACTCCCGCCCGTTGGCCAGGTTCCGGATGGCACGCACCTCGATGCCGTCCTGGTCGGCGGGCACCAGCAGCAGCGACAGGCCCTTGTGCTTCGGCGCGTCGGGATTGGTGCGGCACAGCACGTACATCCAGTCGGCGTGCATGCCGAAGGTCATCCAGATCTTCTGGCCGTTGATGACCCACTCGTCGCCCTCGAGATGGGCAGTCGTGCGCACGCCGGCCAGGTCGGAGCCGGCATTGGGCTCGCTGAAGCCCTGGCCCCAGAGCTCCTCGACCCGGCAGATGGCGGGGAGGAACCGGCGCTTCTGCTCCTCGCTGCCGTGGTGCAGCAGGGTCGGCCCGAACAGGTCGCGCCCGTGCACGCCGGCCCAGTAGGGCGCCCGCACCCGGGCGTGCTCGATGTGGAAGATCAGCTCCTGGTTGAGCGTCCCACCCTGCCCGCCGTACTCGACCGGCCAGGTGATGCCGAGGTAGCCGGCGGCTGCCAGCTCCTTCTCCCACTCGATGCGCACGTCCCATGCGGTGTTGTCGGCCGGCCCGCCGACCCCGAGGTAGTTGCGGTACTCGCCCACCAGGTGGTCGTCGAGCCAGACGCGAAGGCGGTCTCGATACGCCTCCTCAGCGGGCGTGAGCTCGAGGTCCACGCGGCGCAGGGTACCGATGGTTGTTGAGAAGCTCGTCTTCTATGGTTCCGGCGTGCGGGGGCGGGAGCAGACCGATCGATCGATCCCGAACGTTGCCCGCCTGGCGGCTGACCGCTTCGGCGACGACGAGGCGGTGGTCGACGGTGACACCCGCCTGAGCTTCCTCGAGCTCGAACAGCTGATGCTCCGGGCCACCCGCGCCGCCATCGCCAGTGGCGTCGAGCCCGGCGACCGTGTCGCCATCTGGGCGCCCAACGCCTGGGAGTGGATCGTGACCGCCCTCGGGCTGCTCGGCGCCGGGGCCTGGCTGGTGCCGCTCAACACCCGGTTCAAGGGTGAGGAGGCGGCGTTCGTCCTCGCCAAGGCGGGGGCCCATTCGCTCTTCACGGTCACCGGCTTCCTCGACAACGACTACATCGGGATGCTCCGGGCCGCCGATCCGACGCTCGCCGCCCTCGAACACGTGGTGGTCATCCGGGGCACGGCGCCGGCCGGCACTCTCGGCTGGGACGACTTCCTCACCTACGGTGACGCCATCCCGAGCGGTGTGGCCGAGGCCCGCATCGATGCGCTCGGTCCGAAGAGCGTGGCCGACATCATCTTCACGTCGGGCACGACGGGTCGGCCGAAGGGTGTGCCGATCACCCACGGCCAGAGCATCCACTTCTACGACTACTGGGGCGACAAGTTCGGGCTGCGTCGGGGCGACCGGTACCTGGTGGTGAACCCGTTCTTCCACTGCTTCGGTTACAAGGCCGGGTGGATGCTGGCGCTCCTGAAGGGGGCGACCACGGTTCCGCTGGCGGTGTTCGATGCCGGCACGGTGGTCGACATCATCGAGCAGGAGCGCATCTCCGCCCTGCCCGGGCCGCCCACCTTGTTCTCGGCTGTCCTCGACCTTCCCGAGAGGGCGAACGCCGACCTCTCGTCCCTGCGGGTCGGCTTCGTCGGTGCGTCGGCCGTCTCCGCCGAGCTGCTCCGCCGCATGCGCAACGAGTTGCCCTTCGAGCAGGTCACGACCGGCTACGGCCTCACCGAATCGTCGGCCATGTGCGCGATCACGAGAGGTGGCGACGACCCTGAGTACGTCGCCGAGTGGAACGGTGGCGAGCCGTTCCCCGACATCGAGATCAAGGTGATCGACGACGAAGGAAACACGCTGCCGGCCGGTGAGCCCGGCGAGCTGATGATCCTCGGCGACAACGTGATGTCGGGCTACTTCGACGACCCTGATGCCACCGCCGACGCGCTCGAGCCAGACGGCTGGCTCCACACCGGCGACATCGCGGTGATGAACGAGCGGGGCGACTTCAAGATCACCGACCGCAAGAAGGACATCTACGTCTCGGGCGGCTTCAACGTCTCGCCGGCCGAGGTCGAAGGCCTGCTGGCCGGCATGGACGAGATCTCCCAGATCGCGGTCGTCGGCGTGCCCGACGACCGACTGGGCGAGGTCGGCGCCGCCTACGTGATCGCCAAGCCCGGCGCCACCGTCACACCGGAGGGCGTGATCGCCTGGGCCCGCCAGCATGTGGCCAACTACAAGGTCCCCCGGTTCGTCCACGTCGTGGAGAGCTTGCCGTTGAACGCCACCGGCAAGGTGCTGAAGGGCGAGCTGCGGGCTCGCTCGGGAGGATGACGACATGACTCTGGTGTCGATCGAACGCAACGGGGCAGTGGCGATCGTGCGGCTCGACAACCCGCCGGTGAACGCCATCAATCTCGCGTTGCTCGCCGATCTCGAGTCGGCCCTGCTGGAGGCGGAAGGCGACACCTCGGTCGGCGCCATCGTCCTGACCGGCACCGGCAAGGGCTTCTGTGCCGGCGGCGACACCAAGTCGATGGGCAACACCGATCCGGTCGCCAAGCACCACGTGGTGGTGACGTCGGCGGCTGTCACCCAGCACATCGCCCGCCTCCCGAAGCCGGTCGTCGGCGCCATCCACGGCTTCGCCGTGGGCGCCGGCCTGAGCATGGCCATCTCCTGCGACGTCACCGTCGCCGAGATCGGCACCCGCTTCCGGATGGGCTTCCGCGACGTCGCCCTCACACCTGACATGGGCGCCCACTACTTCCTCGCCGAGGCCCTCGGCGTTCGCCGGGCCAAGGAGATGATCTGGTCGGGCGGCGGCTTCACCGCCGAGGAGGGTGTAGCGCTGGGGCTGCTCAACAAGGTCGTTCCCGATGGCGAGGCGGTGGCGGCGGCCGTTGACGAGGCCGCAGCCCTGGCGGCCGGCCCGCGAACGGCCATCGCCTACACCAAGGCCGTGCTCGCCGGCTACCAGGCCGACCAGCTGCGCCAGGTCCTCGAGGCCGAGGGCTGGACCTCCGCCATGCTCCGCACCACCGCCGACCACCGCGAGGCCATCACCGCCCAACAGGAGAAGCGCCCCCCCGTCTTCGGCCAGGGCTGAGCCCTCCCCCTGCGCCAACTCGCGACGGATGGTCAGCAGATCTGCTGACCATCCGTCGCGAGTTCGGTGGGTCAGCGGGTCTGGAGCGGCACGGGGCCCTGGCGGGCCTCGATGCTGGCCAGGACGGCGGGCCAGAGCTCGACAGCGCGACGGGTGGCGACCTCGAAGCAGACGTGGACCGCTGTGGACGTGGCGACCACCGTGTCGCCGCCGACCAGGGTGGCCTCGAGGGTGAGGCTGCGGCTGCCGCGCGCCACGGCGCGCACGCCGCATCGGTAGACCCGGTCGGGGAAGCCTTCGGCGTCGTAGGAGATCACCAGGTGGCGGACGACGTAGATGTTTCCCGGCGGCCGGCCGTCGAGGGTGACCAGCCACTCGGACCGGGCCTCGTGCAGCAGTCGGGCGACGTCGACGTTGGAGAGGTGGCCGTTGCCGCTGAAGTCGCTCGGCCCCGGCGTGATGGCGATGACGGTCTCGTAGCCGGCAAGCGGCGCGGCGCTCGTCACCGACCGGTGAACTTCGCCTTGCCGGGCCCGTGCTCGAGGAACGACTGCACGCCGATCTTGGCGTCGTCGGTCAGCAGCACCTGCTGGAAGGCTTGGGCCTCGCGGTCGAGGCCCTCGTCCAGCGGGAGGTCGGCGCCGACATCGATGGCAAGCTTGGCGAGGCCCTGGGCGGCGACGGCACCACGGGCCAGGGCGGTGGCCCTGTCGATGGCGACGTCCTGCACCTCGGCCGCGGGCACGACCTCGTCGAGGATCCCGAGCCGGCAAGCCTCCTCGGCCATGACCTGGCGCCCGGTCATGACGATCTCCTTGGCCTTGCCCGGCCCCACCAGCCGGGCCAGGCGCTGGGTGCCGCCGGCGCCGGGGATCACGCCGAGCTGCACCTCCGGCACACCGACCCGCGAGTCGTCGGCCCCGACGCGCCAGTCGCATGCCAGCGCCAGCTCGAGCCCGCCACCGAGGGCCACGCCGTTGACGGCGGCGATCACGAGCCGCGGCAGCGACGACAGTCGATCGAGCGCGGCGCGGAACGTGGTCGACAGCTCGGTGGCGTCGCCGCCGACGGGTATCTCGGAGATCTCGAAGCCGGCCGCGAAGATCCTGGGGCCACCGGTGACGACCACCGCCCCGGGGAGGTCGTCGTGGAGCTCGGCGGCGACCCGCTCCAGCTGGCGCAGCAGCTCGAGCGACATGGCGTTGACCTTGGGCCGATCGAGCGTGATCACCGCCACGTGATCGGGGCGACGTTCGAGGTGGACGAGCTCGCCTGCGCTGTTCTCAGCCATGAAGTGTCCATCCTGCCTTGGCACCGTCGAGCCCCGGGAACTCGGGCAGGCGGCGGTCACGGAGCGACGCCATCCCCTCGGGGAAGTCATCGAGCCGGGCCACCGCCTCCGACTGATCGGGATCGGGGGCGCGGAGCTGCGCCTTGATGCCCGCGAGCGCCTCCGGCGAGCAGTTGGCGGCGATGCCGGCGGCGTAGGCCGCCGTCGCGCCCGCCAGCTCCGCCGCCGGCACGACCCAGTTGACCAGGCCCATCGATGCCGCCTCCTCGGCCAGCACGGTGCGGCCCGACAGCAGGAGGTCGAGGGCGTTGGCCCGGCCCACCAGCGCCGGGAGCAGCCACGACGTCCGGAACTCGGCGAGCAGGCCGCGCCGGGCAAAGGGTGCCGCCAACGTGGCCCCGGCCGCGGCGAAGCGCACGTCGCAGCTCAGGGCGAGGGCGAGGCCGAGGCCCACGCACGGCCCGTTGATGGCGGCGACGGTCGGCTTCGGGGCGTCGACGATGGCGGTCAGCGGGCGCGAGCGTTGCGGCCGCGACTCGTCGCCCCTGGCCCGGCGACCGAGGGCGGCGGCATCGGCACCCGCGCAGAACCCACGCCCGGCACCGGTGACGACGATGACCCGAACGCCGGGGTCGGCGATGCACCGGTCGAGGTTGTCGTTCCAGGACTCCTCCATCTCGGGCGTCCACGCGTTCAGCGACTCGGGCCGGTTGAGGGTGAGCGTCGCCACGCCGTCGCCGACGTCGAGGAGGACGAGGCCGCCGGCGGTCACGGCCGGCAAACTAGCCAGCTCATGGCTGCCGGGACCCTGCGAGACCTGCTGTCACTCACGGCCCTCGGCCGGGACCGCTTCGTGGCGCCGCCCCCCGCCAGCGAGGGACAGGGCCACGTGTTCGGCGGTCATGTGGCCGCCCAGGCCCTGCGGGCCGCCTGCGCCACCGTCGGCGACGACCGGCTCCCTCACTCCCTGCACGCCTACTTCGTGCGCGGTGGCGTACCCGGCGAGAAGCTCGACATCGAGGTCGACCGGGTCCGCGACGGCCGTTCGTTCTCCGTGCGGCGAGTCGTGGCCGGCCAGGCCGGCGGCGACATCCTCATCCTCGACGCGTCGTTCCATGTCGGCGAGCCGGGCCGGACGTGGCCGGAGCCGGCGGTCCCCGGCGTGGCGTCACCAGGCGCCAGCGCCGAGAACGGCAGCTACCTCCACGACCTCCCGTGGTTGGACGTGTTCGACATCAGACCGATCCACCCCAATCCCGGCCGGCCCGCCCACCCGCTCTGGGTCCGGACGATCGAAGCCCTCGGCGACGACCCGATCGTCCATGCGTGCGCGCTGACCTCCATCGTCGACATGGGCATGGCCGGCTCGGCCATCGGCGACCTGCCGTTCACCGGCCGCATGGGCCCGACCCTCGACCACTGCCTCTGGCTGCACACGCCGGCCCGCGCCGACGAGTGGCTCCTCTTCGACGCCGCCCGGGCGGCCGTCAGCGCGTCGCGGGGGCTGGTGACCGGCACCCTGCGCACCGCCGACGGGCTGTTGGTCGCGACGATCACCCAGGAGGTGCTGCTCCGCGATGGGGAAGGGGACGGGGGCCGCGGTCGGGGGCCCGGCGTCGACCTACCCCCGCGTCAGGCCGCGCCGTAGAGCAGCTCAGTCAGCTCCGACACCCGCGGGAGGGAGTCGAGCTGGAGGGTCGCGTCGATGATCGCCGCCACCCGGTCGGCGCCGAGGGCCGCGGCGCACCACTGGAACTTCTCGATCTGGTCGTCGACGGTCATGGGGCGCTCGGGATGGCCGATCGCCCGTCGCACGGTCGCCTCGATGTGACGACCGCCGGCCACATCGACCTCGACATGGCCCGGCTCGGGCAGCTCGGCCAGCCCCCGGGTCGTGTCCTCCATCACCATCTCGACCTTGCTGAGCAGATCGAGGACCCGCTGGTCGGTGCGAACCTCGTCGGCGAGGTCGGTGATGGTGAGCCCACCGCGAACGAGGGCGCAGGCAACCATGTAGGGGAAGCTGAACTGGGCGAGCGACCAGCCGTTCGGGCCGGCCAGCGCCTCAGGGCTGGTCTTCAGCGACAGCGGCTCGCACAGCATGTCCCAGCAGTCGGCGCTGAAGACGTGCACCCGCACCCGCTCGATGGCGTCGAGGTCGAAGCCCTCCTCCCCGCGAATCGCGACGGCTGCGGCGATCGCGGTGTGGCCGTACTTGCAGCAGGCGTACGGCTTGATGCTGACGTTGTCGACCTCGAACCGCTCGCCCAACTCGTCGAGCAACGGCTTGGTGTCGTAGCGCCCACCCCAGAACGCCTGGAACCAGCCGTACCTGCCCTCGAGCGACTGGCGGCCGCCGCTGATCCCCGCGGCCGCCAGCTCCATGGCCTGGACCGCCAGCTGGGCCGAGACGCCCTGGCCGACCCTGACCGACAGCACGCCCTCGGCCATGCCCTGGAGGTTGCCGAAGCACTGGCTGTACGCGTTGCCGAACACGTCGTGGGCAACGTCGCCCGTGAGCCCGGCCAGGCGGGCGGCGACCAGCGAGCCACCGAGGACACCGGTCTGATAGGTGCGAGACATCGAGCGGGGCACGTACGAGGCGCCACCGAGATCGGTGATCGGCGTCATGCTGAGACGGCAGCCGGCGTCGATGCCGAGGGCGACGGCGGTCAGCAGCTCCTGACCCGTCGTCTCCGGCCGGGAATCGGCCACCGCCAGGGCCACCGGCACCATCGTGGCCGTGGCGTGGGTCAGCCCGACCTCGTGCACGTCGTCGAGCTCGAGCGCCCGGGCCATGGTGGCGTTCACCAGCGCGGCGTTCGGTGCGGGGACCCTGCCGGCCGCCCCGATGAGCCCCGCCTCCTCGGCCCCGCCCCACCGGCGCACCAACCCGCGCAGCTGGCGCACACCGTCGGCCTCGACCGCGGCGAGGGCGGCGCCCAGCGTGTCGAGGATGACGAGCTTGGTCCGAGACGCGGTGGCGACCGGCAGGCCACCGAGCGGGAAGCCGAGCACGTGATCGGTGAGGACCTCGCCGACGTCCCTTTCACGGTCGGTCATGCGGCCGCATCGTAGAGTCGCTCCCGGTGGGGAGCCCGGGCAGCACGTGGTCGTCGATGCTGGCCGAGCGGGCCGGCGCGCCGGAAGCCGCCGTGATCAACCCCGACGGGTCGTCGTGGACCTACGACGAGCTGCTCGACCGGGCCGGCGACGCGTCGGCCTGGCTCGACTCGATCGGCGCGCCCCCGGGCGATCCGGTGATCGCCTTCGTGGCCGCCACGCCGCCGTCGTTCGCACTGGTCATCGCCGGCGCCACCTCCGGTCGCCCCTTGGCGCCCCTCAGCCCTCGCTTCACCACCAACGAGCTCGTGCGCTGCGTCGAGGGCCTGCCCGGCGGCCTGCTGCTGGCCACGCCGGAGGCCAGGGCCGCCGTGGAGCCGGTGGCCGCCCGCACCGGCCGGCGCCTGGTGGTGGTGCCATCCGAGTTCCCCCGCAGCACCGTGTCGGTCTCGCTCGACCAGGCCCCCGACGACATCGTCGCGGTCGTCCACACCTCGGGCACGACTGGTGTCCCGAAGGCGGTGTGGCAGAACCAGGGCCGGTTCCCGGCGCGGGTAGCGGCCAGCGCCGGGCCGATCGGCCTGGGGCCGGGCGACCGCTACGCCACCGCATCGGAGTTCCACCACCAGGCGGGCGTCGGCCTGTTCCTGGTGGCCATGGGCGCCGGCGCCACCCTGGTGCCCTTCCCGACCTTCTCCGCCGAGTCGTGGGTGCAGCTCGGCGCCCTCGAGCCCAGCCACGCGACCATCGTCCCCGCCCTGATCGAGACGCTGCTGGCGGCCGGCGTGCTCGCCCTCCCGTCGCTGCGGTACATCCAGTACGGCTCGTCGTCGCTCCACCCGGAGACGGCGGCGCGGCTCGTCAACGACTTCCCGGGGATCCGCCTCACCCAGCAGCTGGGCCAGACCGAGGGTTCGCCCATCACCACGCTCTCCCACGAAGACCATCTCGAGGCTGTGGCCCACCATCCCGAGCGGCTCCGGTCGGTCGGGCGCCCCATCGAGGGCACCGAGCTCCGCATCGAGGGTGCCGACGACGACGGCATCGGCGAGATCTGCTCCCGGGCGCCGTGGTACTTCCTCCCCGACCCCGACGGCTGGCTCCGTACCGGTGATCTCGGGTGGCAGGACGCCGACGACTTCGTCTACCTGGCCGGCCGCAAGAACGACGTGATCAACCGGGGTGGGCTCAAGGTCCATCCCATCGAGGTCGAGCAGGTGATCGCGTCCCATCCCTCCGTGTTCGAAGTGGCCATCGCCGGCATCGCCGACCGCCGTCTCGGCAGCGTTCCCCATGCCTTCGTCGTGCCGGTCGACCGGCAACATCCCCCCGACTTCGAGCAGGTCTCGGCCTATGCGCGTGAGCGACTCGCCGCCTACAAGATCCCGAGCCGGTGGCACCTGGTCGACGAGCTGCCCCGCAACCCGTCGGGCAAGGTGCTCCGGCGACTGCTGGCCGAGACGGTGGAACCATGACGTTCAGCGGCTTCGACCTTCCCGACGACCTCGCCATGCTGCGCGACGTCGTCCACCGGTTCGTCTCCGAGCGCATCTGGCCGGCCGAGGCGGCGCTGCCACCCGACGCCAGGCGACTGCCCGACGACGTGCTCCAGCCCCTGCGGGCCGAGGCACGCGCGCTGGGCCTGTGGTGCATGGATGCCCCGGCCGAGCACGGCGGTGGCGGGCTCTCCGCGTTCGAGTCCGTGGTGGTGTGGGAGCAGGCGTGCAAGCACCGCTTCTGCTTCCCCATCGCCGGTGGCGGCGTCTTCGGCCACACCCCGCCCGTCGTGCTCTATGCGGGCACGCCCAGCCAGATCGACACATGGGTGAAGCCGGCCATCGCCGAGGGGCGCACCGGGTTCAGCGCCGTGGCCGAGCCGTCGGGCGGCACCGACCCGGCCCGGGCGATCCGCACCACGGCGACCCGAGACGGCGACGACTGGGTGCTCAACGGCACCAAGCTCTGGATCACCCACGCCGACCATGCCGAGTACGGCGTCGTCTACGCGCGCACCGAGAACGGCGTCAGCGCGTTCGTGCTCGACACGTCGACGCCGGGCATCGAGGTCCGCCCCATCCCGATGATGCGCGACAGCTGGCCCTGCGAGGTCCAGTTCCACGACTGCCACCTGCCGGGCGACGCCCTGATCGGCGCCGAGGGGGCCGGACTCACCCTCGCCGGCACCTGGCTGGTGAAGGGACGGCTGTCGTACGCGGCCCGGGCCGTCGGCGTCGCCGAGGAGTCGATGCGGCTGGCAGCCGCGTGGGCCGACGAGCGCGAGACGTTCGGGGCGCCACTGGCGAGCAGGCAGGCGATCCAGTTCGCCTTCGCCGACTCCCGCGCCGAGGTGAACGCCGCCCGCTGGCTCACCTGGGAGGCGGCGTGGCTCTCCGACCAGAAGCGGCCGGAGGCCCGCCGGGCGGCGGCCATCGCCAAGCTCACTGCCACCGAGACCGGCTTCCGTGTCGTCGACCGCATGATGCAGGTGCTGGGGGCGATGGGCCTGTCGCGGGAGCTCCCGCTCGAGAGCTGGTTCCGCGACCTGCGGGCAGCCCGGCTCATCGAAGGCGCCAGCGAGATCCTGCGTGACATCGTTGCCCGCGACGAGCTGCACAACACCCGGCGCAAGGGCTGAGACACCAAGCGCTCGACAACGACCAGGCGCTCGATACCGACCAACGAGAGGGACGGCATGGACCTGCAGGACAAGTGCGCAGTGGTGACCGGCGGTGGCCACGGCATCGGCCGGGCACTGGCCGAGGCGCTGGCGGCGCGGGGTGCCAAGGTGGTCGTGGCCGACCTCAACGGCGAGCGGACGAAGAAGATCGCCGACCGCATCGGCGGCACACCGGTGGTGTGCGATGTCGGTGATCGCGATGCCGTCACCGAGTTGGTGCGCCAGGCAACCAGTGCCTACGGACCGGTCGACGTGTTCGTCTCCAACGCCGGCATCGGCGACCGCGGGCCCGACCTGGCGTCGACCCCCGAGCAGATCGACCTCATCACCAGGGTCAACCTCCTGGCTCACGTGTGGGCCGCCCAAGAGGTGGTCCCGTCGATGGTCGAGCGGGGCGGCGGCCATCTGGTCCAGACCATCTCGTCGGCCTCGCTCATCACCGGCCCGTCGGGCATGGGCTACACGTTCACCAAGCACGGCGCCCTCGGCTTCGCCGAGTGGGTGTCGCTCAACTACCAGCACAAGGGCATCGTCGTGACCTGCCTCTGCCCGAACGCGGTGAACACCGGGATGATGGGCCGCAACGAGGACGACGATGCGGCCCGCGACGACCGGGCCAGCGACCCGGTGCGCCAGAACATCGGGGAGATCGTCGAGCCCGAGCTGTGCGCGGAGATGACGCTGGCGGCCATGGAGAAGGGCGAGTTCCTCGTGCTCCCCCATCCCCGAGTGGGCGAGTCGTTCATGCGCAAGGCCAACGACTACGACGCCTGGCTGGCCGGCACCAACCGCCGCCTCCGGCGAATGCGGGGCGAAGAGGTCTGACCTACGCTGGCCGGGCTCGAAAGAAGCACCGAGAGGAGCCACCGTGGCCGTCACCAGCGATCTCCCGTACCTGATCAACGACGCCGACAACCACTTCACCGAACCGCCCGACTGCTTCGAGAAGTACATCGACCCCGACAAGCAGGATCTGGCGATCCGCTACGTGATCGGGCCCGACGGGCGCCGTCTCCAGCTGTTCGACGGCAAGCCGTCGAAGTTCCACGGCACCAGTGGCAGCCAGGTCACCTTCTCAGCCGAGGAGCTGTCGAAGATGCTGGGCCAGCCGGTCGGCAGGACCAACAACGCGACCGACGAGTCGGGCACGCCGGGGGTGATGCCGGGCATGCTGCTCAACAAGCTCAATCCCTTGAAGGGGCTCTCCGACGACGAGCGCAAGGAGCTGGTGCAGGAGTTCCGCAACCAGTCGGAGGCCTACGGCAGCCGCGACCTGCGGCTGGCGCTGATGGACGACCAGGGCATCGACAAGGCCCTCATGTTTCCGGCCGCCGCCCACGACATCGAGTACGAGTTCGCCGACAACATCGACGCCCTCTACGCCAACATCCGCGCCTTCAACCGGTGGATGCACGAGGAGGTCGGCTATGTGGCCGACGGGCGGATGTTCCTGCCGCCCTACATCGCCTTCGCCGATCCGGAGCTGGCAGTCAAGGAGCTCAAGCAGGTCATCAAGGACGGCGCCACCATCGTCCAGACCAAGTCGGGTCACGCCCACGGCGGGCGCGACAACCCCTGGGGCGGTCGGTCACTCGCCGATCCCGTGTTCGACGAGTTCTGGTCGATCTGCAACGAGGCCGACATCCGCTTGGCGGTGCACCTGGGCGGCACCGACTACCAGAAGTACGGCGCCGACTGGTCGGAGGATCCCAACGCCGTCTTCTACGACTTCGATGCCTTCCAGTGGATGCACTACTGGGGCGATCGCACCGCCATGGAGCTCACGTCGGCGTTGATCCTGCACAACTTCTTCGGCCGGTTCCCGAACATCAAGGTGTGCCTGTCCGAGCTCGGCACCGTGTGG
>JAEKLB010000012.1 GCA_019510095.1 Acidobacteriota bacterium | reverse complement strand
CCGGCGCCGGCACCCGTGCCGGCCGTGGCGGCCGGCCCCCCGCCGACGGGCGCGGCGGTGGCCGTGCTGCGGATCCCGAAGATCGGCCTCGACAAGGCCGTCGTCGAAGGCGTCGGCGTGACCGACCTGCGGAAGGGGCCCGGCCACTACCCCGGGACGCCACTGCCGGGCCAGGCCGGAAACGCCGCCATCGCCGGCCACCGAACCACCTACGGGGCCCCCTTCTACCGACTCGACGAGCTGGCCCCGGGCGACGAGCTGCTGGTCACCACCAGGCAGGGCAGCTTCCGGTACCGGGTCGACCGCCGGGAGATCGTGCGGCCCGACGACGTCGCGGTCGTCGCCCCCACCGCCGGGAGCCGGCTCACCCTCACCACGTGCAACCCGCGGTTCAGCGCCCGCCAGCGGCTGGTGGTGTCGGCCGCCCTGGTGGGTGACCCCGCCCAGTCGGCGCCCCGCCCGCCCACGCCGCCCACGTCGGTCGTCGCCAGCGAGGCGCTCGGTGGCAGCCGCGGCGCCCGGGTCCCATCGCTCCTGTGGGGGCTGGCGGCCACCGCCGTCGCCCTGGGCGCCTGGGCCGCGGGCCGGGCCTGGCGCCCCTGGCCCGCCTACCTCCTCGGCCTCCTCCCCTTCCTGGCCGTCCTCTATGTCTTCTTCGAGAACGTCTCTCGCCTCCTCCCCACCAACTTCTGACCCACAGCGCCGCAACTCGCGAGTTCGAGGTCGAGGGGCCATCCGCGAATGGCGCAAGCCGGGCAACGAAGCTTGGGAAGTGAGCGCCGCCGCCATCGCTGTCGCCGTCGGGCTGCTCGCCGGGCTCCTGGCCGGTGGCCGCCTGGCCAACGCCGGGCTGCGCCCGGTGCGGGCGGTGAACGCCCTGTGGGCCGGCGTGGTGCTCGAGATCGCCCCCCACCTGGTCGACGTCAGCGGTCCGGTCGGGCTGGGGCTGGTGCTCGCCGGCTACCTCATGCTCCTCGCCTTCGTCCTGACCAACCTGCGACTGGTCGGCATGCCGGTGGCGCTGGTCGGCATCGTCCTCAACGTCGTGGCCATCGGCCTCAACCAGGGCATGCCGGTACGGGCCGACGCGGTGGTGGCGGCCCGTCAGGCCGACCGCACCGAGCTCTCGTCGCTCGACCTCGGCGCCAAGCGCCACCTGGAGGACGACGGCGACCGGCTGACGTTTCTCGGCGACACCATCCCGCTCGCGCCGCTGCACGAAGTCGTCTCGTTCGGCGACCTCATCCTGGCCTTCGGCGTGGCCGACGTGGCCTTCCGGCTCCTCCGCCCGGTCGGCGCCCGCCGCCAGCAGTCCGAGCGGCAGGCCGGTCATCGCGGCCTGGTCGCCCAGGAGGCATAGAAAGAGCGGCCGTATGCGCCTGCGGCTGCCCGGCTCCGAGCTCGATCTCCAGCCGGGGCGGCCGCTGCTGATGGGCATCGTCAACGCCAGCCCCGACTCGTTCTCCGACGGCGGCGACCTCCCCACCCTCGACCACCAAGTCGCCCGCGGTCTGGCCCAGGTCGCTGAGGGCGCCACCATCATCGACGTCGGCGGCGAGTCCGGTGTCACCAACACACCGGTGACCGACGCCGACGCCGAGGCGGCATTGGTCGTGCCGCTCGTACGGGGCCTCGCCGAAGCCGGCGTCATGGTCTCGGTCGACACCTGGAAGGCGACGGTCGCCGATCGCGCCCTCGAGGCGGGGGCGTCGATCATCAACGACGTGAGCGGCCTGCGCGACCCGGCCCTGGCCGAGGTGTGCGCGGCGCGGGGCGGCGCCCTCGTCGTCATGCACACCCGGTCAGCCCCGAAGGTGAAGGAGTTCCCCCACTACGACGACGTGCGCGCCGACGTGCTGGCGTTCCTCGAGGAGCGACTGGCGCTGGCGCGGGCGGCCGGGCTCGACGACGACCAGCTGGTTGTGGATCCCGGGCCCGACTTCTCCAAGACCCCGGCGCAGACGATCGAGGTCTTGCGCCATCTCGACGACCTGCAGCGCTTCGGGCGACCCGTGCTCCTCGCGGTGTCCCGCAAGGACTTCGTCGGTGCTCTCACCCTCGCCGCCCCCCAGGATCGGGCCGAGGGAACGTTGGCTGCGGTCGGCGAT
>JAEKLB010000178.1 GCA_019510095.1 Acidobacteriota bacterium | reverse complement strand
CCCGTGGGGTTGCTGGCCGCCAGGCTCCTCGGCGGCGGACTCGCACTGCGGCTTCATCGCCGCCAGGCGCCCATGAAGCTCATCTTCAACCTGGCGACGCACTGGGTGGAGACCGCCACCGCGGTGCTGATCTTCCGAGCCCTCGTCGGTGGAGCGACCGGTCACGATGCCCGCGGCATGGTTGCCGGCCTCGCCGCGGCGATTGTCTCCGGCCTGCTGGCGACGGCCTGCATCGCTGGCGCGATCGCCTGCTACGAGGGGATTCCCGAGTCACGCATCGTGCGCCGCCTCGTCGTCGCCAACTTCGTCGTCAGCATCACCAACTCGAGCCTGGCCCTGGTCACCGTCGCCGTGCTGTGGGTGAGCCGGGGCGCCGGATGGCTGCTGTCGGTCGTGGCCGTGATCCTCTACATCGGCTACCGCAGCTACGCCCGGCTGCAGCAGAAGCACGACGATCTCGAGCTGCTCTACGACTTCACCCGGCGCACCGGCCGAGCGCTGCAGGTCGACACAGCCATGCGCGAGCTGCTCAGCCAGGTTCGCACCGTGCTGCGCGCCAACACCGCCGAGCTGGTCGTGCGGGGCCCCGGCATCGATGCGCCGTTCGTGCGAACCGTGCTGCGCGACGACGGCGACGTCGATGTCATTCCCGTCGGTGAGGACGGCCTGTGGCGCAGGGTCGTCGAGCGCGGGTCGTCGATGCTCGCGGCGGCCCCGGTGCGGGACAGCGTCCTCCGCGGCGAGCTCGCCGCCCACGGCGTGCAGGACGCGCTCATTGCGCCGCTGCGCCGGGTCGACGGCGAGATCATCGGGATGATGCTGGCGGGCGACCGCCTGGGTGAGCAACGAACCTTCTCGGTCGAGGACCTGAAGCTGTTCGAGGCGCTTGCCAACCACGCCGGGGTGTCCCTCGAGAACCGTCATCTCATCGACCGGCTGCGCAGCGAGGCGGCCGACAAGGAGCACCAGGCGCTCCACGACGCCCTCACCGGTCTGCCGAACCGGTTGCTGTTCCAGCGGCGGGTCGACCAGGCGATCCTGACCAACCGGTCGTCGAAGGTGGCGGTGATGCTCCTCGACCTCGATCGCTTCAAGGAGGTCAACGACACCCTCGGCCATCACAACGGTGATCTGCTCCTGCAGGAGGTTGGCGACCGGTTGCGCCGGACGCTCCGCGCGGGCGACACGGTGGCCCGCCTGGGCGGCGACGAGTTCGGCGTGCTGCTCCCCGACCTCGCCGGTGGCGAGGCGGCGGTCGCGGCGGCCAGTGGCGTGCGCGCCGCCCTCGAGCGGCCGTTCGCCATCGGCGAGATGACCCTCGACGTCGGCGCCAGCATCGGCATCGCCCTGTGGCCCGACCACGGTGACGACGCGACGGTCCTCTACCAACGGGCCGATGTCGCCATGTACGCAGCCAAGGAGAGCCAGCGAGGTGTCGAGGTCTACGAGGCGGCGCGCGACACCTACAGCCTCGAGCGGCTCGCCCTTGTCGGTGAGCTGCGGTCGGCGATCGACCGTGGCGACCTCGCCGTGCACTACCAGCCCAAGGCCGACATCGTCACCGGCCGCGTCCTCGGCGTCGAGGCCCTGGTGCGCTGGTATCACCCGCGGCACGGACCGGTGCCGCCCGAGGAGATCATTCGCATCGCCGAGCAGACCGGCATCATCCGCCAGCTGACCCTGTGGGTGCTCGGGCAGGCGTTGCGCCAGTGCCGGACCTGGCGGCGCAACGGCCAGAACTTCGACGTCGCGGTCAATCTGTCGTTCCGCAACATCGTCGACGCCGAGCTGCCCAACGATGTGCGGCGGTTGCTCGACGAGGTGGGTCTCCCGCCATCGGCGCTCACGTTCGAGATGACCGAGAGCAGCATCATGATCGACCCGATCCGGACGATCGCCCTCTTGAGCCGGTTGCGGCAGATGGGCATCGGTCTGGCCATCGACGACTTCGGCACCGGCTACGCGTCGTTCTCCCATCTCCGCCGGCTGCCTGTCGACGAGATCAAGATCGACAAGTCGTTCGTCACCCATCTCGCCTCTGACGAGAGCGACGCGGTGATCGTGCGAACCATCATCGACCTGGGCCGCAACCTCGGGCTGCGCGTGGTGGCCGAAGGTGTCGAGGACCGGGCCAGCCTCGACATCCTCGCGGCCGCCGGCTGTGACGTGGCCCAGGGCTACCTCCTCACGCCCCCGCTGCCCGCTGACGAGCTCGACCGCTGGCTCGATGCCCGGTCGCACGCGATGCCAGCGACGGTCGAGCCGGTGGAGTCACCCGAAGGCGCCGACGTCGTGCGACTCCGGCCGGGCGTCGGGCGCCAGCGGTAGCGGAAGGTTTAGTCGATCGCGTTCGCAGGTCCCGGCGGGCAGACTGGCCGGGTGCGGCTCCAGAAGCTCCACGGGCTCGGCAACGACTTCCTCGTGCTCCTCGACCTCGACGGCAAGCAGTCGATCGACGCCGATCTGGCGCGGGCGGTCTGCGACCGCCGGACCGGTGTGGGTGCCGACGGGTTGATTCACCTGGGTCCCGGCCTGCGCATGACGCTCCTCAACGCCGACGGCAGTCGGGCGGAGATGAGCGGCAACGGCATCCGGTGCCTGGCCCATGCGTTGGCGCGGGAGTGGGCCACCCCGGGGCTCGCCGTCGACGTCGAGACCGACGCCGGCATGCGCCACGTCGAGGTCACACCCGGATCGGACGGGCGGTCGGTGACGGCCACGGTGGCCATGGGCGCGGTGCAAGCGGCGCCGGCGCCTGACCTCCACCTCGATGCCAAGGACACCGTGGGCGCCGATGTGGGCAATCCCCACCTGGTTGCCCTGTTCGCCGATCGGCCGGCACTCGACGCTGCAGCCGACGGCTTCGCTCGCACCGACCGCAACGTGGAGTTCGTCATCGCCGGGCCGGGGGAGGGTCAGATCACGATGCGGGTCGTCGAGCGCGGCGTGGGCGAGACCCAGGCGTGTGGCACGGGTGCCTGCGCGGCTGCGTGGGCGGCCCACCAGTGGGGGCTGGCCGGTGACCGCGTGACGGTGACGATGCCCGGCGGCGATGTCGTCGTCGAGCTCGGTGACGAGGTCCGCCTCACCGGGCCGTCGGTGCACATCGCCGACATCGAGTTGGCGGCTGCCGAATGGCGCTGATCGAACGCTCCTTCCGGGAGCGCATCGTGCTGGTGGGCGTCACCGTCCCGCCCGCCACCGTGGAGGCCACCGAGGAGCACCTCGACGAGCTCGCCCAGCTCGTCGACACGGCAGGGGCCGACGTCATGGCGCGGGTGCTGCAACGTCGCGACTCACCCGATCCGGCGACCTTCATCGGGAAGGGCAAGGCCGAGGAGCTCCGCGAGGTGTCCCTCGACGTCGATGCCGACACGGTCGTCTTCGACGACGACCTCTCGCCTGCCCAGCAGCGAAACCTCGAGGCCATCCTCGGCCGAACCGCGATCAGCCGTACCGAGGTGATCCTCGACATCTTCGCCCAGAACGCCCGCACCCAAGAGGGCCGGGCCCAGGTCGAGCTGGCCCAGCTTCGCCACCGGCTGCCGCGACTTCGCGGCCGGGGGAAGCAGCTGTCGCGGCAGGCTGGCGCCATGGGCGCAGGTGGCGCGCGGGCGCCGATCGGTTCCCGCGGCCCCGGTGAGACGCAGCTCGAGGTCGATCGCCGCCGGCTGCTCCGGCGAGTGGCGAAGCTGGAGGGCGAGCTGCGGCAGCTGACCGCGACCCGGCGCACCCAGCGCAAGACGAGGGCCCGGGCCGGCAACCGGAGCGTGTCGATCGTCGGCTACACCAATGCCGGCAAGTCGACGCTGCTCAATCGGCTCACCGACGCAGGCGTCCTCGTCGAAGACCGGCTGTTCGCCACCCTCGATCCCCGGGTGCGGCGACTCGATCTCCCCGGGGGCGAGGCCGTGCTGCTGTCCGACACCGTTGGCTTCGTCCGCAAGCTCCCGCACCATCTGGTCGAGGCGTTCCGGTCGACGCTCGAAGCCGTTGCCGAGTCGGATCTCCTCGTGCACGTGGTCGACGCATCGGCGCCGGATCCCCAGGCCCAGATCGACGCCGTGCGGACCGTGCTCGGCGAGATCGGTGCGGCCGACGTTCCCGAGCTGCTGGTCTTCAACAAGGCGGATGTGGGCGACGACGCCAAGCGGCTCGTTGGCGACCATCCCGGTTCGTTGCGCATGTCGGCGCTCACCGGCGAGGGTGTCGACGAGCTCCTCCAGACGCTCTCCGACCGCCTGCGGGCGTTGGAGCAAGTGGTGGAGCTGCTCGTGCCGTGGGATCGTGGTGACGTGCTGGCCGGACTGCATCGGGAGGGCGAGGTGCTCGTCGAGGCGCCCGAGGACCAGGCGATGCGCATCAGGGCCCGTCTCGATGCCGCGACCGCCGGCCGCTATCGCCAATGGACGGTGGCATCGTGACCCCGAGCGCAGCCTGGGGAGCTCGGTAGTGACCGAGCCCTTTGTTCCACCTGACTATCCCTACGACCTCCTGAAGCCCCTCGAGGCCAAGGCGGCCGCCCTCGAGGGTGGCGCGGTCGATCTGTCGGTCGGCACGCCGTGCGACCCGCCGTCGGCGGCGGTGCCCGCCGCGCTGGCCACGTCCAATGCCGAACGGGGCTATCCGGCGTCGATCGGCAGCCTGCCGTTGCGAGAGGCCGCAGCCGGATGGATGCGGCGCCGCCTCGGCGTCGAGGTCGAGCCGGCCGCGGTCGCCGCCTGCATCGGCACCAAGGAGCTGGTGGCGGGGATGCCGCACTGGCTCAAGCTGCGCACGCCGGAGCGGGACGTCGTGCTCTATCCGGCCGTCAGCTACCCGTCGTACGCCATGGGCGCGCTGCTGGCGGGCTGCCGGCCGGTCGCCGTGCCCGTCGACGACCAGTGGCGGCTCGACCTGTCGGCGATCGATCCGGATGACGCCGCGCGTGCCCTCTGCCTGTGGTCGAACACCCCCGGCAACCCCGCGGGCGGGCTCGACGACCTCGACGCCGTCGCCGCATGGGGCCGGGCCCACGGTGTGACCGTGCTGTCCGACGAGTGCTACGTGGAGTTCACCTGGGACGGGCCCCGTCGCACGATCCTGTCCTCGGGCACCGAGGGCGTGCTGGCGGTCCACTCGGTGTCGAAGACCTACAACCTGGCCGGCCTGCGGGTGGGCTTCTACGCCGGCGATCGGGAGCTGGTGCACTACCTCTCCGAGCTGCGCAAGCACGCCGGCTTCATGGTGCCGGGCCCGGCCCAGTTCGCTGCGGTCGTCGCCCTCGGCGACGACGCTCCGGTTGAGGCCCAGCGGGCTGTCTACCGCCGTCGCCTCGAGCGCGTGGCCCAGATCGTCAGGGATGCCTACGGCGTCGAGGTCGTGCTGCCTGGTGGCGGCTTCTACCTCTGGATCAAGGCCCCCGGGGGCGACGCCTGGGCGTTCGCCGAGCGGTTGGCCGCCGACGCCGGTGCCCTTGTCTCGCCGGGCGACTTCTACGGCGACCGGTCGGCCGACCACGTGCGCATCGCCATGGTGCAGCCCGATGACCGCATCGAGCTGGTCGCCCGCCGGCTCGGCGTGGGCTGAGGCTTCACTACCCTCGACTCCATGGCTGACCTCGCATCGCAGATCGACGACCTCTGGGAGCGCCGCGACGAGCTCACGGCCGGCGACGACGATGCGGTTGCCGTGGTGCGGGAGGCCGTGAACCTGCTCGACAGCGGTGAGGCGCGGGTGGCCGAAGTCGATCCCGGGTCCGACGAGGTCGTCGTGCACGAGTGGCTGAAGCGGGCGATCCTCCTGCTGTTCCGACTCAGCCAGATGGAGACCCTCGAGGTCGGGCCCTTCGAGTTCCACGACAAGATTCCGTTGAAGACCAACTACGCCAGCGCAGGCGTGCGGGTCGTGCCGGGAGCATCGGCCCGCTGGGGCTCGTTCCTCGACCGGGGCGTGATCCTGATGCCGAGCTACACCAACATCGGCGCGCGGGTCGGCGCCAACACCATGGTCGACACGTGGGCGACGGTCGGCTCGTGTGCCCAGATCGGCGCCAACACCCATCTCTCCGGCGGCGTGGGCATCGGCGGCGTGCTCGAGCCGCCGAACGCCGTACCGGTCATGATCGGCGACGACTGCATGATCGGCAGCCGCTCGATGGTCACCCAGGGCGCACGCGTCGGGAGCGGCTCCGTCCTCGGCGAGGGCACCGTGCTCAACCCCGGCATCCCGGTCATCGACGCCGCCACCGGTGACGAGGTCAGCCGCGGCATCGTGCCGCCCAACTGCATCGTGGTGCGGGCCGAGCGCCGCCGCGAGTTCGCCGGCGGCGACTTCTTCCTGCCCTGCGCGCTGATCATCCGCCGGGTCGAGCCCGGTGAGCGCCAGCACCTCAATCAGATCCTCCGCGACAGCGGCGTGTCGGTGAGCTGAACGTGACCGACCTGCTGGCGCTCGCCGCCGAGCTGGTGGCGATCCCGTCGGTGACCGGTGACGAGCACCGGCTCGCCACCCAGATCGAGACCGAGCTGCGCCAGGTGCCGTGGCTCACCGTCGACCGCCTCGGCGACAGCGTGGTGGCGCGCACCAACCTCGGTCGTGAGCGACGGGTGGTGCTCGCCGGCCACACCGACACCGTCCCGGGCCCCACCGGCGCTCGCATCGAAGGTGACACCCTCTACGGCACCGGCGCTGCCGACATGAAGGCGGGGCTGGCGGTGTACCTCGAGCTGGCCCGCTCGATCTCCGAGCCAGTCGTCGACGTGACCTACGTCTTCTACGCCCGCGAGGAGGGGTCGTTCGCCGACAACGAGCTCGGCGATCTCTTCGCCGACCGTGCCGACCTCCTCGCCGGCGACCTCGCCCTGCTGGGCGAGCCGACCGATGCCTGGATCGAGGCCGGCTGCCAGGGCAGCCTGCGCATCGAGGTCTCCCTCCGCGGTGCCCGGGCCCACACCGCCCGCCCCTGGATGGGCGACAACGCCATCCACCGCATGGGCAGGCTGCTGGCCCTGGTCGAGGCGTTCGAGGAGCGCCGCCCGGTCGTCGACGGCTGCGAGTTCCGCGAGGCCCTCCAGGCGGTGTCGGTCACGGGAGGGTTGGCGGGCAACGTCGTGCCCGACCTGGCAACGGTCACCTTGAACCACCGGGTGGCGCCCGACCGCACCCTCGAGGAGGCGGTCGCCGGCGTGCGAACGCTGCTGGCGCCCGTGCTGCGCGACGGGGACAGCTTCGAGGTGCTCGACCGCAGTGAGCCGGCGCAGCCGGGGCTCGGCGACCCTCTCCTTGCCGACCTGGTCCGCCGGGCCGGCCTCAAGGTCCGGGCCAAGCTGGGCTGGACCGACGTGGCCCGGTTCTCGGCGGCCGGCGTCCCGGCCAGCAACTTTGGCCCTGGCGACCCCGAGTTGGCCCACACGGCGGGCGAGCGCGTGGACCGATCGGCCATCGACGCCGTGCACACTGCTCTCACCAACCTGTTGACCACGACGCCCGAGGAGTAGCCCACCCATGCCTGCCGAGATTGGCCAGCCCGCCCCCGACTTCACACTTCCCGCCACCACCGGCGAGAAGATCTCGCTCTCGCAGTAC
>JAEKLB010000011.1 GCA_019510095.1 Acidobacteriota bacterium | reverse complement strand
CGCACCACGTCGTCGTACAGATGGACCTTGGCGGGCACCGCGAACGGCGCCTCCAGGTTGGCGACGAGGCACTCCCCTGGCATGAGCGTCTGGATCTCGGGACCGAGGGCGCTGATGTCCTGCTTCGAGGACGACCGCAGGATGTTGCGGTCCTTCTCGTCGGCCAGGCCGAGGACGAAGAAGGTGTTGAACTGGCTCAAGAGCTCGGCGTCGAGCAGCTTGGGTTGCTGGGTGATGGCGCACAGGCCGACCTTGAACTTGCGCCCCTCGCGAGCCATGCGGGGGAACACGTTCGACTCGCGGTCGCTGTTCGACGACAGGACTCGCTGCGCCTCCTCCAGCACGAAGGCCACCGACGGCAGCCGCTCGTGCAGCTCGGGATCGTCGAGGTAGGCCGCCGACCACCGATCGAGCACGGTGCGGGCGAGGAACGAGCCGACCAGCACCTCCTCGGTGGAGCCGAGCCCGCTGGCATCGACCAGGACGACTCGGCCCTGCTCGAGCTCGGCGAGGATCGAGCCGCCCACCGAGACCGCGGGGTCAGCCGAGATGCACTGGAGATCGCAGATCCGCCGGGCCCGGCGGTGCACGACCTGGAGGGTGTTGAGGGCGACGCGGTTGCCAAGGTCGACCTCGCGAAACCCGGGCAGGTCGTCGAGCTGGCTGAACGGGAGCAACCACGCCAGGCCCGACGCGGTGCCTTGGCGCACGCTGCCGAGCGAGCTGTAGAAGCGCTCGAGCTCGAACAGCGCCTCCTCCTGGGGCCGGCTCCAGTCGTAGGCGGTGCGGAGGTCGTCGACGGTGAGCTCGGCCAGGCTGATGCGCAGCCGGCTGGCGTTGGGCAGGTTGCGCGCCGCGTACGTGCGCAGGCGCTGGGCCGCCCACGGGTGACGAGGCAGCTCCTTGCGGTACTCGCCGTGGGGATCGATGACCAAGAGCCCGTAGCGGCCCTCGGCTTGGAGCACGTCGCCGATGAGCACCTTCATCAGGTTCGACTTGCCCATGCCGGTGGTGGCGAAGATGCCGACATGGCTGGCCAGGCTGCGCCCGGGGATGCCGACCTCGAAGTCGACGACCGTCTCGCCGCTGCGCAGGTGGCCGAACGGCAGGTCACCCATCTTGGTGCGCAGGAACTCGAAGTCGGCGGGCTCAGGGGCAACGACGCGTGAGAACTGGGTGGGCAGGCTCTTGGGCTTGCGGAACTCCTGGCGGCCCGCGGCGTCAGGTGGTGTGAGGTAGCCGAGGCAACGGCAGTCGGCCACCCGGTAGGTGCGGCGGCCTTGGTCGTGCAGGGGATGGGCGCCGGCCTCGCCCCGGGCGTCGTCGGACAGCATGGTGCCGGCGACGCGCTCGGCCCAGCCCGGCTCGCGGTGCTCGGAGCCGTAGGAGACGTCGACGACGCGGAAGAGGTAACGGCGGCCAGTCTGCTCGTCGACGGCGACGAGCAGCTCGCCGAGGAACAGGTCCTCGTCGGGCGCGGCCCGGAACACGCCGTCGAGCACGTTCTTGCCGAACAGGCGACCTCGGCTGTTGCTCATGGTCATGCACGCTCCATCAACGAGTGGCGGTCGGCGAAGGCGCGGTCGCGGACCTCGAGCGGCACGCCGAGCCGGTCGAAGTGGTCGTCGAGCTCGCTCCAGACCTCGTCGCGCAGCCAGCCCGGACAGGCGGCGAGCCGGTCGGCGACCGACAACGCGTAGGGGTAGCCGGGGAAGGCGGCGTCGTCGCACAGCGCCGAGAGGGCGCCGAGGGCGGGCTCGGGATCGACGCTGAGCGGCAGGTCGATCCGGAACGCGAAGCGGGCGTCGGGGTCGAGGCGGGCCGCCACCACCTGCACGCCGCCGACGTCGGTGCGGGTGCGGGCCACCGGCGCCCACCACATGGCCCGGGGCCCGAGCAGCGTCTCGGCCTCGCGCTCGAGCCAACCGAGCAACGGGCCGCCCCCTCGCGACAGCGATGAGTGCTTGGTGACCGCGGTCAGGAGCACCTGCCGCCGGTCGGCCCGCTCGAGCAGCTCGGCGAGGAAGGTCGACGGGATGCGCCAGTCGGGCTGCAGGTCGCCATCGACCAGCACGACCGCCCCGGGCTCGGCCTCCTCGACCGAGCGGGCGATGGCGGCCCATTC
>JAEKLB010000147.1 GCA_019510095.1 Acidobacteriota bacterium | reverse complement strand
CGTTGAGCGTCCCGTTCACGTTGCCCTTGTTCTGGAGGTTCATGGTGACCATGGTCTGGTCGCCCGGGCGCTGACCGGTCACGCTCAGCGCCGTGCCGCAGAGGGTGTTGCTGTTCGTGGCCGTCTCGGACGCGTCGGTGCCGGGCCCGTTGCCGATGATGCTGTCGTTGCCGGTGGAGAGGCACTGGGTGCCGGCCACGGTGTCGCCGAGGACGACCGAACCGGTGGCGAACGCGCTGCTGGCGTTGGTGGTCGACGCGTTGTAGGAGGCGAAGGTGCCGGCCCCGACGGCGGTGGTGATGGTGCCGACGATGAGCAGGGTCACCAACAGCCGCTTGAGCGGTGACCTCCGCGGGTGGCTCGCGACCGCGGCCAGCTTGGTGTGGACGAGGGAGAGCCCAGGTTGGATCGACAACGGGCGGGAGGTCGGTTCGTCGCCCGTGTCTCGGCGGCGGCCCCGAGGGGACGAGTTGCGGCGGGCCGGGCTCACTGGACCATCCGCCAGGTGATCCCGAAGGTGGCCCGCCGCCCTTGGGCGGTGTTGGTGGCGGCGGGATCCAGACGGGCCGAGAGCCGGTAGTAGCGCTGGGCCGTCGCCTGGATGGCGCCGAGGGGGAGGGCCGAGGTGAAGCTCGGGTAGGTCGACGAGAAGGTGGCCAGGGTGGCCGAGCTGCTGAACCCGTCGCAGATCCCGTCACTCCCGTCGACGTCGACGCCGTAGAGGCAGGTGCCCCCAGTGGGATCGTCGGAGTCGAGGTTCGCCTGGCTCGTGTAGGACTTGATGGTGATCTGGACGGCCGAGCACAGGTTGCCGGTGCCGTGGAAGGTCGTCGACGGGGCATCGTCGGTGGCGCAGGCACTCGAGCTGTAGGCGCCGAGGCTGGACGCGGCGACGTTGCCGACGTTCTCGAGCACGATCGCCGCGCTGGTGGCCGCGTCGCCGGGCTTGGTGGTGTCGATGGCGAAGAGGGCGTCGCAGCCGGCGTTGGCGTTGGTGTCGGTGAACGTGTCGGCGCCGATCGACAGGCAAGCGGTACCCGAATTGACCTTGTTCGAGAGGATCAGGGCCCCGGTGGCAAAGCTGCCGTTGTTGCTGGTCGAGGCGGTGAACGACGCCCAGGTGCCGGCGGCGATGCCGCTGGTGGCCAGGGTGGCCAGCACAACGATGGCGACGAGCCGGCGCCGGGCGCGACGGGGCCGGCCCTCCTCGGGGGCCGGCAGGTGGGCGACCGCTGGAGCCGCGCTCATCGTCGTTCGTATCGGCATCGTGGAAGGGACTCTTGAGGTGTGAATGGGACAAAAGCCGCGCGTGGGCACGCTGGTGTCACCACCACATCACCCACGAGGTCACTCTGCGGCACTGCCGGCGGGTTGGCGATCGCCCAGAGTTCTCATTTGCCGTTGATCCTGCTCAACGGATAATCCGGCTGGGGACTAGTCCGCCTCGTTCAGCATCCGGATTGCTGCCGCTCTGTCCGGAACGCGCATCTTCTTGATCACCGACGCCACATGGCTGCGGATGGTGGCGGCCGAGACATAGAGGCGTTCGGCGATCTCGGCTGTCGACAGCCCGTCCCGCAGGAGCTGGAGCACCTCCCACTCCCGCTCGGTGAGCTCGGTGCCCCGCTTCCCGGGGAGGCGGATCCGCCGCTTGCCCCGGTCGCGAAACTCCTCCATGACCCGGCTGAGCAGGGTGCGCGGGAGGGCTGCCTCGCCGGCGAGGACCCCCTCGAGGGCGATCGGGACCCGGTCGGGGTCCATGTCCTTCAGCAGGTAGCCGGCCGCCCCGGCTCGCAACGCCTCGAACAGGTCCTCGTCGTCGCGGGAGACGGTGAGCATCACCACCCGGGTCTCGGGCATGGCCTTGGTGATCTCCCGGGCCGCGGCGATCCCACTCCCGGGCATGTGGATGTCGAGGAGGCAGATGTCGGGCTTCTCCCGCAGGGCCGCCGCCACCGCGCTGGCGGCGTCGGCCACCTCGGCGCAGATCTCCATCCCGGCGCTCTCCAGCGTGTAGCGCACGCCAGCCCGGGTCGGCGGATGGTCATCGGCGAGCAACACCCGCCGGATGGGCCGTTGTTCGGGCTCGCCGGGCACCGGCTCCTCCGTCACAGCACCACCTCCACCTTGGTCCCCGCTCCCGGATGGGAGTCGATCGCGAACGTCCCGCCCAGCCGCTCGGCCCGCTCGCGCATGGCCACCAACCCGAACCGGCCGTCGGGCGTGGCGGCCACGTCGAACCCGCCGCCGTCGTCCTGAATGCGCAGCACTCGGTCGGGGCCCAGGGTCACGTCGACGAAGCGGGCCTGCCCGTGGCGACCGGCGTTGGAGACGGCCTCCTGCACGATGCGGACCAAGCCCTCGCGGACCTGGGGTGGGACCTCGAGATCGGGCGACACGTCGACCCTGACCTCGACGCCCACCCGCCCGGCGACGTCCTCGGCGGCCCGGGCGAGGGCCAGGTGCAGGGGCTCGTCGTCGTGGAGGGTGAGGGCGATGATGGCCCGCCGGGACTCGTCGAGCGCCCGTTCGGCAGCGGCCGAGACCCGTTCGTTGGTACCGGGCGGGGCGGTGCCCCGCTCCAGCAGCCGGGCCTGGGTCACCACGTACGCCAGCTCCTGGGCCACGCCGTCGTGGAGGTCGCGGGCCAGCCGGCGGCGCTCGTCGTAGATCGCCACGTCGGCCAGGCGGGTCCAGTAGCGGTCGATCTCCCGCTCGGCCCCGAAGAGGAGCACGAGGTAGAAGCCGAGCCGGAGGGCGTCGCCGCCCTGCACGATCTCGGTGTCGATCGACGGATAGATCGCGAAGCAGACGTAGCTGAACGCCGTCAGCACCATGCCGACAGCCAGGGCCGACATGAGGGGGTCGTTGCGACCGTCGGCCCGGCGGGCGAACCCGAAGGCGGCAGCGAGTGAGATGGCGGCCTTGGCGACCAAGCCGGCGATGAGCAGGGGGTGCCCGTGCAGCTCGGGAGTGCCGGCGTTGTGCCCGACGACGCTGACACCTGCCGGCAGGACGTTGACCAGGGCGGCCACCACCAGGGCGATGGCGGTCAGGACGAGGTCGGTGGCCACGACCACCGCCACGCCCGGCCGCTGGAGCCAGCGCGGCAGACGGTGGTCGGGCAGGAGGGCCGCGGCGGCGAAGGCCAGGCCCGCCAGCAGGCGGTTGACCAGCGGGGCCCACACCTGGAAGACGAGGGCGCTGTCGAGCTTGGAGGGGATGGCGGCGAAGAAGAGGTTGCTCACGGCGAGCAGGCCGAGCCCGAACACGATGGCCAGGTCGTTCAGCGACCGGCTCCGCTTGACCCGGCCGTAGACCAGGTAGGCGCCGGTGGCGGCGACCAGGGCCTGGGCCGTCTCCATGGCCGTCCGCAGCTCGGCGGCCTCGATCGAGAGCCGCACGGACGGATCGAGGGCGACGGCCAGCGTGAGCAGGGCGCCGAGCACGGCCGCGACCGCAACCAGGTCACGCGTGCGCCATGACACAGCCGCAGGGTAACGACCGGCCTCGGGGGGGAGCGGGAGGCCCCGCCCGGCCCGGACTGACTAGTCATCTCCTGTGGAGGTGATCCAACGCCCAACCGTCCGTTTCGCCCATGGTGGCCGAGCCGGAATGAGCCGATGCTTGTGCCATGAGCTTGGCAAGGAAGCTTCTCTTGGCGATGTTCCTGGTTTCCCTGACGGGGTCGGCCTTCGGGGCCGGCACGTTCGCGTCGTTCAACGCGACCACCACCAACGCCGGCTCGACCTTCGCCACCGGCTCCCTGATCTTGTCGAACACCAAGCAGAGCGCCACCGCCTGCATGTCGAGCGGCGGGGCCCTCAACACGGCGCAGACGATCCTCAACGGCAACGCCAACGCGAGCTGCGATGCCCTGTTCAACGCCCTGACCGCCAACGTCCCCGGTGCCACCGCCACGGTGGGCCTCACCCTCACCAACGAGGGCAACGTCACCGGTGCGACCGGCATCAAAGGCATCGCCACCGCGTGCACGAATGCGGACACGCCTGGCAGCGGCGGCGCCACCGCCACCGTGTACCACGGCAGCGGCGACCTGTGCGCCTACCTGAACATCCAGGTCCAGGAGACCACTGACGCCACCTTCAACACGCCGGTCAGCAAGTGCATGTACCCGGTCGACGCCAGCAATGCCTGTGCCAGCGTGTTGACCGCGACGCTCAACGCCGCGACCGTCAGCACCTTCTACACGGCGACGGTGACCAACAACGTCCCGCTGACGTTCAGCAGCGCCTCAGTGGCAGCCGGCGCCTCGCGGTACGTGAAGATCACCCTGACCTTCCGGGACGCCGGCACCGCCGGCAGCGAGAACCAGTACATGGGCCGGTACGTCAGCTTCGGCACCCAGTGGACCCTCACCCAGTAGCTCTCAGCACCACAAACCCAGCTAGCGCATCCCAGCGACTCAGGAGAACGGAACAACAATGAGTGACCTGCAAACCCCCGAGAACGAGGACTACGTCCTCGTTCCCCGCAAGCGGTTGAAGTTGAGCCGCATGCGCAAGGGCGTCATCGGCGCCATGCTCATCGGTTCGGTGGCTGCGCTCGGCGGTGCCGGCACCTTCGCCTCGTTCAGCGCGAGCACCTCGAACGACGCGTCGTTCCAGACCGTCCACCTCTCGCTGAAGAACACAGTCGGCGCTACGACCTGTACCTCGCCCGCCGGCCTGCCGGGTAGCGGGACGGGCGGCGTTGCGACGGCTGCCGTCGACACCAACGACGCGAGCGGCTGTGCGGCGCTGTTCCCGACGGTTCTGAAGGCCGGCGTCGAGGCCACGGCCGATGTGGTCGTCGCCAACGATGGCGGCAGCACCGGCGGCCTTTACCTCTTTGCACCTGCCGCATGTGTCGTCAGCAGCCCGAAGGATCTGGCGTTCAACGCAGGTAGCGCTGCGACTTCAACTGCGTACGGCGCCAACCCGGAGGACCTTTGCAAGCGGGTGGTCTTCTCTGTCGAGGTTGGTGGCGCCTGCGTCTGGCCCACGACCGGTGGCGCCTGCCCGACGCTCGGCGACACGAGCACCTCCGACTACTCATTCGCCAAGTTCGGCGACGACCACACCTTCAGCGGCAAGCTGACGGCATTCAGCGCGCTGGTCAGTGGCACGCCGCAGACGTTCCACGTCAAGGCCTACATGAAGACGACGCTGGGCTGCACCCGTGACAGCGATACCGACGTCAACACCACTGGTACCGATGGTGTGAAGGATGGTTTCACCGATACCAAGGGCATCGGCTGCGACAACATCTACCAGAACCAGAAGGCTGCGTTGAGCCTCCGCTGGTTGATGCAAGCCTGATCCACCTGAACAACTCCTGACGCTGGGAAACGATGGGCGGGGCGCAAGCCCCGCCCATCGGCGCGCTCGGCGTGAGATTCAGCCACAGGAACATGTGCCAGGATTCCGCCAGCGTCCCCTTTCCCCCGAGGCGGCATGGTCCTTCCGAACTTCATCGTGGTCGGCGCCCCCCGGTGCGCTACCACGACGCTGCACTACTACCTCGCCCGCCATCAGCAGGTCCGCATGTCGGCCATCAAGGAGCCGAACTTCTTCCTCTTCGGGCGGGGGGGCGAGCCGAGCATCGCCGAGCCGTCGATCATCAGGAAGTCGGTCAAGGGCCAGGAGGCCTACGAGCAGCTGTTCGGCGAGCCGTCCAGCGAGGAGCGGGCCATAGGCGAGGCGTCGCCGCTCTATCTGTATGTCAGAGAGGCTGCCGAGCGGATCCTCGCCGTGTGCGGCGCCATCAAGATCGTCTGCCTCGTCCGCGACCCGGTCGAGCGGGCGTGGTCGCACTTCCTCTACGCCCTGCCCGACCAGGCCGGTGATGATGCTGAGGCCCAGTTCCGCGAGCTGTGCGAGGCGGAGATCCGCGCCGGTCCTGGCTACGAGCCATACCGCACCGAGACGCACCTCCTTCGCCTCGGCCGGTATGGCGAGCAGGTCCGGCGATACCAACGGTTGTTCGGCACCGAAAACGTCGAGGTGCTGGTGCTGGAGCAGCTGGAGCGGGAACCGGGCCGCACGGGCGACGAGCTCTGCGCGTTCCTCGGGATCGACCCGGCACCCCTCACCGTCGCTGACCGGCTCAACATCTCCGGCAAGCGCACGGGTGGTCTCGCTGGCCCCGTCGGCCGGGTCGTCCGGCGCCTCCAGCCGACGATCAAGGGCGCCTTGCCACCGCGCATCGCCGGCCGCCTCGCCCTGTTGCGGGCCAAGGTCGACGACCGCTCTTTGCACCCGGTGGCCTTCACCGACACGGCCTACCGGGCTCGGCTCCAGTCATGGTTCCGTGACGACATCGACGACCTTGCCGCGGCGACCGGCGCCAATCTCTCTCACTGGCTGTCGTAGCCCCTCCTAACCTGCGGGGATGGCACCCGTCCTGACTCCCCAAGCCGACGACTTCCCTCGGTGGTACCAGGACGTCGTGGCCAAGGCCGAGCTGGCCGACAACGGCCCAGTGCGGGGGACGATGGTCATCCGGCCCTACGGCACGGCTATCTGGGAGCGGATGCAGGCCGAGGTCGACGCCCGGATCAAGGCGGCCGACGCCCAGAACGTCTACTTCCCTTTGTTCATCCCCGAGTCGTACTTCACCCGCGAGGCCGAGCATGTCGAGGGATTCAGCCCCGAGCTGGCGGTCGTCACCCATGCCGGCGGCAAGGAGCTCGAGGAACCGGTGGTGGTGCGCCCCACGAGCGAGACGATCTTCGGCGAGTACATGGCCAAGTGGATCCAGAGCTACCGCGACCTGCCGTTGCTGCTGAACCAATGGGCCAACGTGGTGCGCTGGGAGTTGCGTCCCCGGGTGTTCCTCCGGACCACGGAGTTCCTCTGGCAGGAAGGGCATACCGCGCATGCCACCGATGCCGATGCCGCGGCCTACGCCGGCCGGATCCTCACCGAGGTCTACGAGGACTTCATGGTCGACGTGCTGGCGCTGCCGGTGCTGCCCGGTCGCAAGACGGCGAAGGAGCGCTTTCCCGGGGCCATCAACACCATGACGGTCGAGGCCATGATGGGCGATGGCAAGGCGTTGCAGATGGGCACCAGCCACGAGCTCGGCCAGAACTTCGCCCGTGTGTTCGACATGAGCTACCTCGACGACTCCGGTCAGCAGCAGCTGTGCTGGACGACCTCGTGGGGCGTGTCGACCAGGATGATGGGCGGCCTGATCATGGGCCACGGCGACGACGCCGGCCTGCAGCTGCCACCCAGGCTGGCCCCCGTGCAGGTGGTGGTCCTGCTCGTGCGGGACGAGAGCGGGGCCGGTGACCAGGCCCGAGCCATCGCCGAGACCCTGCGGGCGGCCAACGTTCGGGTGGAGATCGACGACCGTGTCGATCAGGGCTTCGGTCGCCGAGCGGTCAACTGGGAGCTGAAGGGCGTGCCCGTCCGGGTCGAGGTCGGACCTCGCGATCTGGCCAACGGTCAGGTCACGCTGGTCCGCCGTGACCGCGGCGAGAAGGAGACGATCGCCGTCGGGGAGACCCGCGCCCGCGTCGAGGCGCTCCTGGTCGACGTGCAGTCGTCGATGCTCGACGCCGCCAGGCGCCGCCGGGACGAGCGGACCGCCGATGTCACGACCCTCGACGACGCAGTCGAGGCGGCCAAGACCGGCTTCGCCCGCATCCCCTGGTCGGTGGTCGGCGACGAGGGCGAGGCCCGCCTCGCCCAGGACGCGGTGACCGTCCGCTGCCTCCAGTGCCCTGACGGCTCGGTGCCGAC
>JAEKLB010000039.1:12292-48879 GCA_019510095.1 Acidobacteriota bacterium | reverse complement strand
GCATCGCTGACGTCCTCTCGGTGGAGCATCGCCCGGTACGAAGGAACGCCGTTGTAGGAGTTCATCGAGGCGCCGACGCGCTGGCGAGCGTCGTCGACGTTCGAGGTGACGCAGACCGGAAGGCAGGCCACGACACGCGGCTCGCCGCGTCCCGCGGCCTCGGCCGCAGCCCGGATGGCCGGCGCGATGTAAGTGGCCAACGTGGTGGCGCCGGTGATCCACGTGATCGTGCCAGCAGTCTGGGCTCCAGCCAGCTCGAGCATCCGAGGGCCCAAGGCGGCAAGCAGGATCGGAGGAGCCTCGGGGAGCTGGGCGGCCAGCCGCGCGGCCATGCTGAAGCGCTCGCTGGGAACGGTCTTCTCACCGGCCATCAGCGACTGCAAGGCGGAGAGGTAGTCCGCCAGGTAGCTGACCGACCGGAGACGAGGCAGCCCGTAGACCGCCTCGAGGGTCGCGGCGTGGGCGAGACCGAGGCCCAATGTCAATCGGCCGCCCGTCAGGGCCTGGGTGGTGGACGCCTGCTCGGCGAGGGTCACCGGATGGCGGGTCTGTACCGGCACGACGGCCGTGCCGAGCTCCGGCCCCTCGGTTCCCCATGTCGCCATCAGGGTCAGCACGTCGAAGCCGAGGTGCTGGGTCATCCAGACAGAGGAGAACCCAGCCGCCGCGGCCCTGCGGTACTCGGCGCCGAGCGCCGGGATGGCATCACCGAAACCGCCGGATTCGCCCAGCACGATCCCAATACGCACCTTCAGGTCTCCTGTCACTCAACGCAGCATTGCGGTCGGAAGCGGAAGTGGCGCCGGTGAGCTTGTCACCGGGCGCGCGGAGATTCTCCGGCCTCGCCGGTCGGACGTCGTGGCAGGTTGTGGCGCCGTGGCGCGATCAGGCGACCGCGAGCCCCAGTTCCTCGACGAGCTTGGGCGCGTGGACGATCTGGCCGCTGTAGCGCATCGGGTCCTCGATCGTGCAGAGGTAGTCGATGGCGGCGGCAGGCACGCTCAGCGGGATCGCGCCCGTCTCGGACCCGACGATGCCCTGTTGGCGGTACGTCTCGTCCATCGTCTCGGTCAGGACGTGACCAGGGGCGAGGTTGATGACCGCGATGTTGTGCGGCATGCCGGTGGCCGCGACCACGTTGGCCATGCGGTTCAGCGCCGCCTTGCTCGCCCCGTACACCGGTCCGTTGGTCAAGGTGCTCTCGGGAAGCCCGCTCGTCTGTCCGGGCGGTTGCAGATCAGCGGATGGTGACGTCACGTTGATGACAAGGCCGCCGCCCCGCTGGCGCATCGACTCCCAGAAGGCGGTCGTGAGCATCAGGGGGGCCGTCACGTTGATGGCGAAGCCCTTCTCCCACTGATCCCGGGTCAGATCGGGTACCTGCGAGAACAACGCCTTGCCAACCGTGTAGGCAGCGTTGTTGATCAGGATGTCAACCCCGCCACACTGCTCCAGCGTGGACGCCACCAGCCGATCCAAGTCCTCCTGACGCGAGAGGTCAGCGGCCAGGACCAACGGCTCGCAGCCGAGCGCTCGGAGCTCGTCGGCCGTGTCACCGAGCGTGCCAGGGGTGTTGGCGCGGGGCTCGACCGTTCGTGCCGCGATCACCACCTTGGCACCGTGGCTGGCCAACCGCAGGGCAGCCTGCTTGCCGATACCGCGGCTGGCCCCGGTGATCACCGCGACCTTGCCGCTCAGTCGGTCGTCGCTCCCGCTCATGCGACAACCGCGCCGGGACGGCTCGAAACACTCGAAGGCTTCATGCCGGCGAGTGTAGGACGAGCGCCTCGGCGCGCGTCGCCTGATCGACCTCCTCGAACGGTGCCGATCGGACCGCGTCAGCTCGGGGAAGCTGCTCGCTGGCGCAGCAGGGGAGCGACCTCGGTCAGGACCAGCTCGATGTGTCGGTCGACGAGCTCGGCCGAGATCCCGGGGTGGTCGGCCCAGGTGTACAGGTGCTCCACCGGTAGCCCGGCGGTGCGAGCGGCGATGCCATCGACGATCTGCTGCGGCGTGCCGACCAGGATGCTCTCCTTGGCGTGACCCGCATACTTCGGCGGGTTGGCTTCCAGGCTCGTCCCTTCGAACATGTATCGCTGGTACGACTGGCCGCGGTAGGTCAGATGGCTGCCGATCTCGGCCCACGTGCGCTCTGGGTCGTCGGTGACGAACATCTCGAAGCTGCCGGCGACCCGCGCGCTGGCCGGATCGTGACCGCCAGCAGCCAAGCCGGCCTTGTAGGGGTCGAGGAGGGCGGGGTTGATCGACTGAAGGCCCAGGCCGAGGCGTCCAGCGAGACGTGCGCCCATCGGGCCGCCGAAGCCGCCCCACATCGGTACGGGGCTCTGCACGGGACGCGGAGTCACCGTGCGCCCGGTGCCGGTCTCTCCCCAGAGCTCGCGCATCTCGACGATGCGCTCAGCGAAGACGCGGTAGCGGCCCTTGAAGTCACCGTTGAAGGCTCGGTACTCCGGCTTCCGGTAGCCAACACCGAAGCCCGGCTCCGTCCGCCCGCCGCTGATCACGTCGACGATGGCGATCTGCTCGGCTAGCTCGACGGCCGTGTGCAGCGGCAGGATGTTCACGGCAGTTCCGATGCGGGCTCGCGAGGTCCGCGCCGCTACCGCAGCCGCGAAGGTCCAGAGCTGCGGCAGATAGCCGTCGTCGAAGAAGTGGTGCTCCGAGAGCCAGATGGAGTCTGCGCCCAGCCGATCTGCCTCCTCGAGGCGCTCGAGCCAGCGGCCATAGTGCGCTGGCCAACTGTCACCACTGTCGGGCCGATTCCTCATATCAAGGTGCAAGCCGAAGCGCATGTCTCTCCACGGGTCGAAGGGGGCGACGTGGCGCGCCAGTGTTACAGAGACCGCCGAGATCTGGTGCCGGAGTGAGGCGAGTCAGGAGGCGGTGAAGGCGAGCTCAGGCCGGGAAGGAGGCGAGCTCTTGCCAGGAGGCGACCGGGTGGTCGTGGCCGAGGTCGGCGAAGTGGTCGTTGAGCGCGGCGGCGAGGAT
The DNA here is from genome assembly GCA_019510095.1 of Acidobacteriota bacterium. Lineage (GTDB taxonomy): Bacteria > Actinomycetota > Acidimicrobiia > Acidimicrobiales > CADCSY01 > JAEKLB01. The sequence continues at coordinate 45,870 of JAEKLB010000039.1, read as the reverse complement.
GTTGTGCTCAGCCGGGGTGGCTGGGCGGTCACCGGACGCGATGTCGGCGAGATCAGCCCATCGAATTGGGCCGCCGAACCCGGCGGCGGCGACCCAAAGGCCGGTGATGGTGTAGCCGCTGGCGAGGATGCCCTGCTGCAGGGCGGCTGTGCTCTCAGGGCTCAGGGGCATCGTGTTCCCTTGTGCGTGGCCCGCGGGCGATGGTGGTGTCGACGATGCGCTGGGCGATGTCGCGGAGCTTGAGGTTCTCTCGCTGTGACGCCTTGACCAGAAGATCGAACGCGGTGTCCTCGTCGCAGCCCTGCGCGGCCATGAGGATGCCCTTGGCCTGCTCGATGACGGCGCGGTGCTGCATGGCCTCGCTGAGCCCGGTGCTGAGCTCGCGGGCGTCCCAGTAGGCCTGGGCGTTGGCGAGCACGATGGCGGCCTGGGACGCGAAGAGCATGGCGGTCTCGGCGTCGTCGTCGCCGAAGGCGCGTTCCCGGTTGGCATAGAGGTTCATGGCGCCGACCGCGGCCTTCTCGACCAGCATGGGAACCGACAGCGTGCTGCGAATGCCATGTGCGGCGGCAGCCAGCCGGAACTGGGGCCACGGCCCGTCGGCGAGCGTGGAGTCGATGCGCCTGATCTGCTGCTCACGGAAGGCGTCGAGGCAGGGTCCCTCGCCGGAGTTGTACTGGGCCTCGTCGATCTCCGGTGCCGTCTCATCGGTGAAGATCGCCGTGCGGTGGCGCCCCTCGACCATCATCGTGATGCCAGCGAAGTCAGCAGGCGGGATGGCGTCGACGGCCAGGTAGGTGACCCTCGACAGCGTCTCCTCGAGGGTGCCGTCGCCGACGAAGAATCGCGACAGCGCCGCAAGGCTGCTGGTGAGCGGGGCGTCCGCCAACTGGTGCTCCGAAGTTCAAGCCGGAGCGAGTCGTGTCCCCTGCGGGCTCAAAGGCGACGGCCAACTCGAGCGGTGCGAGCAACGCTACACAGATGAGAGCTCTGCGCGGCTCATCGTTGGCGCGTGTCGCGGAGCCGGGGCCAAGGGTATGGTGGTCCTCGTCGGCTTGAGCTGCCAGGACGGCACGTGTCGAGAGGGCTTCGGAGGCTCTTCGGTGCGCGATTCGCAAGCTTTCCCGGCAGGGCTGTCGGTCACCTGGGGTGAGGGGAACGGCAACGGCCGTCCGGTCATCACGCTGGCCGGCGAAGTCGACATGTCGACGGCACCGCAGTTCCGCCGCGTGCTCGATGACGTGCTCGCCACTCACGACCGGGTCGAGATCGACCTACAAAAGACCACCTTCATGGACAGCACCGGCCTCGCCGTGCTCATTGGAGCGTCCCGGCGTGTCGGGCAGAACCGTGAGGCTCTCGTCATTCGAAATGCCAACGCCGGGATCCTCCGCCTGCTCCAGGTACCGGTGTGGGCCAACTCGTCGACGTACGAACCGAACGCAAGGAAGCAGAGCAGGAGCATCTCACGACATGATCGATCTGAACCGGAACGGCGGCACCTCCACCGAGGTGACCTTCCACGTCTCCGGCGCCAGCGGCGCCCAGCAGGCCTGCGTGGTGGGAGAGCTCGCCGGCTGCCAGGAGTTGAGATCGAGCCGTTGTTGAGGGGCGCCGCCTTCGCCATCGGCGAGGCGCATGCCCTTTGGGGGCAAGCGGGTGAGGAGACCAGACCATTACGATCGGAGAATGCCCGATCTTGACTACCAGCTCGTCGACTTCGACAACCACTACTACGAGGCCGAGGACGCGTTCACCCGGCACGGCGACGAGAGCGTCAAGCAGTTCGTGCACTGGGTTGCCGAGGGCAAGAAGCGGCGCATCATGTTCGGGACCCAGCTGCACACGGCCATCCCGAACCCGACCTTCAACCCGGTCGGCAAGCCCGGGGCCTTCCACATACGCCTGAAGGAGCTTGCGCAAGGCGGGGAGCGGGCCAACTTCGGCACGCAGTCGTCGTTCGGCACCGAGCTGGAGCCGCTGCCCGACCACTACCACCAGCGGGACGCCCGCCTGCACGTCATGGACGAGCAGGGCGTCGAGCGAGCCGTCTTCTTCCCGACGCTCGCCGTCGGGGTCGACGGCCTCAACCCCACTCACATCGACATGACCTACAAGCTGTTCCACGCCTTCAACCTGTGGCTCGAGGAGGACTGGGGCTTCGACTACAAGGGCCGGATCATCGGTGCGCCGTTCATCCCGATGATCGAGCCTGCCCGATCGGTCGCCGAGCTCGACGCAGTGCTCGACCGCGGCGCCCGCGTCATCGTCATGCGCCCGGGTCCGGCCGGGGGTCGCTCGCCCGCCGACATCGCGTGGGATCCCTTCTGGGCGCGGATCAACGAGTCGGGCGTGGTCGCCGCCTACCACGCCGGTGCCGCACCCGACCCCTACTCGCGCATGTTCACGGAGATGTGGCAACAGCACGGTGTGGGCGACGCGGCCTACGAGCAGAACCTCATGACCACCATCAGGGGCAACCGGTCGATGCTCGATACGTGCCTCGCCCTCGTCCTCGGCAACCTCTTCGGGCGGTTCCCCAACGTGCACATCGCCTCGATCGAGCTCGGGGGCGAGTGGGTGGAGTACTGCCTGCATTCGCTGGACCACTCCGGCGGGATCGTCGCCCGCCAGATCGAGGCGTTCGGGGTCACGGTCAAGGAGCTCCCGTCCGAGATCTTCAAGCGCCACATCTGGGTGTCGCCGTTCCCGGAGGAGAACGTGCCCCGCCTGGCCGAGGCGATCGGCGCCGATCGGGTCCTGTTCGGCTCCGACTGGCCGCACCTCGAAGGCACGCCGCAGCCGGCTGACTACATGCAGCACCTCGACAAGCTCGACGCCGCCAGCGTCAAGCGCATCATGCGCGACAACGCGCTCTCCCTGATCCCGACGTAGCCGGAGGCGGGGGCCGACCTCACGGACCTTGCGGGTCCTCGGTGTTGCGGAGCCGGTTGTGGAAGCCGCACGCAACCCGGCCGTTGTGCTGGGTCGTCTGGCCGGCCTTGCCGTACGGGACGACGTGGTCGATCTGACAGCGATGAACAGGGACGTCGCAGAGGTCGTGGAAGCACTCGCGATCCCGGATCTCGACGGCCCGGCGGGTTGCGCCGGTGAACAGGCGCTGGCGGACCCCGACGTCGATGACCCGTGACTCGCCGTCGAAGACAATGCGCTCGATCTCGGCGTCGTCGAGCCACGGGATGAGGCTGCCGGGAGCGATCGGCGTGCCGTTGGCCAGCTCGCAGATCCGCCCCTTGAGGGTCTCCAGGCCGACGACGACGCTGAGCAACGGCTTCGGGCGGCGGCCGCCGGGTGGCGTGGCGTGGGCCCGGATGGCCATCTCGACCAGGGCGTCAGCCCGCCGCTGCGCGGCGGTCCGGGACAGCTCGGTGATGGCGGGGTCGCGCCCGAGCAGGTGTTTGGCCTCGGCCCAGTCGGCCTCGAACAGCTCGTCCTCGATGCGGCGCAAGGCCTCGTCGACGACCGCGCCGGCGATGGGGCCGAGCGTGAACGATCCGAACCACGCTCCCCGCCAGCTCTGGGCGCAATCGAGCCGGCGTTGCTCGTGCATGCGCGCCGCGTCCCGCTCGGTGCCATCGGGATCGGCGCGGTGCCGCCAGTAGGCCAGTGCCCGGCAGAACTGTTGGTAGCTGAGGTTGCGGGCCATCCTGACGAGGTCATCCTCGTCACGCGTCATGGGAGCGGCCGTGGTGTCGTTTCGGTTGGCGCCGAGCGCGCCGACGTGGGCGCCGTCGACGTCGCCGGCCAACCAGGCCGCGGCGACTGCCGGGAGGTCGCGCATCGTTCGTCCGAGGCGGATGCGGCGCCGACAGGTCGGCTTCGGCAGATGGGTCTTGGCCGCCAACCACGCGGCGCCCGAGCGGCCGCCGTCGTCGGCCCACGACCGGTTGGCGTCCCACCTGGCCAGGGCTCGGGCAGTGACTGCCTCGAGCTGTGAAAGCTGGCGGGTGAGGGCGAGCACGGACGGACATGACCGAAGTCAGGCGCGGGCGGCACCACCAGGCAGGATGGCCCGATGCATCTGGATCTCCTGAAGGTGGTGGCTGGCGCCCTCGTGGGCTTCACCGTCGGCCTCACCGGGATGGGTGGGGGCGCGCTCATGACGCCGATCCTGGTGCTGCTCTTCGGCGTCAACCCCAGCACCGCGGTCTCCAGCGACCTGCTCGCCTCCCTCGTCATGAAGCCGGTGGGCGCGGCGGTGCACTTCCGCAGCGGGACGGTCAACTGGTCGCTGGCCGGCTGGCTGGCGATCGGCTCGGTGCCCTCGGCCTTCGCCGGCGTGTTCGTGGGGGCAAGACGGGTGCCGACGAGGCACAGCCGATGCAGCTCAAGCGGGTGGCCACCGTCCTGATCGGCATGGCCGGCGGCTTCATCGTCGGCATGACGTCGGTGGGTTCGGGCTCCCTGATGATGGTCATGCTCCTGCTGCTCTATCCGCGCCTCTCCGCCAGGCAGCTGGTGGGCACGGATCTGGTGCAGGCCATTCCGCTGGTCGGGGCGGCGACCGTGAGCCACGCCCTGTTCGGGCACGTCGATCTGGGGCTCACCGGATCACTTCTGGTCGGTTGCCTGCCGGGGGTCTACCTCGGCGCCCGGGTGTCGTCGCGTGCTCCCGATGCCCTCATCCGGCCAGTGCTGATCATCATCCTGCTGGCCTCCGCGCTGAAGCTGCTCGATCTGAGCAACGCCGCGCTGGGCACGTCGCTGTTGCTCGTCGTCCTCGTGGGTGCGCCACTGTGGGGTGCGACCGACGCATCGTTGCGCCCGCCGGAACAGTGGACGGCTGTCGACCATCGCCGTACGACCTGGGTCACCGCGCAGGCCGTCGCCGCGCCCTTTCTGATCGGCTTCCCGATCGCGCTGTTCTACGCCTTCGCCGTGCGGCCTCGCGTGCCGCGCTGAGCCCGGCGAATCGTCCGCTTCGCCGCCCGCCTGACCCGCCGCTCGCTGTCCGCCGCAAGCGCGCGCAAGGCTTCGGTGACCCGCGCATCGCCGAGCACCTCGGACGGCGCGCCGGCGAGGGCGGTCGCCAGCCACACCCGGGTGCCGGCATGGGGATCGCGGGCTTGTACGACGATGTCGTCCACGATGTCGCCGGCGCTCGGGCGGGGACCGACGACCCACGGTGTGCCGGTCGGGGGACCGCCGGCGACAGCGAGGCAGTCGATCCACGAGCGGGCCTGAAAGGTGGCGCTGCCGGCCGGCAAGAGCCGGTTGGGTGGATCGATGCGGAACACCTCGTAGCCGAGGGCCTCGACGGCGCGCGTGAGCCGCTCGACGGGTACCGAGCGCAGCGCCAGGGCGTAGGCGTTGCACTCGAAGATGAGCGGCGGCCGGTGGGCCAGGACCGGTGCCAGCCCGGCCAGCACCTCCACCTCGGACCCCTCGACGTCGAGCTTCACCACGTCGGCGGGGCGGCCCAAGACGGGGAGCAGCTCGGCGCCGGACACGACGTCGACGTCGATCGTGCCGCGCTGCCGGCGCCGCGTGATGCGGCCCCACGGCCCGTCGGGAAGGAAGGGGAGCGTGCCGGGGCGGGCACCGGCTGCCGCCTCCACGACCCGGACGTCGAGACCTGAGGTGTTGGCCCGCAGCAGACTGGCGTTGGTCGGGTTGGGCTCGACCGCCACCACGGTGGCGCCGCCACGGGCGGCCGGGACCACGAGGGTGCCGAGGTGGGCGCCGACGTCGAGCAGCAACCCGCCGGCCGGGAGGAGGTCGAGGACGAGCGCGTGGGCCGGTGGCAGCTCGTAGGCACCCGACAGGAGCTGGTCGGCGACCACGTCGCCGTGGCTCGGGACACCGAGCTGAGCTCGCTCGCCGCCGGGGAGCGTGAGCTCGGCCGTCGTGACCGTTGCCGGCGGCGCCGCCTCCTTACGCATCGCCCGGATCGCCGGAGCTCACTCGCTCGACTCTCGTCGGGAGGCGCGTAGCCGGGCCGTGTAGTCCTGCTCGATCCGATAGGCGTCCATCACCGGGAGGCTCTCGACCCGGTTGAGTGACTCCTTGCCGACCCTGACCACGACCGGGTCCATGGCGGCGATCTGCCCGGCGATGTCGAGGGCCTCGCTCATCAGGTGCTCGTGCGGTACGACACGGGAGATGGCGCCCATGGCGGCCAGCTCAACGGCGCTGATCCGCCGCGCCGTGAAGAACAGCTCGCGCATGCGGTGCGGCCCGATCATGCGCTGGAGGTGGGCGCCACCGCCGAGCATCCCGACGCCGACCTCCGGCAGGCCGAACGCCGCCTGCTCCGACGCCACGATGATGTCGCACATCGACACCAGGCCGAGGCCGGAGCCGAGTGCCGGGCCGTTGACGGCTGCCACGACCGGCACCGCGCAGTGCAGCACCGCCTCGAGGGCCGCCCGCATCGGGCGGCCGTTATCGAGCTCAGATGTCCGGCGCCGCTCCTGACCGCCCTTCATGTCGGCGCCCGCACAGAACACCTTGTCGGAGGTCGACGCGAACACTGCTGCGTGCACGTCGTCGTCCTGCCCCAACCCGGAGAACACCTCCAGGAGCTCGGCCAGGACTTGGGCGTTCACGGCGTTGACCGGTGGCCGGTCGAGCCAGACGGTGGCCACGTTGGCCTCGACCGAGGTCTTCAGGAAGTCGGGCACAGCCCGCAGCCTGTCAGAGCGTCGCCGCCTCGTCCGGCCACCCGTTTCGGTAGCGTCTCGGACCGTGGCAGACGAAGGCGCCCCGGCCCGCCCGACCCGACGGTGGCCACCGCCCGAGGGAGCCTGGTTCAACGTCCTCGGCAAGGCCGGCCTGACCACGCCGGTCGAGAATGCCTTGGTCCGCTACACCGGCCTCTCGCTCGTCACCTGGGCCACCCGGGTGAACCGGGGCCTCGAGTACATCCCCACGCTCCTGCTCACGACCGTGGGCCGAACCACGGGTGAGCTGCGCGACAAGGCGCTCGGGTACTACGTGCACGACGGCCGGGTGGTCATCGTGGGCTCGGTCGGGGGCGCGGCGAAGCACCCCGACTGGTACCTCAACCTCCAGGCGCATCCGTTGGTGTGGCTCACCATCAACCGGCGCCGGCATTCGTGCGACACCTACACCGCTTCCGGTGACGAGCGTGACGAGATCTGGTCGTACATCAAGGACCGGATCCCGGAGTACGAGGTCTACGAGAAGCGGGCTGCCGGTAACGCCCGCGAGATGCCCGTCGTGGTCTGCACGCCCCGGGTGCCGATCCCGGGCCTCCGCCCCTGGTAGAGGGGGCGGCCGGCCATCAGTGCTCCTCGGCCCACCGGCGGAGCAGGCCGCGGGCGATGACCATGCGCTGGATCTCGTTGGTCCCCTCGCCGATCACCATGAGGGGCGCGTCCCGGTAGAAGCGCTCGACCGGCAGCTCCGTGGCGTAGCCGTAGCCGCCGTGGATGCGCATGGCTTCCATGGAGATCTCGAGCGCCGACTCGGACGCGAACAGCTTCGCCATGCCCGCCTCGACGTCGGCCCGCTCGCCCCGCTGGAACCGCTCCGCTGCGCTCCGCGTGAGGAGGCGGGAGGCTTCGAGCTTGGTGGCCATGTCGGCCAGCTTGAACTGGATGGCCTGGTGCTGGGCGATCGGTTGGCCGAAGGTCACCCGCTGCTGGGCATAGGCCATGGCTGCCTCGTAGGCGGCCGTGGCGACACCGCAGGCGCGGGCGGCGATGTTGATGCGACCGAGCTCGAGGCCGGCGAGGATCAGATGGAGGCCGCGGCCGAGGTTGGCCGGGCCGCCGAGCACGGACGAGGCGGGGACCCGATGGCCGTCGTAGACCATCTCGACCGTCTCGACGCCCCGGTAGCCCAGCTTGTCGATGTGGCGGCTCGCAACCAGGCTGGCTCGCTCGGGGCAGGGACCGGGCTCCTTCTCGACGAGGAAGCAGGTGATGCCCTCGGCTGTCCTCGCGGCCAGGGCGACGATCCCGGACCGCTCGCCGTTGGTGACCCACATCTTGGTGCCAGTGATGACGTACTCGTCACCGTCGGGCTCGGCCCGGCAGCGCAGGTTGCGGGTGTCGCTGCCGGCATCGGGCTCCGAGAGCGAGAGGGCACCCCGGAGCTCGCCGGTGGCCATCCGGGGGAGGAGCCGGCTCCGCTGCTCGTCGGTGCCATGGCGGGTGATGAGCAGCGCCGCCATCACGTGGGTGTTGATCACGCCCGAGAGCGACATCCAGCCGGCCGACAGCGCCTCGGTGATCCGGGCGTAGGTCAGGATGTCGAGCCCCAGGCCGCCGTACTCCACCGGGATGGTCGCGCCGAAGATGCCGAGGGCGGCCATGCCCTCCACGATGTCGGTCGGGTATTCATCGGCGTGCTCGAGGGCCACCGCGACGGGGAGCACCTCTCGCTCGACGAACCGCTTCACCGTCCCGACGATCTCGTCGGCCACCTGGGGATCGGTTCGCTCCACCGGCGCAGTATTGCGCCGATCGGCAGCGCCTACGCTCGCCGGCCGATGAAGGGGCCCAGCCGATGACCGCCCCGCTGGAGGGCATGACGGTCATCACCATGGAGCACGCCGTCGCCGCGCCCTATGCCACCCGCCAGCTGCTCGACATGGGCGCCCGGGTCATCAAGATCGAGCGCCCCGACGGCGGGGACTTCGCCCGCACCTACGACAGCCTCGTCGACGGGCTGGCCACGTACTTCGTCTGGCTCAACCGGGGCAAGGAGTCGGTGGCGCTCGACGTAAAGGATCCCGCCGCCCGGGAGGTCGTCCTGCGGCTGATCGATCGGGCCGACGTGTTCGTCCAGAACCTGAGCCCCGGCGCCGCCGCCCGGCTCGGCCTCGATGCCGGCTCGTTGCGGGCCCGCAACCCCCGTCTCGTGGTCTGTGACATCAGCGGCTACGGACCCGATGGTCCCTACGCGGACAAGCGGGCCTACGACCTCCTGGTGCAGTGCGAGGGTGGCCTGGCTTCGGTGACCGGCAAGCCCGGGGTGCTGGCCAAGGCAGGCACGTCGGTGGCCGACCTCTCGGCTGGGGCCTACGCGTTCAGTGGCGTGCTCGCCGCCCTCCTGCGGCGGGAGCGCACGGGGGAGGGCGCGTCGCTGTCGATCGCCATGCTCGACACCGTCGCCGAATGGATGACCTTCAGCACGCTCTACAGCCGCTCGACGGGCAAGCCCCATGAGCCGCACGGCCTCGGGCACCCGTCGCTGGTGCCGTACGACGGCTTCACCACCGCCGATGGCACCGTGGTCGTGCTCGGCGTGCAGAACGACCGGGAGTGGGTGCGCCTGGCCAACGCGTTGGGGCGCCCTGACGCGGCGGCCGACGAGCGGTTCGCCAGCGCCGAAGGGCGTGCCCGTCACCGGACCGAGGTCGACGCCGTGGTCGCTGACCGGCTGGCCATGCTCAGCACCGAGGAAGCGATGGCCCTGCTCGAGTCGGCCGGGATCGCCAACGGGCGCGTCCGTACGTCGGTCGACCTCCTCTCGCATCCGCAGCTGGCGGCGCGCAACCGCTGGCGCGACACGCCGACCTCGGTCGGCCCCGTGCCGGTGCTGCTGCCGCCGATCACCATCGAGGGTTACGAGGCCGAGTACCGCAAGGTCCCTGACCTCGGTGAGCACACCGCGGCCGTGCTGCGGGAGCTCGACCTCGGCGACGACGAGATCACTGCTCTCACCGCATGAGCTACATCGCAGGATCCTTCGCGACGGCGTTCGGCAGGCACGAGGGGCAGGACACCCTCGGTCTGATGACCCAGGCAGCGACCGGCGCATTGGCCGACGCCGGCCTCGAGCGTGCTGACATCGACGGGATCATCTGCGGCTACTCGACGACGATGCCGCACCTGATGCTGGCAACGGTGTTCGCCGAGCACTTCGGCATCCGCCCTCGCTACGCAGCGGCCCTGCAGCTCGGTGGCGCCACCGGCCTGGCCATGGCGGCGACCGCCCACTTCGTGATCCAGAGCAAGGCGGCCAGCCGGCTGCTGATCGTCGCCGGCGAGAATCGCCTGTCGGGCCAGACCCGCGACAGCGCCATCCAGGCGCTCGCCCAGGTGGGCCACCCTCGTTACGAGGTGCCGCTGGGCACCACCGTCCCGGCCTACTACGGGTTGATCGCGTCGGCCTACCTCGACGGTCGAGGTGCCGGGGAGGCCGACCTGGCCGAGTTGGCAGTGGCCATGCGCTCGCACGCGGTCGACAGCCCCGGAGCCCACTACCGCGAGCCGATCACGGTCGAGGACGTGCTGGTCTCGCGCGCCGTGGCCGAGCCGCTGAAGCTCCTTGACTGCTGCCCCGTCTCCGACGGTGGTGCGGCGATGGTCGTGACCGGCGACCAGGTGAACGACCACTGTCTCCGGGTGCTCGGCTCCGGGCAGGCCCACCAGCACCAGCACGTCTCGGTCGTGCCCGATCTGCTGTCCTACGGCGCGGGGCCGTCGTCGCGGATGGCGCTCGACGAAGCGGGCATCGGGCTCGACCGGATCCGGTACGCGGCGGTCTACGACAGCTTCACCGTGACCCTCGCCCTGCTGCTCGAGGAGATCGGGCTGGCACCGCCGGGCCAGGCCGGCGCCCTGGCCCGGGACGGGCACTTCTCACCGGGCGGTGCGGTGCCGCTCAACACCCACGGTGGCCTCCTCTCGTACGGCCACTGCGGCGTTGCCGGTGCGATGTCACACATGGCCGAGCTCCAACGCCAGCTGACGGGACGGGCGGGAGCCCGTCAGATCCCTGGCCAACCCGACGTTGCTCTGCTGCACGGCGATGGTGGCGTCATGTCGTCGCACACCTCGATGGTGGTGGCGCTCCCGTGACCGTTGCCGACTGGACCACCGGGGAGCCGCAGCTGGTGGTGCTGTCGTGCGGCGGCTGCGGCAACGTCTGGTACTTCCAGCGCCCCTTCTGCCCGCGGTGCGGGCGGCTCGATCCCGACGAGGTGGCGAGCGCCGGCCGCGGTCGGGTGGTGGCGACGACCGTCGTGCACCGGGCGCCGAGCGACGAGTGGCGACCCTTGGTGCCCTACACCCTCGTGCTCGTCGATCTCGATGAGGGCGTCCGGGTGATGGCCCACGCCGCGTCCGGCACCGCCATTGGCGACACCGTGGGCGCCACCTTCGAGGAGCGCGCCGGGCGACTCGTCCCCGTGTTCACGCCGGCCTGAACCGCTCTTCGGTACCGCGCTGCGCGCGGCGGTCGTGGGGAGACCAGAGAACGAGGCCGGGTGTCATGATCTGGCGGTGATCGACGTCGACGTCCGCGGCCGCACGGCCCTGATCACCATCAACCGCCCCGAGGCCCGCAACGCGGTGAACGGTGACGTCGCCACCGGCCTGGAAGCTGCGGTCGACCGGCTCGAGGGAGACGACGAGTTGTGGGCAGGTGTGCTCACCGGTGCCGGATCGGTGTTCTGTGACGGTGCCGACCTAAAGCTGTTCAGCGCTGGCCGCGATGGGGAGATGCGCACCGAGCGGGGCGGCTTCGCTGGGTTCGTGCGCCGGCCCCGCACCAAGCCGGTCATCGCTGCCGTCGACGGCGCCGCCCTGGCCGGCGGCTGTGAGCTGGCGCTGGCCTGCGACCTCATCGTGGCATCGAAGGCCGCCCGCTTCGGCCTGCCCGAGGTCAAGCGGTCACTGGTGGCCGCCGGCGGTGGCCTGGTGCACCTTCCTCGCGTCCTGCCCCAACAGGTCGCGCTGAAGATGCTGCTCACCGGCGATCCCATCGATGCCGAGACCGCCTTCCGCCTGGGCATGGTGAGTGATCTCGTCGAAGCCGGGCAGGCCGTCACCGCGGCCATGGCCCTTGCCGAACGGATCAACACCAACGCGCCGCTGGCGGTGCGGGAGACCCGGCGCATCGCCCTCGAGTCGCTCGACGCCGACCCGGTCGAGATCTGGGCGGCCAGCCGCGAGGCCCAGAACAGGTTGGCCACCACCGAGGACTACACGGAGGGCCCCCGCGCCTTCATCGAGAAGCGCGATCCCCGCTGGGTCGGCCACTGACCCGAATCAGTCGGCAGGACCTTCGGCCAGCGTCACCGCTGCGGCGTGGGTACCACCGTCGGTGTCGGTCCAGCGGACCACGGCGCGAGTACCAGCTCGATGACTGCGAATGACGGACGAGAGGTTGTCGGTCGCGACCGCGACGCCGTCGACGGAGAGGATCGTGTCACCGGCAGCGAGCCCGAGCCGGGCGGCGGGCGTCCCGCTCGTCACGCCGATGATCGTTGCCGGACCGCCGACGCCCCGCCCGAGCTCGACGCCGAGGAAGGCGGGAAGCCCGAGGTGGATGACGTCGCTGGCCCGGCCGGCGCGCATCTGGTCGACCACCGGGATGGCCCTGGCAATGGGAATGGCGAAGCCAGCGGTGGCGGGCGAGCTGAAGTGACCGCCGACCGACGCGGCGCTGTTCATCCCGACCACCCTGCCTTCGATGTCGACGAGCGCACCGCCGGAGTCACCCGGCTCGATCGGGGCGTCCGTCTCGATGAGACCGGAGAGCGTCTGGGCGTCAGTTCCGCTGGCATCGTCGCTGGCGGTGATCGTCTCGTTGACCGCCTGCACGATGCCTGAGACGACTGCGGGTTCGCCGCCGCGCCCGCCGGCATTGCCGAGGGCGACCATCGGATCGCCCGGCGTGACCGCGGTCGAGTCGCCGATGGCGATGGGCGAGAGCCCGGAGGCCTCGATCTTCAGCAGGGCGATGTCCTCGGTGGGAGCGGTGCCGATCACGCGCGCCTTGTAGGAACGACCGGTTGACACGAGCGTGACGGCGATGGTCGTGGCGTTGTTGATGACGTGGTTGTTGGTCAGGATCTCGCCGTCGGCGGTCAGGATCATCCCGGTGCCGGCCCCCCGCCCCCGGCCGAAGTCGATCTCGGTGTTGATGTCGACGATCCCGTCGTGTGCCTTGGCAGCGATGCCGTCGATCTGGTCGGCGGAGAGGCCGGGGCCGGGTGCGGCTGATGGTCCCGCCGAGGGCCCGGCGCCCGGAGTGGCCGGGACGGGCGTGCTCGGCAGCGGTGTGGTGGGCAGCGGCGTCGGGGTGACGACGGCCGCTCCCTCGCTCGGCCGATCGCCGTGGGTCCGGATGCGCCCGCCAACGGCGACGAAGCCAGCGACGAGGGCGATGATGGCGGCCGCCGCGACCAGGCGGAGGCTCGTCGTCTGCCGATGGCGATCGGCTGGCGGGGGCGCCGGCTGCGAATCCGGCCCGGTCTCGTACCCAGGCGCCGCCGCGCCCGGAGGCGCAGCCTCGGTCTCCCACGGCAGTGGTGCGGTGATCCAGTCGATGCTCATGTCGATCCCGTCAGACGATCCGCTGTGTCCATACCAGGGCGGTGCCGGCCGTCGCCATCGCCATCAACAGCCCGAGGCCGGTGAACCAGGCGGTGATCTCCCGGCGGTGGACGTCGTAGCCGACCGCCCGGCCGATCTCCCGGTAGACCGACGTCAGCTCATCAGCGGTCTTGGCCGTGAAGGTCTTGCCGCCACTCGCCTTGGCGATGCGGGCCATGGCCGCCGGATCCGATGGGACCGGAATGATCTCGCCACTGAGCGACACCGTGCCCGACTGGGTGCCGAAGGCAATGGTGCTGATGGCCACACCCGCCTCCTTGGCCCGGGCAGCAGCCGCGTCGACCGCCTCTTGGGGTGTGCCGGCGGCATCGGTGACGGTCGGTGTGCCGTCGCTCATCAGCACGATCGCGGCCGGGGCGGGCTTCCCGTTGGCGCCGACGGGCGTGGCGGCGATGGCCGACAGGGACAGGTCGATGGCGTCGGCGGTGGCCGTGGGACCTCGAGCAACCAGCTCGTCGATCGACGCCAGCACGGTGCTGCGATCGGTGGTCGGTGACACGAGGACCTGGGCAGTTCGGTTGAACGACACCAGGCCGAGCTGGACGCCGGGTGGCAGGGCCTTCACGAAGCTGCGGGCCGCTTCCTCGGCGGCAGCCAGCCGGGTCGGCGCCACGTCGGCTGCCACCATCGACCCTGACGTGTCGATGGCGAGCATCACGGTGGCCCGCTGGCGCGGCGTGCGGGTGACCCGCGCCGGCTGGGCGAAGCCGACCACGAGGAGCACCATGGCGGCGAGGAGAGCGGCGGCCGGCACGTGGCGCTGCCAGCCGGGCCGGCGGGGTGCGACGGAGGCGAGGAGATCGACGCTGGTGAAGCGGGCGGCCGCTCGCGACCGAAGGCGTTGGGCGACGAGGTAGGCGGCGAGCACGGCGGCCGGGGCGGCCAGCAGGACGAGGCGCCAGGCCGACAGGAACGTCATGGCGCCACGATCCGGGCCGGGCGGCTCATCGCCCGGGCGGCCCGTTGGTTGATGAAGGTGGCGACGTCGAGGAGCCAGTCGCGGTCGGTCGAGAGCGGGAGGTACTCCGCTCCCGCCGTTGCGATCGCTCGCCGGATGCTGTCGGCCCGCTCGGTCGCGGCGGCGCGGTACCTCGTCCGCAGCTCGGCCGAGTTGGTCTGGACGTGGACCTGCCGGCCGGTCTCGGTGTCGACCGCGGTGAGGATCCCCACCGCCGGCAGCTCGAGCTCGCGGGGGTCGGTGATGTGGCCAGCCACCACCTCGTGGCGAAGGGCGAGGCGCCGCAGCGGGGTCACCCAGCCGGTGGCGTCGAGGAAGTCGGAGAGGACGACGACCCGCCCCCGGCGGCGCACGGTGCGCTCGGCTCGAAGCAGGGCAGCCGCCAGGTCGGAACCGGCTCCCGGCGCGGTCTCCATGCGCTCGGTGTCGTGCAGGCGGGCCAGGGCCGCGAACAAGGCGGTGCGGCCGGTCCGCGCCGGGACAGTGAGCAGCTGGTCGCCCCCCGCGATCAGGACGCCCAAGCGGTTGCCGCCCCGGACGGTCAACGCACCGAACGCGGCCGTGGCCGCGAGCACCAGCTCACGCTTCTCGTGGCGGGCCGTCCCGAAGTCGAGGCTCGCCGAGCGGTCGGCGACGACCCAGGTCTCCAGCTCACGGTCGGCCTCGGTGGTGCGGACGTGGGCGCTGCCGGCACGGGCGGTGAGGCTCCAGTCGATCCGGCGGGCATCGTCACCCGGCTCGTAGGGGCGGGCGCCGGTGCGCTCGCTGCCGGGCCCGGTCGCGTAGGCGAGATGGTCGCCGCTGACGAGCCCGTCGAGTCGTCGGGTCACGTCGAGCTCGAGCCGCCGGAGGGTCGCCGCCCGCGACGCGAGCGTCGCCGGTCCCGTCGACCGGGGAAGGGTGACCGGGCGGCCGGGCGCCAGGTGCCACCGCCGGCGGGCGCGATCGGCCACCGTCATGCGCTGGCGCCGTAGTCGGTGGTTCCGAACCGGGGCTCGACCTGGGCTGTCGCGGGGTCGACGCCGGTCGCCGTCGCGAAGGTCGGCGGCACCTCGTCCTGGTGGGGCGCGACGCGAGGGGCCTGCACGGTTGCCAGCACCCGGTCGACGACGTCGTCGACCTTGACGTCGTCGGCCAGGGCGTCGTAGGTGAGCAGGAGGCGGTGACGGAGGATCTCGGGCGCCACGTCGTGGATGTCCTGGGGCACGAGGAAGCGGCGACCCCTGAGCACGGCGAGGGCCCGTCCCGCGGCTACCAGGCCGAGCGTGGCGCGGGGGCTGGCCCCGAGGGCGACGTGGGGTGCCAGCTCGGGGAGGCCCCAGCGAGCGGGGTCACGGGTGGCCATCACCAGCCGGACGGCGTAGTCCTGCACGGCGTGGTGCACGAAGACCCGGCTGACCGACGCTTGGAGGTCGAGGAGCTGGGCGGTCGTGAGCACCGGCTCGGCCTCGGGCCGGCGTCCACCCATCCGGTGGGCGATCTCGGTCTCCTCCTCGTACGACGGCTGGCGCACGACGATCTGCATGAGGAACCGGTCGCGTTGGGCCTCGGGAAGGGCGTAGACGCCCTCGGACTCGATGGGGTTCTGGGTGGCGAGGACGAGGAACGGGGCGGGGACGGCGCGGGTCTGCCCGCCAATCGAGACCTGGCGCTCGGCCATGACCTCCAGGAGCGCCGACTGCACCTTGGCCGGTGCGCGGTTGATCTCGTCGGCGACGACCAGGTTGGCGAACACCGGGCCCCACTCGATGTCGAACTCCTCACGGGACGGTCGCCAGATCCGGGTGCCGACGATGTCGGCGGGCACCAGGTCGGGGGTGAACTGGAGCCGGGAGAAGGTGCCGCCGACAACGGTGGCGAGGGTCGAGACGGTCAGGGTCTTGGCCAGGCCGGGTACGCCCTCGATCAGGCAGTGGCCGTTGGCCAGCAAGCAGAGCAGCGCTCGCTCGACCATCCGGTCCTGGCCGACGATGACCCGCTTGACCTGGAAGAGGGCGTCCTCGAGGAGCGCGGCGCTGGCCGCCGGGCTCAGCTCGTCGGCACCGGCTTCGTCGTTGGCGCGGAAGTCCATGGCTGCCACGGTGCCCGGTTTTCCTGAGAGTCGTCTGGGATGTTGGCGGGAACTTGCTAAGCACCGGGGGGCGAAGCGGCCACAGCCGGCTCCCAGGCAGGTGTCCGACAGTTGGGTGAGCCATGGATGACTGGAGCAACGAGCCGCTGTGGTCGACCCCCCAGAGCCCCCGTGCCTGGGAGGTCCCGGCCGGCGCTCGCTCGCAAGCGCCGGAGCCCCCTCTCGAGCGGCCGGCTCGTCGCGGCGTGCTCACCAAGGCCATCGCCATCGGGGTCGTGGGTGGTCTCCTGGGCCTGACCTCCATCGCCGTGGTGGGCCGGCGCGGCGACCACGACGCGTCGCGGGCGAGCGCGACCACCGCCCCCACGACCACCTCCACGACCACCTCCACGACGCCGCCGACGTCGGCTCCGGGATCCTCGGCCGGGCGGGTCGACCCCGAGGGCGTCGACGCCGAGCTGCTGCGGCGACTCGGGCTGCGCGGCAGCGACGTTCCCGCCGACACCGCGGTCCGCCTCCTTCCTGGCGGCAACCAGGTCGCCGGCCAGAAGACCCTGGACCTCTGCGACGGGACCTACCAGAGCGAGGCCCGTCGCCGGGCCCGGCTCCAGCTGGTGGCGCTGGCCGACGGCACGGTCGAGACGGTCAGCACCGAGGCTGTCCTGTACGACGCCGCGGCCGCCACGGCTCAGGCCTTCGCCGAGATCCGCCGGGAGGCCGCCCGCTGCCCGGCCACGACCCTGCGCTTCGCCGACCCACCCGATTCGACGTGGCCCCGGGTTGCCGGTGTCGATCGGGTCGCCTTCGACTTCGTGTCCAACGAGGCCGGGGGAGGCGACCGGCGATGGTTGGTGGCCTACCTGCGACGGGGCCGGGTGCTGCTCGGCGTCTACCTGCCCCAGTCGAACCCCGCCACCGTCGACGGCGAGACCGATCCCGGCGCCATCGTCCGCATCTTCGCCGAGCGGCTCGCCGCCCTCCCGGCCAGCATCGAGCGTCCCTAGCGACCCGAACCGGCCAGTTCGGCCAACGCCGTCACCGTCCGCCAGTTGCGAACTGTGGTCGGCACGCCGATGGCCCGGCCGACCGCTGCGGGCAGCTTGGCCCGACCCATCCCGCCGGGGAGATGGAGGTAGAGCTCATGGCGACCCGCCTGCACCGCCTCCCCGCTGCCTCCTGTGGGGAGTGCCCGGAGGCGGGCGGCCGGCGGTGGGTCGATGAGGAACATGACATGCAGCGCCTGGGGGTCGGCGCCGGGCAGGAACGGGTTGCCGGCCACCACCCGGCGCAGGTCGGCGGCCGATCGCACCGCCACCCGGATGTCGAGGGCGAGCTCGGCCGCCAGCCGCTGCTCGATGGCGCGCTCCAACGCGGCAGCCGTTCCGGGCGCGGTGAACACCACGTTGCCGCTCTGCACGTAGGTCGCGACCTCGGTGCAGCCGAGATCGGCGAACGTCGCGCGGAGGGGGGCCATCGCCACCTTGGCCCGCCCACCGACGTTGACCCCGCGAAGAAGGGCCGCATACCTGCCCATGCCGCCCCCTAGATTTCCCGCGTGGCCGCCCGCATCCTCGACTCCCGCGACGAGGACGCGTCACCGTACTTCCGGGTGATCGGCTTCCGGATCGACGAGATCGGTGTCGGCACCAGCTCGTGCTCGGCGATACCGGGACCCTGGCTCGACGAGCTGACCGTGGCCGGCCTGCCGACGGCGGTCCTGGGCTTCGCCGATGCCGCCCTCGGCACGTCGGTCGCCACTGTCGCCGACGGGAAGATGCCGGTCACCATCAGCCTGCACGCCGACTTCCTCGCCGACCAGCCGGTCGGGCCCCTCTCGTGCGCGAGCAGCGTCAGCCATCGGGCCGACGGCGTGGGGCTGACCAGAGGGTCGGTCGAGGCCGGCGGGACGACGGTCGGGCTGGTGACGTTGCGGTCGATGTTCATCACGCCGAGGCCGGCCGGGCCCCCCAGCTCGCACGGTGCGGCCGGGCCGGTCGAGCGGTCGGGCACCCCGGCAGCAGGGGTCCTCGGCACCGCCCTGGCCGTCGCCTGCGGCGCCCGAATTGCAGGCGGGGACGACCGCTCGGTGAAGGTGGCGTTGGTGCCACCTCCGGAGTTCGGCCGGACCTACGGCATGGTGCACGGGGGAGCGACCGCGGCCATCGGCACGCTCGGGATCGCCGTGGCCCGGGCGCAGTCGCTGGCTGCCGGCACCCGCTGGCGGCACCTCGATGCCCGGATCGAGTTCCTCCGGGAGATCCCGCTGGGGCACCGCGTCGAGGTCCGGGCCTGGGCCCGCCATCGTGGCCGCCGGCTGGCCGTCTTCGAGGCCGAGGTGGTCGACGACGGCGGCCACCCGCTGGCGACCGCCCGGGAAACGGTGCTCATCCAGGACTGATGCGCAGAGCACCCACCAAATGCGGCACTCTTTGAGCGCCCGTGTTCAACCCAAGGGGGATCCATGACCCAGCGCATCTGTGACGGCCTCACCGTGATCGAGGCGGGGGCCGGCAGCATCGCCGGCTCGATGATCGGGATGATGTTGGCCGACAACGGCGCCCACGTCGTGAAGCTCGAGCCGCCGGAGGGTGACCCGTTGCGCAGCGGCAACGTGAACGGGTTCCTGGCATGGAACCGGGGCAAGGACAGCCAGGTCTGCGACCTCCGCACGAACGAGGGACAGGCGCAGGCCCGCGACCTGATCGCCAAGGCCGATGTGTTCATCGACGGGTTCGGGACGGGTGTCACCGACGGCTGGGGCCTCGGGTACGAGGCGCTGAAGGCGTCGAACCCGGCGCTGGTGTACTGCGCGATCCGCGGCTTCGCGTCAACCGGCCCCTACGCCCACCTGCCCGCCTACGAGGCGATCGTCGCAGCGAAGTCGGGCGTCTTCACTCGCGGCATGTTCGCCTACCGGCCCGGGCCTCAGTTCGCCAACGAGCTGTTGGGCAGCCACGGGGCCGCCCACATGGGTGTGTCGTCGGTGCTGGCGGCCCTGATCGTCCGCGACAAGACGGGCAAGGGGCAGCGGGTCGAGGCCAGCATGTACCAGGGCCTGAGCCCGTTCGACTACTTCGGCGTGGTGACGATCCAGGCCATGCGCCAGGCCATGGCCAAGCAGGCAGCATCGGGTGAGCAACCGAAGGTCGGTGTGTCCGCCAGCCGGTACACCTTCATCCCCTGCACCAAGGACGGGCGGTGGATGGTGTTCTGCACCTTGCTCCCGCACCAGCTCCAAGCGCTCGCGCGGGCGTGCGGCGTCGCGCACGTGCTGGAGGATCCCAGGTTCAAGGACGCGCCGTACTTCCAGTCGGCTGAGGACGCAGACGAGTTCGAGCAGCATGTGTGGGAAGCAGTGCGGCAGATGACCGCGGCCGAGCTGATGGAACGTGTGCTGGCCGAGCCCGACGTCGCCTGTGAGATTGCCGGCACGACTGAAGAGGCGATGCAACACGCGCAGGTGTTGCACAACCACCACGTCGTCGAGGTCGAGGATCCTCGCCTTGGCACGATCAAGGAGATCGGCCCGATCGCCCGCTTCCTCGGGTCGCCCTCGGTCATCGACCGCTCGGCGCCAGCGATCGGCGAGCAGACGAGAGAGGTGCGGCGCTCGTCCTCACCCGCAGGGGCTGCGCCCCTGCCCAAGCATCCACTCGAGGGCATCACGATCGTCGAGTTCGGCTACTTCTACGCCATGCCCAACGGCACGACCTTGGCTGCGGCCCTCGGCGCTCGCGTCATCAAGATCGAGGACCAGCGGGGCGACCCGCAGCGCTGGAGCTTCGGCATCCGGGAGACCGGTGGCTCGAAGGTGATGGAAGGCAAGGAGAGCTTCGCCATCGACCTCCGCAAGCCCGAGGGCCAGGCCGTGATCCACAAGATCCTGGAGACCGCCGACGTGTTCGTGTGCGGCTTCCGGCCGGGCGTGGCCGAGAAGATGAACCTCGGCTACGACAAGGCGAAGGAGATCAACCCGGGCATCGTGTACCTGCATGCGGGCGGCTACGGGTACGACGGTCCGCAGTCGCACCGGGCCATGTACGCCCAGATCGCCACGGCCGTCGCCGGTGGCTTCCACCGCCAGAGCGGCATGTGGCTCGACCCGGCAATGGCCGACGGCATGAGCGTCGACGAGCTGCGCGTAGTCCTGGCGCCCCGCATCAACTCGATCGTCACCGGCGACGCCAACGCCTCGCTCGGCGTGCTGTCGGGACTGCTCTTCGCCATCTACCACCAGCACCGCACCGGTCAGGGCCAGTTCGTCAGCACCACCATGCTCAACGGCAACCTCTACGGGACCTCCGACGACTTCATCACCTACGAGGGGAAGCCCCCGCTCCCGCTCATGGACCCTGAGCAGTGGGGCCTCAACGCCCTCTACCGCTGCTATCCGGCGGCCGAGGGCCACGTGTGCCTGGCCGCCCCGACCGAGAAGGCCTGGCAGGCGCTCGTGGCCGCCCTGGGCCAGAGCGACCTGGCCAATGATTCCCAGTTCGCCGATGTCGCGGCCCGCAAGGAGCACGACGAGGCACTCATCAAGGCACTGGAGGCCGTCTTCCAGGCCAAGCCGGCCCAGGCGTGGGAGGACGAGCTGATCCCGAAGGGCATCGCCTGCGTCAAGGTCACCGAGGTCGGCGCCGCCCAGTTCGCCGTCGACGACCCCGGCTTGCGGGAGAGCGGTCTGACCTTCGAGATCGACGAGCCGACGTTCGGTCGGATCGTGCGCGAAGGCCTGCCCGCCACGTTCTCCGAGACGCCAGGGAGGCTCGGCATCCCGTGCCTCACGGGAGAGCACACCGATGCCCTCCTTCAGGAGTACGGCTACTCCGACGAGGAGATCACTCGGCTGAAGGAAGCCGGCGTCGTCTTCGACCAGGAGGCGTGCAAGGCCCAGTAGCGGCCGGCTACTCGCCCTTCATGGCGCCGATCCGGGCGATGGTGCGCGCCAGCCAGGCGTCGTAATCGGTCGCCTTCTTCAGGAACGACCCGCCGACCGCCGGGTTGGGCAGGATGAGGAACCGCTCCTCGTCGAGGCCGTCGACGACGTACTGGGCGACCTCGGCAGGCGTCTGCACCAACCCGATGGTCTCGTTGCCGTCGAACTGGCCCGGCTTGGTGGCGATGGCGGTCGGGCACAGGCACGACACGCCGATGCCCTGGTCGCCGTAGTTCAGCATGATCCACTCGGCCCAGCCGATGTCGGCGTGCTTGGTCACGGTGTACGGCGCGCCGGAGATCGACGTGATGAGCCCGGCCGCCGAGACGGTGTTGAGGAAGTAGCCGCCGCCCCGTTCGAGCATGAGCGGGATGAGCTGGCGCGCGGCCCGGATGTGGGCCATGACGTTGATCTGCCAGCTCCGCTCCCAGTCGTCCTCGGTCGCGTCGAGCCCGCCCTGGTTTCCTGTCGTGTTCGGCACCGGCCCACCGAAGCCGTAGGCGGCGTTGGAGCAGAACAGGTCGATGGGACCGATCTCGCGCTCCGTCTGTTCGATGAGGTTGGCGAGCGCCGCCGGATCGGCCACGTTGCAGGCGATGGCGGGCATGCCGAGGGTCTCGGCGACCGACGCCATCAGCTCCTCGTTGATGTCGGAGATCACCACCGCCTTGGCGCCCTCGGTGACGAACCGCTCGGCCAAGCCCTTGCCGATGCCGTAGCCGGAACCGGTGATGACGACGATCTTTCCTTCGACGCGCATGGAACTCCCTCGGGTGTCGGGTCTTGCCGCTACATCTGGCGGTACTGACCACCGTCGACGCGGATGATGTCGGCAGTGATGAAGGCCGATGCCTCGCTGGCCAGCCAGAGGGCGGGTCCCACGAAGTCGGCGGCGTAGCCGGGGCGCTTGAGCGGGGCGCCCGCGCCGGCGGCAGCCCTGCGCTCCTCGCTCCAGGACTCGGCGATGTCGGTCATGACCGCTCCCGGCAGGAGGCAGTTGGAGCGGACCTTGGGGCCGTAGGCCTCGGCGATGGCGATGGTGAGGGCGTTGAGGCCGGCCTTGGCGCAGGCGTAGACGATCTCCCTGCTGCCCGGGCGCAGGGAGCCGATGGTGCCGACGTTGATGATCGAGCCACCGTCGCCTTCGGCCATCCGCGCCCCGAACTGCACTGCCAGCCGGAACGGCCCCTTGAGGTTCACCGCGTGGACCTTGTCGTAGTAGTCCTCGGTGATGTCGGTGAGCTTGTCGTAGAGCGGCGACATGCCAGCGTTGTTGACGAGGATGTCGCAGCGCCCGAGCTCGGCGTAGGTGCGCTCGACGAGGGCATCGCACTGGTCCCAGTAGGCCACGTGGCAGCCGACTGCCAGCGCTCGGCGGCCCGTCGACTGCTCGACCTCCTTGGCGGCCACCTCGCAGGCGTCGAGCTTGCGGCTGGCGATGACGACGTCGGCGCCGGCCTCCGCGTAGGCCTGGACGATGGCTCGCCCGATGCCGCGGCTGCCGCCGGTGACGACGGCAACCTTGCCGGTGAGGTCGAAGCTGGGGTTGGTCATGCGCTCCTCGTTCGTCGACGGGGTGGGGTGATCTCGAGGGAGGCGAGCCCGGTCTCGAGCAGGTCGAGGGCGGCCGCGATCAGGTCGGCGGGGTCACCGCGGCCGCCGCCGGCGACCCAGCGGTGGAACGCGGCGCCGGCGGCTGCGCCCATGCTCACGGCGATCGTCTCGGGGCGGGGATCGACGGCCGGATCGACGTCCATGCGCTGGGCCAGCAGCTCGATGATGGGCCCGTTGTCGGCCGCCCGCTCGCCATGGGCGCGCGCGATCAGGTCACGCGTCGAGAACAGGAACCGGCTCTGCAGGGCGACCGCCTCCCGATCCTCGGCCGGCACCGTCGAGGTGACCAGGTAGGCGTTGCGCAAGGCGGTGACCGGCCCCTCCTCGGGTGGTCGCCCGGCAACCGCGTTGATCATCCGCTCATTGAGGCGGCGCTGGTACTGGAGGAGCACCTCGTCCTTGGTGGCGAAGTACCGGAAGAACGTGCGCGACGAGATGCCCACCTCGGCAGCGATCTCATCGACGGTGACCTCGTCGAAGCCCCGCTCGCCGAACAGCCGGAGGGCGACGCGGGTGATCTCGCCGGCGGTGTACCGCCGCTTCTTGGCCTGGAAGGTCTCGGTCAAGACCTCTGCCCGCGGGCGAACTCAGCCGCCACCGTGAACAGCCGGGGCGCGCTGGTGATCATCCGGTTCTCGCTGTCGGGCACGCCGGCCTTGGACGCCCGCGAGTAGTTGCCTTCGAGGATCACGCCCAGCTTGAACAGGGAGAGTGCCTCGTAATAGGGGAGGGCGCTGAGGTCGCGCCCGCTGCGCTCCTCGTAGCGGGCGGCCATCTCCTTGCGGGTCGGGTAGCCGTCCAGCGGACCGGTGGGCAGGGTGAGCGGCCCGTCCTCGCCCGGATGGACCCAGCGGGCGAGGAGGTGGCCGATGTCGAGCAGCGGGTCGCCGATGGTGCCGGTGTCCCAGTCGATGATCGCCGCCAAGCGCACCGGCGCGTCGTTGGCCGCCATCACGTTGAAGGGGCTGTAGTCGCCGTGCATGATGGCGGCCGGGCTCATCGGCGGCCGGTTGGCTTCGAGCCACTCGGTGAGGAAGGCCTCCTCGGGCAGCTGGCGGACGCGGTAGCCGTCGAGCTGGCCGACCCAGCGGGAGACCTGGCGCTCGAGGAACCCCTCGGGCTTGCCGAGCCCTTCGAGGCCGCTGGCCACCCAGTCGACCTTGGCCAGCTCGACGAGCCCGTCGACATACGACATGCCGAGGTCGTAGAGGCCGTTCGGTGTGTCGACGACCCAGTCGGGGACCTCGACCCCGGGCGTGAAGCCATCGACCACATCCATGATCATGAAGGTGGCCCCGATGACGTCGGGGTCGTCGCAGAAGAGCCGGGCCGTGGGGTGGGGGACCGAGGTGCCCTCGAGTGCCCGCAGGATGCGCCACTCCCGCTCGGTGTTGGCGGCTGAGGGATGGTTCTTGATGGCAGGCGGGCGCCGGAGCACCCACTGGTGCCCGCCCCGCCGGATGAAGAAGAGGGCGTTGGCGATCCCGCTGCCCGCCCCGAGGCGCTCGGCCGTCATCGGCTCGCCGGCGCCGGGCAGCCGGTCGCCGATCCAGTCCTCGAGCACACCGATGTCGAGCTCGATGCCTGCTCGCGCGTCGGTCATGAGATGCGGGCGTACTGGGCGGCCTCGAGGCTGTCGACGCGTGCGGCCAGCTCGGGGTCGTCGGCGAGGAGGCCGGCGAACTTCTTCTTGGCCTCCTCCCGCAGCGCGGGGAGGAACTGCGTCGGCCAGTTGCCCTCGTGCGGCTGGTAGCTCTTGAGCACGTTGCGGGAGATGGTGACCTTGTGGACCTCGTTGGGGCCGTCCATGATGAACTGGGTCGGCACGCTCGCCCACATCTGCTGCAGCGGCGTGAGATGGGTGACGCCGAGCGAGCCGAACATGTGGATGGCGCGGAACATGATGTCCTTCTGGATCTCCGCGCAGGTGGTCTTGCACATGGCGATCTGGGTCCGGGCCTCGCGGGTCGAGGAGTTGTCGATCGTCCACGCCGTCCACAGCACCAGCAGGCGGAGCATGTGGTACTGCGAGTAGGAGTCGGCGATCTGCTCCTGCACCATCTGGTGCTCGGAGATCGTCTTGCCGTGCGACTCGCGTGACAGGGCCCGCTCGCACATCATGTCGATGGCCTTCTTGCATGCGGCCACGGTTCGCATGGCGTGATGGATCCGGCCGCCGCCGAGCCGGCGCTGGGCCAGCATGCGCCCGCCGCCCTCGGGGCCGAGCAGATGGTCGAGGGGAACGCGCACGTTGTTGTAGCGGACGTGGTCATGGGCGCCGGCGCCGTTGAGCCACTCGACGCCAGGCGTGCCCTGCTCGACGATGAAGATGCCGTTCTGGCACATCACCAGGAGGATGTCGGCCTCCTTCCCGAAGCTCGTGAACCACTTCTCGCCGTTGATGACCCACTCGTTGCCCTCCTTGACCGAGGTGGTCTTGAACAGCGTGGGATCGGACCCGCCCTGCGGCTCGGTCATCGAGAACGCCGACCAGATCTCCTGGTTCATGAGCGGGTAGAGCCAGCGATCCTTCTGCTCGGGTGTGCCGTGGGCCGCCAGGATCTCCATGTTCCCCGTGTCCGGGCCCTGGGTCCCGAAGATCACCGGCGCCGAGCCGTGCTGGGCCAGCACCTCGTTGAGCAGCGCCAGCTTCAGCTGGCCGAAGCCGGGGCCGCCCAGCTCCTCGTCGAGGAACAGCGCCCACAGCCCCTTGTCCTTCACGGTCTGCTTGAGCGGGTCGCAGAGCGCCTTCATCTTCGGGTCCCGGGATTTCGCTGCCCCCGGGAACAGCAGATCGATGGGGTCGATCTCCTCCTTGCAGAACTGCTCCACCCAGTCGAGCTGCTCCTGGAACTCCGGCTCAGTCGAGAAATCCCATGCCATGACGGTCTCCCTGTCTCGTTGGCGACAGGCGGACTCTACCGCGGAATGTCAGTCACTGACAAGTCTGTCTGGCGGTGACGTTGTGCTCCGGGAGCTCACTCGTGGGGTGGGGAGTGGTCGTCGTAGCGGAGCCCGGTGCCGCACACGAACGTGAGGCGGCTGACCGGCGCGCCGCTCTTGTCCATGTGCAGGTAACGGCCCTCCTTCACCACGTCCTCCGTCCAGCAGTCGCTGGCGGCATGGCCGCCAGTCCCGGGCCGTTGCACCGTGTAGTCCATGGGCGCGATCTGGCCGCCCAGGGTCTCGCCCTTGACCATGTAGGCCGCGTTGAGGAAGTCGCTCCGGGTCGGCTTGGCGACGAGGAGGCGCCGGGCGATGGCGCCGATCATCTCCAACGCGAGCCAGGTCTGCACCGAGCGTTGGGTGGCGCTGCCGTCGGCAACGCGGAACGACGTACGAGCGAGGGCCCGGCGGAAGGCGGCCAGCTCGGGGCCGTCGTAGAACACCCCGACCTCGAAGAGGTCCCCGGCAAGGCGCTCGCCCTTTGCCTGGTCGATCACCCCGGCGCTGGCCGAGCCGCCGACGCCGTAGATCGGGTGGTACCCGACGCGGCTGCAGTCGCGGACCACGGCCGCGAAGTCGAGCCCGTTGGCCTGGAAGAAGTCGGCGTCATCGGCCTTGGCCGCCACACAGGTCGCGGTGTAGTCGGCGGCCGTGCCGGGCGCGGCCTGCGCGGTGAACCGGAGGCCCTCGCGCTGCGCGGCATACCTCGTGGGCTTGACCGACTCGAGACAGGCAGGGAGCTCGGCGCAGTACACGTTGCGGAAATGGGTGGCGCCGACATCGCGGGCGGCGGCGACCTGGCCGTAGCTCCCCGCAGCCGGGCCAGCCTCCACTGGGAACAGCATCGGGTGCCAGTCCCACTCGGGCGTGTAGGGCTGGCCGCCGATGGCGGGGAGCGAACGCTGGACCAGCAGATCGGCGACGGCCGGCATCACCGACGCGTCGCCAGTGGTCAGCGCGAGCGCGCCCGCGGCGTCGAT
This sequence comes from Acidobacteriota bacterium, assembly GCA_019510095.1. Taxonomy (GTDB): domain Bacteria; phylum Actinomycetota; class Acidimicrobiia; order Acidimicrobiales; family CADCSY01; genus JAEKLB01. The sequence goes on along the minus strand of JAEKLB010000039.1, from coordinate 19,028 downwards.
CTCGCGGACGGCCTGCACTGCCTTCCTGGCGTCGCCGTCGACGTTGCGATAGACGATCTGGAACCGGTAGCCGTTGATCCCGCCCGCGGCATTCTGGATGGCGGCCCACGCGTCGGCGATCTGCTTGGCCTCCAGCGGGATCGGCTGGCCTCGGCCGCCGTGCTCGGAGGCGATGAGGCCGACGCGGATGATCCCCTTGGCGACGGCGGTCGTGGCCGCCCGGCGCCGCCGGGCCGGCGTCGCGAGCGCGGTGCCGGCGCCGCCGACGGGGACCGCGAGCACGCTGGCGACGACGAGTGCGAGCCCGCGCCGAAGGTGAGGTCGTGCCGCCCGCATGGCACCAGCGTGGCAGGAAAACGGAACGACTCCCGGTCAGCTGACCGGGAGTCGTTCCGTCCGCAGGGGGAACGTTCACATGAGACGACTCACGGGAGGCGGCTCACATGAGATGGATCACATGGGCGGGGCGTGGTCGTTCAGGGTGAAGCCCGTGCCACAGATGAACGTCAGCTTGGTGACGATCTGGCCGTGGGTGTCCATGTGGTACATCTTGCCGTCCTTGAGAATGTGCTCGGTCCAGCAGTCGCTGGTGGCGTGCTTGCCGGTGCCGGGCTTCTGGACGGAGTAGTTGATCGGCGCGATCTGGCCGCCGAGGTTCTCGCTCTTGATCGAGTAGATCGTGTCGATGAACTGCTGGCGGGTCGGGACGCCGGGGGTGGTGAGGCGCTTGGTGATCGCTCCCATCATCTCCATGCCGAGCCAGACCTGGACCGACTGCTGCCCGGCGGTGCCGTCCTCGAACTTCTGGTCGGTGTGGGCCAGGGCCTGCTTGAACCGCTGGACCTCGGGGCCGTTGTAGAAGATCCCGAACTCGTAGAGGTTGCCGGCAACGCTCTCGCCCTTGGCCGCGTCGATGGTGGCCTGGCTGGCTTGGCCGCCCTGCGCATAGGTCGGGTGGTAGTTCTGCCGAGCGCAGTCACGAATGACGTTGGCGAAGTTCAGGCCGTTCGACTGGAAGAAGTCGACGCCAGCGTTCTTGGCCGACAGGCACGTCGCCGTGTTGTCGGGCGCGACCGCCGAGCCACCCTCAGAAGAGAACTTCAGGCCCTCGCGGTCGGCCGCGTACTTGGTCTCAGCCACCGAGGTGGCGCAGGCGGCGACCTCGATGCAGTACACGTTCCGGAAGTGCCTGGCGCCGACGTCGCGGGCGGCGGCCACCTGGCCGTAGACGCCCTCGGCCTGGCCCGGCTGGACCTGGAAGAACATCGGGTGCCAGTCGAACTCGTTGGTGTAGGGCGTGCCGCCGATGACCGGGATGTTCGCCTTGGTCATGTAGTCACGGATCGACGGCATGAACCCGGCGTCGCCCTCGGTGAAGGCGACGACACCGGCCTTGTCCAGGTCCTTGATGGCCTGCAAGGCGCGGGCGGAGTCGCGGTTGGCGTTCTTGTAGATGAGCTCGAACTTGTAGCCGTTGATGCCGCCGGCGGCATTGGTGGCGTCGACCCACGCCTGGGCGATCTGCTTGCCCTCAGCCGGGATCGGCACGTTGGCGCTGCTGATCTCGCTGCTGATCACGCCGAGCTTGATGACGCCCTTGTTGGTGTTCGACGACGGGCTGGCGGTGGCCGTGGTGCTGGTGGTAGCGGCCTTCTTGGTCGTGGTTGCCGCGGCCGCCTTCTTGCGGCACTTGCCCTTGGTCTTGACATAGCCCTTGGCGCACTTCTTGGTGGTCTTGGCGACCGCCATCTCCGTACTCGAGAGCGTGAAGACCAGCCCGAGGACGACGGCGATGGCGAGCCCGCGTCGGGACGCACCCCGCTTGGGATGAACCAATTGATTTCCCCCTGCTCAACGAACGCGCCACGGTGACGCGAGTCACATGGCAACAGTTGTACGCGTGTCTCACTGTTGAGGGAAGGGCTAATTGGAATGTAGCTCGATTAAGCCATCACGCTCAACCATCACCGTCGATACCGGGTGGTAACGGGATGAACACCCCGAAGCAGACCACATCGACAGGCGGGTCACGGGTCGCGGCGGGGCCGGACCAGCACCTCTTGGGTGAAGGAGGCGACGTGGTTCCCGGCCCGGTCGTGGATCGTGCCGAGGACCAGGCCGCGGGCGTCGGCATTGACGAGGGGGCGCATCTGGACGAGCACCCAGCCGTTGGCGTCGACCGGGCGGTGGAACCAGAGGCTGTGGTCGAGGCTCGTCATCATCCCCGGTTCGAAGCCGGCAAGGCCGGAGGCGGCGGCGAACCCGGTACGCATGTCGGCCAGGTACGTGAGCAGGCACGCGGCCCCGACGGGGTCGTCGGCCGGCCATGCCTCGCGGGACCGGGCCCAGAGCGTCAGCCCGGCGGTCGAAGGGATCGACTCGGCGTCGAGCGTCCGCACCTCGACCGGGACGTCGGGAAAGCCGCGGGCCGGTGCTGGCTCGGCGGGGAGCTCCTCGGGCGGTACCAGCAGTGGGGGCAGCGGCTCGGCGCGGACCGGCCCGTCCTCCGGGCGATGAAAGGCGGCCTCGAGGCTGAGCACGACCCGCCCGTCCTGTACCGCTTCAACCCGTCGGTTGGCGAAGGACCGGCCGTCGCGCACTCGTTCGACCTCCATCACCAACGGCACATCGAGGGCGCCCGAGGTGACGTAGTAGGCGTGGAGCGAGCTCGGCAGCTGCTGGGGGTCGACCGTCATCGCTGCCGCGCGGAGCGCTTGGCCAGCGACCTGGCCCCCGAACATGGTGGGCCGGTCGGGGTAGTGAGGGATGGGGGCGGCGAACCGGTCGTCGCCAAGCGGCTCGAGGTCGAGGAAGCCGCGTATCCCGCTCAAAACACCCAGCCGGCGGCGCCGGCATCAGGGATCTTGTCGGCGAAGAAGAACTCGAGGCCGGCCAACCTGGCGTAGTGCTCGTCGACCGTGGTGTCGCCGATGTGGAGGAGCCGGCTGCACTCGAACTTGCTGATGATGTCGGCCAGGTGGTGCTTGTGGCCGACGAAGTCGACCTCGACCTCGTGCTCCTCCCACATGCGCCGCTGGAAGGCGACGGTGCGGTCGGACGCGCTGCCGATCACATGGCCGCGCGCCTTGGCCTCGCGCACCATCTCGATGGAGATCGGCCCGGGCGGGTCGCCGGTCTCGAGGGTGCCGTCGATGTCGAAGCTCACCAGGATCACCCGAACGTCACCATCACGAGGAGGTTGCCACCAGCGGGGCGGGGAGGTCGGACTGGCCCACGAGCCAGCGGTCGACGGCCGCCGCGCACGACCGACCCTCGGCGATCGCCCACACGATCAGGCTCTGGCCGCGGCCGATGTCGCCGGCCACGAACACCCCCTCGACGTTGCTCGCCCACGTGCCGTCGCGCGCCACGTTGCCGCGAGGGGTGATGTCGACGCCGAGCTGCTCGAGGAAGCCGGGCCGCTCGGGCCCGACGAAGCCCATGGCCAGCAGCACCAGCTCGCAGTCGAGCTCGAAGTCGGAGCCCTCGACCTTCTCGAACTTCCCATCGACCATCGTCACCTCGTGGGCCCGCAGCGCCCGGAGATTGCCCTGCTCGTCGCCGAGGAAGCACTCGGTGTTCACCGAGAACACGCGCTCGCCGCCCTCCTCGTGGGCCGACGACGTGCGGAAGATCAGCGGCCACGTCGGCCACGGCGTGCTAGCCGGGCGCTCGTCGGGCGGCCGGGGAAGGATCTCGAACTGGTGGACCGATGCCGCGCCCTGGCGGTGGGCGGTGCCGAGGCAGTCGGCGCCGGTGTCGCCACCGCCGATGATCACCACTCGCTTGCCCGCCGCGCTGATGGTGGGCTCGGGGAGGTCGCCCTCCTGCACGTGGTTGGCGATGGGGAGGTACTCCATCGCCTGGTACACGCCGGTGAGCTCGCGGCCGGCGATCGGCAGGTCGCGTGCCGCCGTGGCGCCGCCGGCGAGGACGATGGCGTCGAAGTCGGCGCGCAGCTGCTCGGCGGTGATGTCGACGCCGACGTTGGTCGAGGGTCGCAGCTCGGTGCCCTCGGCGACCATCTGCTCGAGCCGGCGGTCGAGGAACCGCTTCTCCATCTTGAACTCCGGGATGCCATAGCGGAGGAGCCCGCCAATGCGGTCGGCTCGCTCGAACAGCACGACGTCGTGACCGGCGCGGGTGAGCTGCTGGGCGGCAGCCAGCCCGGCAGGACCGGAGCCGACGACCGCGACCTTCTTGCTGCCGAGCACGCACGCCGCCTCGCATGGCGCCGGGCACAGGCGGCCGGTGAACTCGGGGAAGTTGTTGGTGGCGTGGAGGCGCTCGATGGCGTCCTGCCAGTTGCCCCGGTACACGAGGTCGTTCCAGTCGGGGATGAGATTGCCGAGCGGGCAGCCGTTGTTGCAGAACGGGATGCCGCAGTCCATGCACCGCGACGCCTGGGACCGCAGGTGCGGCTCGGGGAACGGCTCGTACACCTCCTTCCAGTCCCGCAACCGAACGGGTACGGGGCGCCGGGTGGGCGTCTCCCGCGTGTGCTTGAGGAATCCGGTGATGTCACCCATGAGCTGCTGCCATGACCGCCTGATCGACGTCGTCGCCCCGCTCCTCAGCCAGGCGCATCGCTTCGAGCACCCGCTTGTAGTCCTTGGGCATGACCTTCACGAAGTTGCGAACCTCCTCGTGCCAGAACTCGAGGATCCGCGATGCCACCGACGAGCCGGTCTCGGCCTCGTGGCGGCGGATGATCTCGCGCAGCGCGACCCGATCGTCGTCCTCGAGAGGGTCGAGGTCGACCATCTCGAGGTTGACCCGTTGGGGGAAGCTGTCGCCGGGGTCGTACACGTAGGCGACGCCACCCGACATGCCGGCGGCGAAGTTGCGCCCGGTCGGCCCGAGCACCACGGCGGTGCCGCCCGTCATGTACTCGCACGCATGGTCGCCGACGCCCTCGACGACGGCGGTGGCCCCGGAGTTGCGCACGCAGAAGCGCTCGCCGACGACGCCACGGAGGAACGCCTCGCCGGAGGTGGCGCCGTAGAGGGCGACGTTGCCGGCGATGATGTTCTCCTCGGCGACCAGGGGCGCCTCCGCCGGTGGCTTGACGACGAGTCGCCCGCCGGACAGTCCCTTGCCGACGTAGTCGTTGGCGTCGCCGTGGAGCCGGAGTGTGATCCCCCTCGGGAGGAAGGCGCCGAAGCTCTGGCCGGCAGAGCCGGTGAACTGCACCTGGATGGTGCCGTCGGCGAGGCCCTCCCCGCCGTGGCGGCGGGTGAGCTCGGCGCCGAGCATGGTGCCCACGGTGCGGTTGACGTTGCGGATCGGCAGCTCGATGTCGACCCGCTCGCCGGTCTCGAGGGCGCCCGCCGCCAGCCGCAGGAGCTCCTGGTCGAGCGCCTTGTCGAGGCCGTGATCCTGGGCCCGCACCTGGCGGAGCGATGCCGAGGGGTCGACCGCGGGGACATGCAGGATCGGGGCGAGGTCGAGGCCGGCCGTCTTCTTCCAGTGCTGGATGGCCGGGTCGACGTCGAGCGCCTCGGCATGGCCGATGGCCTCGTCGAGCGAGCGGAACCCGAGCTGGGCGAGCAGCTCCCGCACCTCCTCGGCGATGTACTCGAAGAAGGTGACGACGAACTCGGGGCGGCCGCTGAACCGCTTGCGCAGCTCGGGGTTCTGGGTGGCCACGCCGACCGGGCACGTGTCGAGGTGGCAGACCCGCATCATGATGCAGCCCGACACCACCAGCGGTGCGGTGGCGAAGCCGAACTCCTCGGCGCCGAGCAGGGCGGCGATCACGACGTCACGGCCGGTCTTGAGCTGACCGTCGACCTGCACGACGATGCGGTCGCGGAGGCCGTTGAGCAACAGGGTCTGCTGGGTCTCGGCCAGGCCGAGCTCCCACGGCGCGCCGGCGTGCTTCAGCGAGGTGAGCGGTGCGGCCCCGGTGCCACCGTCGTGACCGGAGATCAGCACCACGTCGGCATGGGCCTTGGCCACGCCCGCCGCGACCGTGCCGACGCCCACCTCGGCGACCAGCTTCACGTGCACCCGGGCGCGTGGGTTGGCGTTCTTCAGATCGTGGATGAGCTGCTTCAGGTCCTCGATCGAATAGATGTCGTGGTGGGGCGGCGGTGAGATCAGCCCGACGCCCGGTGTCGAGTGCCGGGTCTTGGCGATCCACGGATAGACCTTCTGGCCCGGGAGCTGGCCGCCCTCGCCGGGCTTGGCGCCCTGGGCCATCTTGATCTGGATGTCGTCGGCGTTGACCAAGTACTCGCTGGTCACCCCGAAGCGCCCGGAAGCAACCTGCTTGATCGCGCTGCGCCGAAGGTCGCCGTTGGGGTCGGCGACGAAGCGGTCGGCGTCCTCGCCGCCCTCGCCCGTGTTCGATCGGGCGCCGAGCCGGTTCATGGCGATGGCGAGCGTCTCGTGGGCCTCCTTGGATATGGAGCCATACGACATGGCGCCCGTCGAGAACCGCTTCACGATCTCGCTGATCGGCTCGACCTCGTCGATCGCCACCGGCGGGCGGTCGCTGGCCAAGGTGAAGAGGCCGCGCAGGGTGGCGAGCTTCGTCGACTGGTCGTCGACGAGCTTGGTGTACTCCTTGAAGATCTCGTAGCGCTTGGTCCGGGTGGCGTGCTGGAGGCGGAACACCGTCTCCGGGTTGAAGAGGTGGTACTCGCCCTCGCGGCGCCACTGGTACTCGCCGCCGACGTCGAGCTCACGGTGGGCGAGCTCGGTCGGTCGGGCTGGCCACGCCTTGGCGTGG
>JAEKLB010000039.1:0-12281 GCA_019510095.1 Acidobacteriota bacterium | reverse complement strand
GCACGTCGAGACCCACACCGCCCAACCGGCTCACGGTTCCGGTGAAGTACTCGTCGATCACGTCCTGGGCCAGCCCGATGCACTCGAACACCTGGGCGCCGGTGTACGAGGCCACGGTGGAGATGCCCATCTTCGACATCACCTTGAGCACGCCCTTGCCCGCGCCCTTGATGTAGTTCTTCACCGCCTTGTGCGGCGTGATGCCGGGAAGGTCGCCGTCGCGGATCATGTCCTCGATGGTCTCGAAGGCGAGGTAGGGGTTGATGGCCGCCGCGCCGTAGCCGACGAGCAGCGCCATGTGGTGCACCTCGCGGGCCTCGCCGGTCTCGATCACCAGGCCGACGCGGGTGCGCTCCTTGGTGCGGATCAGGTGGTGGTGCACCGCGGAGGTGAGGAGCAACGACGGGATCGGGGCGAGCGTGTCGGAGCTGTGGCGGTCGGAGAGGATGATGATGCTGGCGCCGTCGGCGATGGCGGCGCTGACCTTGGCCCGGACCTCCTCGAGGGCCAGGCGCATGCCCTCGCCACCGTCGGCGACCGGGTACAGGCCGTCGACGACGAACGACTTGAACCCCGGCGTCCGGCCGTCCTCGTTGATGTACATGAGCTTGGCCAGCTCGTCGTTGGACAGGACCGGATAGCCGATCTGGATCTGGTGGCACGACTCGGGCGTCGGCTCGAGCAGGTTGCGCTCGGGCCCGACGCGGTTGCCGAGCGAGGTCACCAGCTCTTCGCGGATGGCGTCGAGGGGCGGGTTGGTCACCTGGGCGAACAGCTGGTTGAAGTAGTCGAACAGCAGCCGGGGCCGGTCGGACAGCACGGCGATCGGCGTGTCGGTGCCCATCGAGCCGAGCGGCTCGCCGCCGGTCTTCGCCATCGGCCCGACGATGAGCTTCAGCTCCTCGGTCGTGTAGCCGAACAGCCGCTGATGACGGACGACAGTGCCGTGCTGGGGCGTGAGGAAGTCGCGCGCCGGAAGGTCATCGAGATGCACCAGGTGCTCGTGCAACCAGTCGCCGTAGGGATGCTCCGAGGCCAGCTCGGCCTTGATCTCCTCGTCGTCGACGATCCGCCCCTTCGAGGTGTCGACGAGGAACATGCGCCCGGGCTGCAGCCGGCCCTTCTGCACGACGGTCGACTGGTCGACGTCGAGCACGCCGACCTCCGACGCCATGATCACCAGGCCGTCCGACGTCACCCAGTAGCGCGAGGGGCGAAGGCCGTTGCGGTCGAGCACGGCGCCGATGACGGTGCCGTCGGTGAAGGCGATCGAGGCCGGTCCGTCCCACGGCTCCATCAGCGACGCGTGGTACTGGTAGAAGGCCCGGTTGTCCTCGGGCATGGTCGTGTGGTTCTCCCACGCCTCCGGGATCATCATCAGGACGGCGTGGGGGAGCGGCCGGCCGCCGAGGTGGAGCAGCTCGAGCACCTCGTCGAAACGGCAGGTGTCGCTGGCGCCGGGGGTGACGACCGGGAAGATCCGGTCGAGGTCGCCGGGCAGCAGGTCGCTGGCGAGCAACGCCTCGCGAGCCCGCATCCAGTTCTGGTTGCCCATCACCGTGTTGATCTCGCCGTTGTGGGCAATCAGCCGGTAGGGATGCGCCAGCGGCCATGACGGGAACGTGTTGGTCGAGAAGCGGCTGTGGACCAGCGCGAGCGCGCTCTCGACGCGGGGGTCGGCGAGATCGGGGAAGAACTCGAGGAGCTGCGGGCTGGTGAGCATCCCCTTGTAGACGATGGTGCGGGCCGAGAGGCTCGGGAAGTAGATGCCGAGCTCGTGCTCGACCCGCTTGCGCAGCATGAAGGCCCGGCGGTCGAGCTCGATGCCCGACTCGCCGTTGGCGCCGGCGACGAACAGGTGCCGGAACGACGGCTCGACCGCCTTGGCCTGGTCGCCGATCATGGAGTCGTCGACCGGCACCTGGCGCCAGCCCACGAGGACCAGGCCCTCGGCGGCAACGAGCTGGGCCACACCGTCGGCGGCGTCGTCGGCGCCCGCCCCGGCGGGGAGGAAGGCCATGCCGACGGCGTAGGCCCCCGCCGGCGGCAGCTCGAAGTCGACCACCTCGCGGAGGAACCGGTCGGGGACCTGGATCAGGATGCCGGCGCCGTCACCGGTGTTGGCCTCGGCGCCTGAGGCGCCGCGGTGCTCCAGGTTGCACAGGCACTGGAGGCCCTGTTCGACGATGCGGTGGCTGGGTCGGCCCTGCACGTCGACGACGAAGCTGACGCCGCATGCGTCGTGCTCGAACGCGGGCGAGTAGAGGCCCTGAGGCTGGGGGAGTCCCTGCATGTTGTCGTCCTTCTCGGGTGTGGAACTGCCTGCCCGGGACGACGCTGGCCCGTCAGTACTCGGAAAAGTGTACCGAACGGATCGGGCTACCAGGTCAGCGGCAGGGTGTGCGGCGCTCGCGGGTTCGCCGAGTAGCGGAGCTCGACGCCCTCGGGGATGTCGTAGTCGGGGATCCGCGAGTGCCAGACGTCGAGAGCGGCCCGCAGCTCCATGCGGGCCAGGTGCGAGCCGAGGCACCGGTGCCAGCCGCTGGCGAAGCCGATGTGGGGGTTGGGCTGGCGGTCGAGCCTGACCTCGAGCGGATCGTCGAACGCTTCGCCGTCGACGTTGGCGGCCGACCACCACAGCACGGCGTTGGTGCCGGCCTTCATCGTGCCGCTGGGCAGCTCGATGTCCTTGGTGGCGTGGCGGTAGCCCTGGGTGACGGGCGACTCGAAGCGGAAGATCTCCTCGATGGCCGACGGCCAGATGTCGGGGCTGGCCAGGATCGTTCGGCGCCGATCGGGGTGACGGGCCAGGTGGGCGAGGATGCAGGCCAAGGAGGCGGCGACCGTGTCGAGGCCGGCGATCATCAACAGGTTGCAGATCCCGTGGAGCTCGTCCCTCGTGATCCGGCGACCGTCGACGTCGACCTGCATGAGCCAGCCGATGACGTCCTCGCCGTAGTTGCCGGACTTCTCCCGCCGGTCGAACTCAGCGGCGAACCACGTCTCGCAGTCGGTGAACGCAGCGTCCCGCTCCTCCAGCGTGGGCATGGGGGCGCCCGGCGCCCCGGACGGCAGGATCACGTTCTTGAAGCCGAGGAAGTGGGCGAGCTCCGACTCGGGGATGCCCATGATGGAGAGGAAGACCCCCGAGGGCAGCGGCTCGCACCATTCCTCGTAGGCATCGACCTCGTGGCGGTCGATGAAGCGGTCGATCAGCGCCGCTGACCGCTCCCGGATGCGGGGTTCGAGCGGGGCCATCTTCTTGGGAGCGAAGACGGGGTCGAGGATCTTGCGCCACTTGGTGTGCTCGGCGCCGTCCAGCTCCAACGGGATGGCCACGTGATGGCCGCCGAGGCCGAGCCCGCCGCCGCCGGCCATCCCGCCCTGGCCCTGGCCGCCGAACTGCAGGACGTCACGCGACCGGGTGAGGGCCTGGATGTCAGCCATCTTGCGAAGCACGACGAAGCCGGGGGCGACCTCGTCGATGCCGAGAGCGGCCTTCTGGTAGTGGACCGGTTGCGGGTTCTCCGAGGCCAACAGGGCGGCCTCGGCCTCCGGATCCGTCATGAACGCCTCATACGGCGATGTGGGTGCTTCGGCCATGTCGATCTCCTCCTCTGACACAGGAGCCGGCGCCCACCAGGTCGAACTACCAGCACGTGTCGACTTCCCAGGCTACGCATCTGGCGCGTTCTGCCGCGCCGCGCGCTCGACGCGCGGCCGTGATCGCCATCGTCGGGCTCGCCGTCGTGGCCCTCGCGCCCGATGCCGGCGCCGCCGCCAGCAGCAGGACCACCAAAGCCAGGGCCACCAGGGCGCGCACGACCCGTCTCAGCTCGAAGGCCAAAGGCAAGGCCGAGCCGGCCCCCAAGAAGCGGGTCAAGGTCACGTGGTCGCCGGCGCCGGCCGCCACCGCTGCCATCCATCCGGGCGTCCAGACCTTCACCAGGGGCACCGACGCGTCCGGCGCCACGGTCGACAACCAGTGCACGGCCAACTTCGTCTTCACCCAGGAGACGGCCACCAGGACGCGTGTGTTCCTCGCCCAGGCCGCCCACTGCGCCGGCACCGGGCAGGCCACCGAGACCAACGGTTGCGCCGCCGCCACCCTGCCGCTCGGCGCCCACGTCGACATCAGCGGCAGCAACGGGACGACCTACACCGGGGTGATCGCTTACAGCTCCTGGCTGAGCATGCAGGCGCGCAAGGAGACCGATCCCGATGCCTGCCTGGGCAACGACCTCGCCCTGATCGAGCTGAGCGACGCAGCGGCCGCGGTGACCAACCCCAGCGTGCCGTTCTGGGGTGGGCCGAAGGGGATCTCGGCGGGGGCCCAGCCCGGCACCGAGGTCTACACCTACGGCAACTCCGGCTTGCGGGCAGGCGTCGAGGCCCTCAGCCCCAAGGTCGGCGAGCTGGTCGACAGCGCCAACGGTGGCTGGACCTACGACCTCTACACGGTCAGTCCCGGCGTGCCCGGCGACTCGGGGAGCGCCTTCCTCGACGCCAGCGGCCGGGCCCTCGGCGACTTGAGCACCCTGAGCGTGCTCCCGCTCCCAGCCTCCAACCAGGTCAGCGACGTCGCCCATGAGCTCAGCTACCTCAGCCAGCACAGCGGCTTCGGCGAGGTCACGTTGGTGGCGGGCACCGAACCCTTCACCCCCTTGATCTGAGCCGCCTGGCCAGGCCGGCTTGAGCCGGGCACCGGGGTGGTGCCTAGGCTGACCCGGCCGGCCTCGCTCCGCATGCCTGCCCACCCGAACATGGCCACCTCCCTGCGTGACATCCCCGGCGCGACCGGGCGTGAGCCCGGTGGGCGCCGGCGGCGGCGCGACCCCTGGCGCGGGCTCGAGCGACGTGGCGTGGCCCCGGTGCTCCTCGATCCCCGGCACCGCACTGCCCGGCGTTCGCGGGGGCGACGGCTCGGCGGGCCCCGGTGGCGGCTGTCGACCTTCGACACCTTCCTGCTGATCACCGGCGGGCTGGTCGTCCTGTTCCTGGGCAACAGCCTGTGGCGGGCGACGCGGGTCGACGTGCGGGTGACCGGGCTCCGCAGCGGCCAGGCCCTGACCTCTGAAGCCGCTGAGCGACTGAACCTCGACATGATCGTCCATCCCACCGGTCGGCTGTCGGCATCGCGGCTGACGCTGGACGGCCAGCCCCTCGACGCCGCCGAGCGCACGTCGACGGGCTATCGCTGGCACCGTGACATCGCCATGGCGCCCGGCCGGCACCGGCTCGAGCTCACCGTGCCGCGGCCGGTGCTTCCCGCCAGCGTGCATCGCTGGACCTTCGACGTCGACGCCACGCCACCAGTCATCCGGGCCCGGCGCGAGCTGCCCCGGCGCGGCATGCACGATCCCGTGCACCTCACCGGGCAGGTCGACACCGACGCCACGCTCACGGCCAACGACGCGCCCGTGAAGGTCGATTCCGACGGGCGCTTCGAGGTGTCCTATCCCTCGCCACCGGCTGGCGGCATCGACCTGGTTGCCACTGACGCGGCCGGCCATCGGGTGACGCACCGGGTGGCGGTGCCGATCCGGCGGCCCCGCGTCCGTGGCGTCCACGTCTCCGCCGCCGGCTGGTCGACCCGGGACATCAGGGCCGGCGTTCTCCGACTGATCGCCGAAGGCAAGATCAACGCCGTCGAGATCGACGTCAAGGACGAGTCGGGCGAGGTCGGCTACCGCTCGAAGGTGCCGATGGCCCGACAGATCGGGTCGGCCAAGAACTACTACGACCTGCGCAAGGTCGTGCGCGAGCTCCATGCGCGGAAGATCCGGGTCGTCGCCCGCATCGTCGCGTTCCGTGATCCGATCCTGGCCACCTGGGCATGGGCGCACGGCGACCGCAGCTGGGTCGTGCAGACGCCCGATGGCCAGCCCCAGGGCGCCTACGGCGGCTTCACCAACTTCGCCGCCGACAACGTCATCGCCTACAACCTGGCCCTGGCCAAGGAGGCCGTGGACGCGGGCGTCGACGAGGTGCTCTGGGACTACATCCGGCGGCCCGAGGGTGACCTCACCCAGATGGTGTTCCCCGGCATGCACGGCACCCCCGAAGAGGCCGTCGCCGACTTCCTCACCCGCTCCCAGTCGATGCTGCGGGCGCAGGGCGTGTACCAAGGGGCGTCGGTCTTCGGCATCGCCGCCGACCGCCCGGCGGCAGTCGGCCAGAACGTGCCATTGATCTCCCGGCACGTCGACTACCTGGCGCCGATGGTGTATCCGTCGCTGTGGGTGCCCGGGGAGTACCGCGTCGCGGATCCGGCGCGGATGCCGTACGACATCGTCTCCCGCTCACTCCAGGACTTCCAGCTGAAGAGCGCGGGAACCGGCGTGCACATCACCCCCTGGCTGCAGGACTTCTCGCTGGGCATTGCCTACGGGGACGCCCAGGTCCGCTCACAGATCAGGGCCGCCCAGGACCTGAACATCCAGGACTGGATGCTGTGGAGCCCACGGGTGCGTTACCACACCCGGCAGGTTCTCGGCGTCGGCAAGGAACGGTTCTGACGCCCGTCAACGGCGGGCGTGCAGCGACACCGCGTAGTCGTCGATGCCAGGCCGGCACGGTGCTCCTGCCCACGTCGACCAGCGGCTGACCAGACCGAGCCCGGCATCGATGCACGCCGCGTCGTAGGCGGCGAGGTCGTAGCCACCCGGCTGCAACGAGAAGCCGGCAACCAGCCGGCCGGCCGGCGTCAACACGCTCGCCACATTGGCGACGACCGCGGATTCCGTTCCGGGTCGGGTGAACAGCAGCACGTTGCCGGCCATCAGCACGAGGTCGTAGGGCCCGCCAGGGATCGGATCGCCGGCCAGGTCGAGCTGGTGCCAGCCGAGTGCCGGCTGCTTGCGCCTGGCCTCGGCCAGCATCGATTCATCGGCGTCGACACCGACCACCGGTATGCCCCGCCGGTGCAGCTCGATGGCGACCCGCCCGGTTCCGCACCCGGCATCGAGCACCCGCGTCGGCTCGAGTGTCATCACCAGGTCGGCCTCGCCGTGCAGGTACCGCCCCTGCTCGGCCAGCGTCTCGAAGCGGGCGTCGTAGTCGGCGCCGCTCGGCAGCTCGGTCATCCGATCAGGCTATGAACGCCAAGCGCCGGAAGGCGGTTCAGCTGGCGTGGCGCTGAAGGCGCTGACCGTCGGGCGTTGGGCGTTGGCACTGAGCCAGTCGCCCTGGTCTCCCGTGGCAATGTTGACGAAGCCCGCGTGTTGGAGAGCTCCATGGAGCGGTGTAGCAGTCCAGTATGTGAACCACCGCCCGGGAAAATCGTCGTGCGGTCGGTTGTCGCCCTCGTAGTCACCCTGGTGCATCGCGAGATACAGCCAACCGCCGGGTGCGAGAACGCGGAAGACCTCGGCGACGGCACTGGGGAAGTCGTGTCGGGTCAGGTGCTGGAAGGAGAACAGGCCGAACGCGCCCCGAGCCGTCCCTTCGCCGATGGGGAGGTGTTCGAGGTCGCCGGCAGCGACGGCTCCTTCTTTACGTGCGAGGTGCAGCATGCCGAACGAGGCATCGAAGCCGACCGCTGGGCCGAGGGCGGCGAGAAGGCGTCCAGGCCCACAACCGAGGTCGACAATGAGGCCGCCGCCGACTCGAGCGCGGAATGCTGCAGCCAGAGCAGCGGGCTCGGTGTCGGGCCCCGTGTCACCGCGTCGTGACCGGGTCCAGGCCTCGGCGCTCTCGTCGTAGATGGCGACGGTCGGACGATGCATTGATCGCAACGGTAGGTCCGCCGCGGGCTTGTGCCGACGGACAAAGCTCAGCGGGTGGTGGTCGAACCCTGCGAGTTCTGCGAGGTCGCGAACGGTCGGCGTGATGCGGGCCTCGTGATACTCGAAGACGGTCTGGTGGCTGCGTTTCCCGCGCCGCAGCAACGGCGCAGCAACCTCGGCCACGTGCTGATCGTCCCAAAGGCGCATCGACGAAACCTGTATGACCTTCCATCGGACGTGGACCGTCCGATGCTCGCCGCTGCCCGGCGGGTGGCAGCGGCCATCACGGCCGCGTTCGAGGCATCGGGGACCACTCTCAGGATGAACAACGAACCGCCCGGACAACACATCTTCCATGCTCACCTCCACGTCGTCCCCAGACGCAACGACGACCTCACCGGCAAGGAGGTTGTCCTCACATTGGACGAGCGCCTTCAACAAGCTGAGCGCCTACGAGCACATATCGTCCCTTCGCCACGGTGGCCGGGTTAGATCGCGTGGTTACGCTCGGGAGTGACAGAGGATGTAGAGACTCGCCTCCCTCTGGGCGCCGACGGAGCCCCAGCGTCGGCCGTGCCTCGTCACGTCGAAGGCGGTTCACGTGAGCCGCATCGTGCGGCAGTTCACAAGGTGGCTCCGCGGAGCCAGGCGTCGTCGCTGAGCACTGCCCAGCTTGGCGGTTCGGAGCTCAGCGACGCAGGGTCGATCCAAGCCCGCTCGTCGCCGCTTCCCAACGGGCGTCGGACACGACGTCGACGTGTTGCGCGAGGTCGACGGCCAGGTCGGTCGAGGTGTCGTAGACGGTGAACCAGACGAGGTAGCTGCCAATCGGCCAGAGCACATGGGTCGCGATGAGGTGCGCATCGTCAGCACTGTGCTCTTCTGCGGCGAATCCAGCGATGGCTCCGACCGTGACCCGAGTCGCATGCCGATAGAGCGCGGTGGCGATCGCGCTTGCTTGCCGTGCGGGTGTCGCCAACGCCACGGCAGCCGGGATGGTGTGGCCGGGGCCCTCTGCGTGGGAGTAGCTGAGGCTCCAGAGGACGCGAAGACGACCGCCAACTGCCGCCCGCTCGATCACTGTTCCATCGACCAGGCGCCATCCGCTGGCGTGGAAGAGGAGGTGCGGCGCCTTGCTTCGAGTCGCCGATGCCCCGCGGGCGGGGTTGCTTGCAGCGCTCCGCGAGGTCCCATCGTCGGCAGCACGGTGGGTGCAGCCCGCCAGCGCAAGAGCAGCGCACGCTGCTAGCAACCACCGCGACGACATGGCGTTAGAAGCGGAACGCCTTGCCGGGGTCGCCGAGCAGTGGATCGCAGCTGAAGTTGGTGTCGAACTGGCCGGGCAGCGCTTGCACCAGCCATACCTCGCCGCCGGTGAAGGCCTTGGCGGGCGTGCACCACGTCGGCGCGCCGGCCTGGTTGGTTGTGCTGGCCACCCACACCGGGAGGCGCAGCTGGGCGTTGCCCGTGATCTCCCGCCAGTAGCGGGGCGTGGAGTACACGCCAGCGGCGATCCCGTGTTTGGCGAGGGCATCGACCGCAGCGCGCACGGCGTAGGCGTTGAGGTTCTGGTACGGGCTCCAACGATTGGCGCCCTCGACATCCAGCCACCACATCGGCGCGCTGGCGCCCGACGCCTCGGCATAGACGACAGCGTCGTTCACGTTGTTGGCGCTGAAGTTCCACGCCTGGCACGCGAGCTCGGCGCTCGTGCAGTCCCCTGCGGGCCCGCTCATCGACTGGGGGTCGCCGACGACGGGCGTGGCCAGGTTGAGGTAGAGGCCCCCGCCGGCGCCGGTCTGGCGGACCCATGCCCACTCGTCGGCCAGGCAGCGGTTGTGGCTCAGCGGATGGCCGCCGGTGACGCCGATGATCGAGTAACCCGGCGCGCCGGTGGGGTACGGGCCGTCGCACTGCGGCCAGGAGACGTCGTAGCCGTACGCCGAGCGGAGGGCGATGGGCGCGTCGACCACGACATCGGCCTTGGCCGTTCGGGGATCGCCGGTACCGGCGGCGATGTCGACGACCTGCACGCGGGCGCGGCGCCCGCCGCCGGACGATCCGAGGAACGGTGCGTCGCCGTAGGTGAACACGCCGCCGTCGGCCGCGGCCAGCCAGTAGCCGTTGCCACTCTCCGACGCGGCCATGCCGACGATGGCGGCGCGCAGCGAGCCTGGCGTGGGCCGGCCGTAATACACGGCGTTGCCGAAGGCGAAGACGCCGGCGTCCCGCCCGGCCAGCCAGTAGCCCTGGCCGTCGTCGGTTGGCGCGAGTGACACGATCGGCGCGCTGAGCCGGGTGCCGGCCAGGCCACCGAGGTAGGTGGCGTCGCCGAAGGCGAACACCCCGCCGTCGCCGGCCACCAACCAGTAGCCCCGCCCCGACGGGGTCGCGGTGATGTCGACGATCGAGGCGCTGAGCCGCGACGTGGCAGCGCCCCCGAGGTAGAGGGCGTCGCCGAAGGCGAACACGCCGCCGTCGGCAGCGGCCAGCCAGTAGCCCTGGCCGGACGAGGTGGTGGCGATCCCAACGACGGGCGCGGCCAGGTGCAGGTTGCCGAGCGAGCCGTGGAACGACGCGTCGCCACTGGTGATGACGCCTCCATCGGCGGTGACCCGCCACGAGCCCTCGCCCGACGCGGTCCGCTCGACGGCGATGGCCGGGTGGGGCAGCACCGGCGGCGGCGAGGCCGACGACGTGGCCCCGAACGGGAGCTCCACGCCGGTGGCGGTGACCAGCTGGTAGCCGGGCACGAGGGTGCTCGGCGGCGCAGCAGGGGCCGTCGTCGTCTTGGTCGCCTCGGGAGCGCCCACGGGCGGGCGGATGGCCGCGGCCGGCGGGTTCGAGCTGCCAGGGGCGTGCGGTACGCCGACCAGCACACTGCCGATGACGGCGGCGCCGACGGCGGCGCTGGCTGCCAATCGCAGGAGCCGGAGCGAGCGGGTCCCGCTGGCCGGCCGGAGCGCCGCCAGGCGCCGCCGGATGGCGTCGGCCGCGCAGGCGCGGCATCCGGGTCGAGAGGGAGAGGTGTCGTTCACGGTCCGCCGATCGGGTCGTGGTCAGTTGCAGGTGTGTTGTCGGCAGACAAGGGGCCGAGGCGCAGCCAAATCGGCCAAATGAGAAGAACGGGCCATTGACGACACCGTCCGGAATCGCACCGGGAGTGACGCGGAGCTACGGGGCGACCACCGGGAGTACGTCGGCACCGTCGTCGGGTACACCAGCGCCATGGCAGATCCTCGGCTCGCGATCCATGCCGACGACCATGCGACCGGGCTCGAGCTCCAGCTGAACGAGCTCAACGGGCAGTTGGAGCGGGCCCGGGCCCAGGGGCGCAGTGCGGACGAGGCCCGGCTGCAGCAGCAGATCGGCGAGCTCGTCGACGAGCTGGCGCAGACGGCCGAGGCGATCGCCAACCCCCACTGGGACCGGCCCGTCTTCCACGGCGACGTCCATCACGCCGCGTAGGGCCGGCGCGAGAGCGACGTGGGGCGGCCCAGCCGCGGCCACCGCTACGTTGACGGCATGGCCACGGTGACGGGAACCAGCTCGACGCCCAATCCCGACGCCATGAAGTTCTCGCTCGACACCCGGCTCGAGGGCATGCGCAACGTGACCGACGTCAGCTCCGCTGCTGGCGACCCCTTCGCCGAGGCCGTCTTCGCCGCTCCTGGTGTGGCTGCCGTGTTCAGCACCGCCGACTTCGTCACCGTCACCCGGCAGCCGGGCGCTGAATGGGCGCCCATCGCCACGGCCGTCGAGGCGGCGGTGGTCGCCCACCTGTGATCGGCCGGCGGTGACCGCCGCACCGGGCGAGGTCGGTCTCTACGAGGGACTGGTCACCACCCGGGCGATTCGGCGGTTCACGCCAGAGCCGGTCAGCGACGACGATCTCCAGGCGATCCTGTTCGCCGCGACCCGCGCCCCGTCGGGCTCCAACCGCCAGCCCTTCCGGTTCATCGTCCTGCGCGACGGTCCTCGCGCCCGCGAGGCGAGGGCGGTGCTCGCCGATGCGGCCCGCCGGGCCTGGAGCGGGAAGGAGGCCAGCGACGGTTACCGCGACCGGTCGGGAACCGACGACGACTCACCCAAGGGCAGGATGGCCCGCACCATGCGCCGGTTCGTCGACCGGTTCGAGGAGACGCCCGTCATCGTCATCGCCTGCCTGCGCCGGTACCGGGCGGCGGCTGTCACCGAAGGGGCCTCCGTCTACCCGGCGTGCCAGAACCTGCTGCTGGCGGCGCGGGCGCGCGGCCTGGGTGGGGTCCTCACCCAGTGGCAGGGCCTGGTCGAGCCCGAGCTGCGGGCCATCCTGGGCGTGCCCGACGACGTGGCCATGCACGCCACCATCAGCCTCGGGCACCCGGAAGGGTCCCACGGCCCGGTCAGGCGGCGGCCGCTCGCCGAGCTCGTCTACGAGGACGCGTGAGACGGCCCGGCGTCGTGGGCCGTCGATCCACCTGGCACGGCGTTCACCGCCGCCGGACCACCCGGGACCTGGACCGACGACGAGCGACCGGCGACCTAACCCGGTACCGCGTCGAGGAACTCGAG
>JAEKLB010000010.1 GCA_019510095.1 Acidobacteriota bacterium | reverse complement strand
TCGAGCACGCTGAGCGGGGTCGACTGGAACGCTGAGCTGGTGCGAGGCGACGTGGGGTAAGAGGTTCAGCGGCTCAAGGAGGAGCCCGGTGGGACTCTGGCCGTGGGTGGGGTGACGCTCCCCTTGGCGTTGGCCGATCTGGGCCTGATCGACGAGTACGAGTTCGTCGTGCAGCCGGTCGTTGCCGGACACGGGCCGACGTTGTTCGCCGGCCTGCGCGAGCGCATCCAGCTCGAGCTGTTGGATCGCCGTGAGTTCCGGTCGGGGGCGGTGGCGCTGCGGTACCGGCCCGTGCCAGGTGCGAGCGCGCCATGACGCGCCGTCGCGCTACTCCGGCTCGGTGACCGACTCCACCGACTCAGCGACCAGCGCCGGCAGGGTGTCGAGATCGACGAAGAGGCCTGAGGCCGGTGTCGTGCGGGTGAGGGCATCGGCCGCCAGCACGACGGCGGCCGCGGTGTAGGCGGAGCGCTCGCCAGCGGGGAAGTGAATCGCGTCCGGATAGGCGATGCCGGTGAAGTAGGAGCCGTCGTCGTCGCGCAGTGCCTGGGCCCACCGGAAGAGGTCCCACGCTCGGTCGGTCTCGTCGACGGCGAGGTGGGCGATCACCGACTCGCACGTCTCGGCCGCCGTCACCCACGGCTGGTCGCTGACGCATCGGGTGCCCTTGCCGTCCATCACGAAGCTGCGCCATCCCTCGGCCAGCCGGGCGCGGCCCCCGTCACCCCGCACCGCGCCGCACAGGACCGGGTAGTACCAGTCCATCGCCCAGCGCTGCTTGGGCTCGAACGCCCCGGGCACCTCCCGGATCACGTGCAGCAGCGTGTCGAGTGACAGCTCCCAGTCGGGTCGCTCGTGGCCGAGCTCCTCGGCGATGGCGATCGCGCACCGGAGGCTGTGGCTGATCGACGACGAGCCGGTGAGCAGCGCGTAGGACCACGGCGTGCCGTCGGGGTGGCGGGCCCAGAGGATCTCGCCCCTTGGCGTCTGGAGGTCGAGCACGAAGTCGATGGCCGGCTCGACGACATGCCACATCGTCTCGAGGAAGCTGCGATCACCCGTCAACAGCCAGTGGTGCCAGGCGCCGGTTGCCACGTACGCGCACACGTTGGCGTCGACCTTGGCGTCCTCGACCCGGTCGGGCAGGTAGAAGTGGTGCCACGAGCCATCGGGTCGTTGCCGGTCGATGAGCCACTGGTAGGCCCGCTCGGCCTCGGCCCGCCGGCCGCCGACGAGCAGGGCCATCGCTGCCTCGGTGTGGTTCCACGCATCGGCGTGGCCACCGGCGAACCACGGGATCATCCCCGACGGGAGCTGCATGGCCGCGATGGACTCGACGGTGCGCTCGAGGTCGGCGGCGCCCAGCACGCCGGGAACCGACAGCCGGGCGTGCGTCATGCCGCTGCCTTGGAGGCATACACGACGAGGCTCTTCCCCAACAGGGGGCTCAGCACCTTCTCCGGCAGCCGTGTTGCGGCCGGCGCCTTGACGATGTCCCACACCAACACTCGGTGGTACGCACGCACCAATCGGTTGGCGTCGTTCGACGGCCCGACCGCGCACTTCAGCCACCAGTAGGGCGAGTGCAGCGCGTGGGTGCGGTGCGAGGTGACGGTGCGCAGGCCGGCGCCGTCGAGCACGCCGCACAGGCCCGACCGCGTGTAGACCCGCACGTGCCCACCGGCGACGAAGGGCGCGTGGTACTCGTCCGACAGCGCCCAGCACACCTTCTCTGGCAGCCACGACGGCACTGTCACGGCCAGCGTGCCGCCCGGGCGCAGCACTCGTGCCAGCTCGGTGGCGGCGGCGCGGTCGTCGGCGATGTGCTCCATGACCTCCGATGCGACGACCCGGTCGAACGTGGCGTCGGGAAAGGGGAGGCGCAATGCGTCGCCACCAGCCGCGCTGCACGAGGCGCCCTCCGGCAGCTCGCCGGCCTCGCCCATGGCGGCGATGATCGAGCGCACCTCGCCCAGCGCGCCGAGATCGAGATCGACCGCTGTCACCGTGGCCCCCAGCCGAGCCGCCTCGAACGCATGGCGCCCGGCGCCGCAGCCGAGGTCGAGCATCCGGTCGCCCGGCCGCAGTCCCAGCAGCGGGTAGCGGACGGTCAGCACAGCCCGCGTGCCTTCATGTCGAGGACCTCTCGGTAGAGCTCGACCGTCTGGCGGGCGGTCACCTCCCACGAGT
>JAEKLB010000009.1 GCA_019510095.1 Acidobacteriota bacterium | reverse complement strand
GCTGGCCACCACCGCGGTGGGGAGCCTGGTGTCGGGACCGAGGCGCTCGAGGGCGGCCGTCGCGGTCAGGAGCTTGAGGGTCGACGCCGGCAGGACGGGTCGATCGGGCGAGCGCTCGTAGAGGACGTGGTCTCCCTCGGCCACCATGAGGCACGAGCCCCGCGGCGTGTGGTTCCACACGGCGTTGAGGGCGGTGACCGGCACCCGGGACGGCCGCAGCGGCGCCGTGGTGGTCGTGGTGGACACGACCGTCGTGGTGGTCGTCGTCGGCCCGGTCGTGGGGGGCCCAGTCGTGGTGGGCCCGGTCGTCGTCGAGCTCGGCGCCGTGGTGGTGGTCGTGGTGTCCGACGACTGGGCCGACGTCGAGGGAATGCCCGCCCCCATCATCCCGAGGAACCCGAGAAGGGACGCGGCAATGCCACCAGCCACCACGATCCGCCGCACGCCAAGAAGTATGGATGACGGTGCCGGAACCCGGGTGTCAGGCCCCCGGCATCACGGCGTGAGGGCGGCCCTGAAGAAGTCGCGCACATGGTCGAGCCGGTGGCCCACGGCCTTGTCACCCAGCGGGTCCTCGTCGAGCAGCGCCCCGAGGAAGGCGGCGTCGCGGAAGTAGCCGAAGATGGCGGCGAAGCCGGTGAGCAGGAGCTGCGCCGGGTCCTGGCGCCGGAACCGGCCGGCCTCCATCTCGGCGTCCATGAACTGGCACGCCCGCAGGAAGATCGGCCGCATCGACAGGCCCAGGTCGATGCCGTGGCTCGCGCCGCCCTCGATGGCCTCCCGGCCGATGAGCCGGACGAACTCTGGGTTGGCCACGAAGAACTCGAAGCTGGCCTCGAGCACGTGGTCGACCATGCGCCAACCCTCGTGCGGCCCGTCGACCGCCTCGTCGACCCGTAGGGCGAAATCGGCGACCGCCCGGGCGAAGACCTCCTGGTACAGCGCCGTCTTGGAGACGAAGTGGTGCAGGAGGCTGGGGCGCCGGATGCCGACGGCATCGGCGATGTCGTTGAGCGACGTGCCCTCGTAGCCCTGCTCGGCGAACAGCACGGTGGCGGCCGACAGGATGGTCTCGCGGGTAGAGAGGCTGCTCTCTGCCGTGGCCATCGAGTTCAGAGGGTACCGACGGGCCCCTAGCCTCACTGCTGATGTCCCAGCCGAGCGTCGGCATCCTCCTCCGGCGTGGCCTCCGCCGGAGGTGCCCGCACTGCGGCGGCGGCGGCCTGTTCACCGGGTGGTTCCGCCTCGCCGAGCACTGCCCCACCTGCGGCCTGCGCTTCGAGCGGGAGCCTGGCTTCTTCATCGGGGCGCTGTTCGTCAACTTCGCGGTCACCGAGATCCTGATGTTCCTCTGGATCGTCGCCTGGTTCGGCCTCGCCCTCCCCCACCCGCACGTGCGGCCCGAGCTGCTGGCCGGCATCGGCGTCATCGCAACCGTGGTCCCGACGGTCTTCTATCCGTTCTCCAAGACCACCTGGGCGGCCATCCACCTGGCCATGGAGCCCCTCGACGAAGCCGAGGAGGCCGACGCCGCCGCCTACCGCTTCGAGCGAGGCGACCGGTAGTGCCGTACGCGTCGGCCCTGTCGCAACACCCGCTCGCCGCCCACGCGGTCGGCGAGGTCGTCGGCCGGGTGCTCGAGGAGCTGGGACCGGCCCCCGAGGTGGCCGTGCTGTTCGTGTCGGCCGCCCACACCGGTGTCATCGAGGACATCGCCAGCGCCGTCAGGCAGCTGCTGGCACCCGGCGTGCTGATCGGGTGCACCGCCGGCACCGTCGTCGGCGACGGCCGGGAGATCGAGGACGCGCCCGCGGTGGCGCTGTGGGCCGGGCGGCTCCCCACCGCAGTGCCGGTGCGGCTCGACGGCGCGCGCGGCCTGCCGTCAGTGGCCGAGCTGCCGCACGACGCGGCGGTGCTGGTGCTGCTGGCCGACCCGTTCACCTTCCCGACCGAGCACACGATCGTCGCCGCACCGCTCCCGGTGATCGGCGGTCTCGCCTCGTCGGCCGTTCGCCCCGGGGGCAACCGCCTCGTGCTCGACGGCGCCGTGCACGCCGACGGCGCGGTCGGCGTCGTGCTCGGTGGCATGGACGCCGAGATGGTGGTGTCCCAGGGCTGCCGCCCGATCGGCCAGCCGATGGTCGTGACAGCCGGCGACGCCAACCTGGTGGCCGGCCTGGGAGGCCAACCGGC
>JAEKLB010000038.1 GCA_019510095.1 Acidobacteriota bacterium | reverse complement strand
GTCGCCGACCGGCTCCTCGATGCGGTACGAGGCCCGTTCACACCACACGTCGACAACAGTCGACCGCTGTTCCTCACCGCCAGCGTGGGCATCGCCCTGGGCCCTCGCGACGATGCCGGCGCCCTGCTGCGTGATGCTGACATCGCCCTGTACGCGGCAAAAGCGGCCGGGCGGGACATGAGGATCACCTTCTCGCCGGAGATGGGCGATGCCGCCGTGCATCGCCTCGCCGGCGACAACTACCGGTAGTGAGGCGTCAGCCGGCCTTGTCGGTGAGGACGGGCACAGCCCGGTCGGCCCAGTGGGCGACGCGGTCGGGAACCACGCCGACCACCAGCGTGAAGGCGACCGCCAGCGCGAGAGCAATGCCAGCGCCGGCGGGGATCTGGAGGCGACCGTCAGCGTCAGCGGCGGCGCCAGGCTCGCTCATGTACATCGCCACGACCACCCGCAGGTAGAGAAACGCGGACACCACCGCAGAGAGCATGGCCACGATGGCCAGCCAGTACGACCGGGCCTCGACGGCGGCGTTGATCACGTAGAACTTGGCCAGGAAGCCGGTGGTCAGTGGCACGCCGGCCTGGGCCAGCAAGAAGACGGTGAACACGAGGGCGAGGCCTGGTCGGCGGCTGCCAAGGCCCCGGTAGTCGGTGATGGCGTGGGCGGCGTCGCCCCGGCGGCCGACGACGGTGGCCACGCCGAAGGTGCCGACGATGAGGAACGTGTAGGCGAGCAGGTAGAACAGGGCGCTCGACGTGCCACGGGCGCTGGCCACCTGGACGCCGACCAGGATGAACCCGGCGTGGCTGATGGAGCTGTAGGCCATCATGCGCTTCACGTCGCTCTGGACGATGGCGAGCACGGCGCCGACCACCAGGGTGGCGACGGCCAGCCCGGCGATCAGCGGCTGCCAGTCGACGCGCTGGGCGTAGAAGGTCGTGACGAACACCCGCAGCAGGGCGGCGAACGCCGCCGCCTTCGACGCCGATGCCATGAACGCGGTCACCGGCGTGGGCGCGCCCTGGTAGACGTCGGGCGTCCACACGTGGAACGGCACCGCCGACACCTTGAAGCCCAGGCCGACCAACAGGAGCGCGAAGCCGGCCAGCAGGAGGCCCTCCCGCTCCAACACGTTGTGGGAGAGAAAGGCGGAGATCTTCACCAGGTTGGTCGAACCGGTGGCCCCGTAGACGAGGGCGATCCCGTAGAGAAGGAACGCCGAGGAGAACGCGCCCAGGACGAAGTACTTCATCGCCGCTTCGCGCGACGACGCCCGGCGGCGGTGGAAGCCGGCGGCGACGTAGAGGGCGATCGACAACGACTCGAGGCCGAGGAACAGCACGATCAGGTCGTTGGCCATCGCCATGACCAGCCCACCGGCGGCCGCCAACAGCAGCAGCACGTAGAGCTCGGGGCCGTCGAGGCCCTCCCGCCGCAAGTAGTCGTCGCACAACATGGCGGCCAAGGCGACGCCGACGGCGATGACGATCGTGAGGAAGACGGTGAAGCCGTCGATGGACAGCGCCCCGGCTACCGCGGCGTACGGCCCCTGCGACGGATCGGTGACCCGGTCCCAGATCGCCATCGCCGAGCCGATGGCAAAGACCGCGGCGAGGACGGTGATGATGGCGTAGGCGCCGCGAGGCGGCTTCGCGGTGGTGAGGGTCGAGACGAGCAGCAGCACGAGCGCGCCGCCCACCAGGGCGAGCAGAGGTGCGAGCGCTGACCACGCGACGTCGGGCGTGGACATGGCCTGGACCTGGGCGATCACTCGTGCTCTCCTGCCGCGCGGGCCTGGGGAATCCGGCCGGTCACCGGTTGGTGGAAGTCACTGTGCTGCTCGACGTGGGCAACCAACCGGTCGACGGCCGGCTCGATGCGGTCGAGCACCGGCTTTGGATAGACCCCGAGGAACACGATGGCAGCGAGCAGCGGCGCCATCACCAGGCGCTCCGACCACACCATGTCGGGCATCGACGCGTTGGCCTCGTCCGGGGTGCCGTGGAAGACGCGCTGGTAGGCCCACAGGAGGTACACGGCCGCCAGGATGACGCCGGTGGCGGCCACGACGGTCCACCATCGGCGGGTCACGAAGCTGCCGATGAGGATGAGGTACTCGCCGACGAAGCCGTTCAACACGGGCAGGCCGATGGAGGAGAGCATCACCACGGTGAACACGCCGGCCAGCACCGGGGCCGGCCGCTGGAGACCCTTGAGCTCGGCGATCATCCGGGTGTGGCGCCGGTCGTAGATCATCCCGACCAGGAGGAACAGGGCGCCGGTCGAGATGCCGTGGTTCACCATCTGCAGCACGCCACCGGTGAGGCCCTGGGTGGTGAGGGCAAAGGTCCCCAGGACGATGAAGCCGAGGTGGGCCACCGATGAGTAGGCGACGAGCCGCTTCAGGTCCTTCTGCACGGCGGCGACGATTGCGCCGTAGACGATGCCGACGACCCCGAGGGTGACCATGGCAGGCGCAGCCCAGACAGCGGCCTCGGGGAAGAGGTAGAGGCCGAAGCGGAGGAACCCGTAGGTGCCCAGCTTCAGCATGACGCCGGCCAGGATCACCGAGCCGGCGGTGGGCGCCTGGGTGTGGGCGTCAGGCAGCCACGTGTGCACGGGGAACAGAGGCACCTTGACCGCGAAGGCCACGGCGAAGCTCACGAACAGCCATCGCGCCGAGTTGGTCGCGATGTCCTGGGCCTCGCCGATCTGGACGAGATCGAACGTCAGCGGATGGCCGGCCCGGTGGTGCAGCCACGCAGTGGCGACCACGCCAACGAGCATGAACGCCGACCCCGCCATGGTGAAGATGAAGAACTTGGTCGCGGCGTAGATCCGCTCGCCGTAGCCCCAGCCACCGATGAGGAAGTACATCGGCACGAGCACGATCTCGAAGAAGACGAAGAAGAGGAACAGGTCGAGGGCGCAGAAGACGCCGATGCACCCGGCCTCGAGGAGGAGCAGCCACGCCGTGTAGCTCTTGGCGTCATGGTGGGGGACGACGCCGAGCAGGGCGATCGGGAAGAGCACCGCCGTCAGCACGACGAGGAACAGGGAGATCCCGTCGATGCCGAGGTGCCACGAGATCCCGACGTCCTTGATCCACGGGTGCAACGACGTGAACTGGAAGCCGGCATCGTGGAGATCGAACTGGGTGAGCATCCACGCGCTCATGCCGGCCACGGCCGTCATGACGGTGATGCCGACGGGCCGCACCAGCTCGCCGCGGCCGCGAGGAAGCAGGGCGATCACGGCGGCACCGAGCACCGGGAGCAGGATCAGGGTGGTCAAGAGCGGGAAGTCGGCCATCTAGAAGCCGGTCCGAAGGAGGAACCAGGCGAGGGTGACGACCGCGCCGCCGGCGATGCCCAGCGCGTAGTTGCGGACGTAGCCGGTCTGGACCGTACGGAGGCGCTGGCCGGCAGCCTGCACCAGTGATCCGACGCCGTTGACGATGCCGTCGATCCCGCCCTTGTCGATCACCGTGGCCGTGAGCTCGGCGACATCCTCGCCCCCACGGCCCACCACCTTGGCCAGGACGCGGTCGTAGTCGTAGGCCCGCAGGAGGATGTCTGGCTCCACCGCCTTGATCCTTCGTTGCACATAGACGGCGACGGCGACGGCGATGCCGACCAGCCCGGCGATGGTGGCGATCACCGCGAGGGTGATCTTGGTGCCGGTGGTGGACGTGCCGTGGTGCTCGCCGTGCCCCACGACGGGCTCGAGCCAGTGGGCGAGGAACTCGAACCGGTTGACGACGGGCAGGTTCACTGCCCCACCGACCAGCGCCAGCCCGGCCAGGACGACCAGCGGCGTGAGCATCGTCCACGGGGCTTCGTGCGGATCGCCGTGCGCCACTGAACCCCCGTGGTCGCCAACCATGTCGACCACGGACCCTGCCGCGTCATCGGCCTCGATCGGATCGTTCCAGCGAGGCGAGCCGAAGAAGACCATGAAGACCTGGCGACTCATGTAGTAGGCGGTGAGCAGGGCGGTGACGAGACCGATGAACCACAGGGCCTTGTTGGTCTCCCAGGCGTTCAGGAGGATCTCGTCCTTCGACCAGAACCCGGCAAACGGGGGCACGCCCGCGATCGCCAGCCACCCGATGATGAAGGTGGCGGCGGTGATCGGCATGAACTTGCGCAAGGCACCCATGCGCCGCATGTCCTGCTCGTCGTGCATGCCGTGGATCACCGAGCCCGAGCCCAGGAAGAGGAGGGCCTTGAAGAAGGCGTGGGTGACCATGTGGAAGATGGCAGCGACGTAGGCGCCACTACCGACAGCGAGGAACATGTAGCCGAGCTGGCTGACCGTCGAGTAGGCGAGCACCTTCTTGATGTCGCGCTGGGACACGGCCACGGTCGCTGCGAACAGGGCGGTGGCAGCGCCGACCCAGGCGATCAGATCGGGCACCCACGCGTGGGCTGCACCCAACACTGGGGAGACCCTGACCATCAGGTACACGCCCGAGGTCACCATCGTCGCGGCGTGGATCAGCGCCGAGACGGGCGTGGGGCCGGCCATGGCATCCGGCAGCCACACGTACAGCGGCAGCTGCGCCGACTTCCCGCACGCGCCGACGAAGAGGAGGAGGGCGATGCCGGTGGCCGTGACCATCGGCAGGCTGTCGACGTGCTCGAGGAAGCCCGAGCCGTCCTTGGCGTAGTAGGTCAGCGAGCCCAGGCTGCTGAACACCAGGAAGGTGCCGAGCATGTAGCCCCAGTCACCAACTCGGTTGGTGACGAATGCCTTCTTGCCGGCGACGGCGTTGGGCATCTTGTCGAACCAGAACGAGATCAGGAGGTAGGAGCAGGCACCCACGCCTTCCCAGCCGAGGAAGGTGACGACGAGGTTGTCGCCGAGCACCAGCATCAGCATCGAGAAGGCGAACAGGTTCAGGTACAGGAAGAAGCGGTGGAAACCGGGATCGCCGTGCATGTAGCCCACCGAGTACAGGTGGATCAGCGCACCGACGCCGGTGACGAACAGGATCATCGTCACCGACAGCGGATCGACCAGGAAGCCGACGTCGAGGTGCAGGGACCCGACCGGCAGCCACTCCCAGAGCCGGAACAGCACCCGGCGGTCGTCGCCCGAGCGATCCGCCAGCCCGAGGTAGGTGACGACGGATGCCGCGAACGATCCGGCGACCATCAGCGTGGCCAGCCACCCGGCCCACGGCTCGCCGAGGCGGCGGCCGAAGAGCAGCAGCAGGACCGCACCGGCCAGCGGTAGGGCAGGGATCAACCAGACAGCGCTCAACATGGTCGCTTCTAACCCTTCAGCGCCGAGACGTCGTCAGCCGTGATGCCGGGGCGGCGGCGGAGGATGGCCACGATGATGCCCAGGCCGACCGTCACCTCGGCCGCCGCCACCACCAACACGAAGAACACGATGACTTGGCCACCTATGTCGTTGAGCTCGCGGGAGAAGGTGACGAACGTGAGGTTGACCGCATTGAGCATGAGCTCGATGCACATGAACATCACCAAGGGGTTGCGCCGGACCATGAGGCCCAGCGCGCCGATGGCAAAGATCATGGCGGCAAGGACCAGGTACCAGCTGGCGCCGACGTCCATTACTCGGCCGCCTCGGTCTCGGTGATCTCGATCTCGTCGCGATCGGGTCGGCGGGCCAGCACCACGGCACCGACCACGGCGATCACCAACAGCACGGAGGTGATCTCGAAGGCGAAGACGTAGTCGGTGAACAGCGCCCGGCCCAGCTTCGCCACGTTGGCGCCGGGCCCGTTGAGGGCTCCGCCCACGGCCTTGGCCCCGTTGGAGACCTCGGCGGCCCGGATGCCGAGCAGGATCACCAGCACCAGCGACCCGGCAGCCACGACGGCCGCGGCCGGGCGTTGGCCGCCCAGCGGCTCGGCCTCCAGCGCCTCGGCCTTGTCGACGCCCAGCAGCATGATGACGAACAGGAAGAGCACCACGATGGCGCCGGCGTAGACCACGACCTGGACGGCGGCCAGGAAGTGCGCGCCCTCCTCGACGAAGAGGATGGCGATGCCGAACAGCGTGCCCACCAGCGACAGCGCCG
This sequence comes from Acidobacteriota bacterium, assembly GCA_019510095.1. Classification (GTDB taxonomy): domain Bacteria; phylum Actinomycetota; class Acidimicrobiia; order Acidimicrobiales; family CADCSY01; genus JAEKLB01. The sequence continues at coordinate 21,823 of JAEKLB010000038.1, read as the reverse complement.
AGTGCACCGGGTTCGACGCCAGGATCACCCCCAGCGCCCCCACCAGGCACGCCACCGCGGCGATCCCGAACACCACGTAGTCCATCAGTGCCCCCCACCGTGAGCATCATCCGAACTTTGGTATCCGGAGTCCGCCTCACGGACCTCGGATACCAAAGAACGGGAGAGGTCGGCGTCGGATTGGGCGGGCTCGGGGGCGCGGGTGCCGTAGCCGAGCTCGGCCGACCAGGCGACCTCACCCTCGTGGATGGCGGCGCCGTGGGCCGCGGTTGCCCGCATCCATGCCGACGTCGGGATGTCCTCGCCGTCGCGCCAGTCCTCCCAGGGCAGGTGCTGGGGGCGGCCGTCGTCACCGACGACCAGCTCGGACTTGGTGTAGATGGCGTCCTGGCGGTTGGTGAAGGAGAACTCGAACAGCTTCGACTCGGTGATGGCCTCGGTGGGGCAGGCCTCCACGCACAGGTCGCAGTGGATGCAGCGCAGGAAGTTGATCTCGTAGACGAAGCCGTAGCGCTCCCCCGGCGACACCGGGTCGTCGGGCGGGTTGTCGGCGCCCCGCACGTAGATGCACTTGGCAGGGCACACACCGGCGCACAGCTCGCAGCCGATGCACTTCTCCATGCCGTCCTCGTAGCGGTTCAGGACATGGCGGCCGTGCAGGCGCTCCGGCTTCGGGCGCTTGTCCTTCGGGTACTGGACCGTGACCGTCTCGCCGGACGGCGTCCACTTGAACATCTTCTGGAACGTGACGGCGAAGCCAGCGAGATACCCCATCAGCTCCCCACCTCCGCCTCGTCGTGGCGCCGGGTGGCCGACGTGCGCAACGCCCCGAGCAGGAGCAGGAACACCGCGCCGGCAACGCCGAGCCCGACGAGCGGTCCGACCACACGAGGCCAGTCCTGGTCGTTGCCGACCCGGATGACAGCCACCAGGATCAGCCACACCAGCGACGCCGGGATGAGCCCCTTCCAGCCGAGGTCCATGAGCTGGTCGTAGCGGAAGCGAGGCAGCGTGGCCCGCAGCCAGACGAACCCGAACAGGAAGCCGAGCAGCTTCAGGGTGAACCAGACCAGCGGCCAGATCTGCTGGGGGCCGAACAGGACCGGTCCCGACGGCCCGCCCAGGAACAAGGTGACGATGATCGCCGACATGGTGATCGTGTTCATGAACTCGGCCAGGTAAAACATCCCGAAGCGGATCGAGGAGTACTCGGTGTGGAAGCCACCGACCAGCTCCTGCTCGGCCTCGACGAGGTCGAACGGTGGCCGGTTGAGCTCGGCACAGGCGGCGATCGAGAAGATCACGAACGGCACCACCGCGGTGGTCACCAGGTTCCAGTCGAGGAACCGCCCGGCCTGGGTGGCCACGATGTCGTGCGTTGAGAGCGAGCCGGTCATGAGGATGACGGTGACGACCGACAGGCCGAGGGCCGCCTCGTAGCTGACCATCTGGGCCGACGCCCGCACCGCGCCGAGCAGCGGGTACTTCGATCCCGACGACCAGCCGGCGAGCATCACGCCGTAGACGCCGATCGACGACATGGCGAGCAGGAACAGCACGCCGATCGGCGGGTCGGCCACCTGCAGGTAGGTCGTATGCCCGAAGAGATGGACCGAGCCGTCCTGGCCGCTCGTGAACACACCACCGATGGGCACGATGCAGAACGTCAGGAACGCCGGGGCCACCGAGAGGTAGGGCGCCAGGCGGAACACGAGCGGATCGGCCCGATCGGGGCGTAGATCCTCCTTGAAGATGAGCTTGATGCCGTCGGCGAGCGTCTGGAGGAGGCCGAACGGGCCGGCCCGGTTGGGCCCGATCCGGTTCTGCATGTCGGCGATGACCTTGCGCTCGAACCAGATCATGAAGATCACGCCGACCATCACGAAGGTGAAGCCGATCAACGACTTCACCAGCACGATCAGCACGACGCCGAGGTCGAACCCGTTGTTGAAGAGAGGGTCTCCCACTACACCGTCTCCACTCGAACGTCGGTCACCGCGGTGGCGATGTCGATGAGGTCGGCGGCGCCGGGCCCGGCTTGGTTGTAGTCGAGCGCGGCGACGCCACGCGGCACGCCCTCATCGACCGCGACCAGCAGCGTGAGCGAGGCCCGACTGCTGCTCACCCGTACCTGGGCGCCGTCGGTGACGCCAAGCCGCTCGAGCTCGGCCGGGTTGACGCGCACCGCGGCACCGCGGCCGAGATGGGCGAGCGACGGCGAGTGCTGCACGAGCGTGCCCTCGTCGTAGAGCGCACGCGACGAGACCAGCCGCAACGAGTAGCTGTCGGTCGCGGGCGGGGTGGCCGTCCTGCCCGCCGGCCGGTGGCGCAGCGTCGGCGGTTTGGCCGCCGCCGGCTCCGGGGTCTCGCGGACGGCGATGGGCTCGCTGGCGACGATGTCGGTCTCGCCGAGGGCGGCCGCGGCGTGGACCTCGGGATGCTCGGCCGAGGACATGGTCGGCGGTGCCTCGTGCGCCGACGCGTCATCACGCCCGGCGAGCAGGCCGTCATGGGCCGCGGCCAGGGCCGCTCGGGTGATCCCCTCGTACGCCGGCGCGAGGGTGGCGATCTCGTCGGTGATCTGATCGAGCGTCTCCAGCCCGAGGTCGCCACCGAGCCGACTGGCCAGCTCCACCGCCACCATCCAGTCGGGGCGCGAGCTCCCCGGCGGAGTGATCTTCTGGCCCAGGCGCGTGACCCGCCCTTCGAGGTTGGTCGCGGTGCCGGGCTTCTCGTGATGGAGCACCACCGGCAGCACCACGTCGGCCTGGCGGCTCGACGCCGTCAGGTGCCCGTCGAGCGCCAACACGAACCCGGCCCCGGCCAGGGCCCGCTGGGCCAGGTCACGGTCGGGGACGTCGGCCAGCGGATCCGCACCCAGGAGCACCAGCGCCTGGATGCGCCCGGCGGCGGCTGCCTCCAGGATCCCGGCGGCGCCGAGTCCCTCGGTCTCGGGCAGCGTGCCCCAGGCGCCGGCGAACCAGCCGCCGTCGTCGGCCGCCGCGACCCGGCCGGGCAGCAGGCCGGGAGCGAGGCCCATGTCGAGGGCGCCATGGACGTTGGCCCGCCGCAAGCCGGAGAGGAACCGAATGCCGGGCACGGCGTCGAGCAGGACGCCAGCCGCCTCGATGACGGAGTCGGGCTGCTCGGCCAGGCTGGGCCGGCCGAGGACGCAGACCACCTTGTCACCGGTGACGGCGCCGCCAGCCACCAGCTGGCGTGCCGCCTCGGCCGCCTCGCCGGGGCGGTAACGGACCGATGTCGTCGCGTACCGGGTGAGCCCGGTGGTCGTCGCGCTCAGCTCGACGAGGTTGGTGGCACCTGCCACCGCTGCGCCCCGCAGGCGCAGGTAGAGCACCGGCAGCTCTTCCTTGACGTCGGCCGTGAGCAGCACGACGGTGTCGGCCTCGCAGGCTTCGTCGATGGTGGCGTGGGGCAGGCCGAGCACCACCTCGGCGGGCAGCCCGTCGGCGAGCTGGCAGTCGACGTTGTCGGTGCCGAGCACGACGCGGGCCAGCTTCGACCAGGCGTAGGCATCTTCGTTGGTGAGGCGGGCACCGCCCAGCACGGCAATCGACGCCGGGCCGTGGCGATCGCGAGCGCCGGCCAACGCGTCAGCCGCCTTGCCGAGGGCCTCGCCCCACGTGGTCTCGCCGAGCGTGTCGCCGGACCGGGAGAGTGGCGCCCGCAGCCGGTCGTCGCCGTTGACCGCTTCGTAGTCGAAGCGACCCTTGTCGCACAGCCAGCCCTGGTTGACGGGATCGGCGTCGATGCCGAGCCGGCGGGTGATGCGGTTGCCCGACGACTGCACCGCCACCCGGCAGCCGACCGAGCAGGAGGTGCAGGTCGACTCGACCTGCTCGAGATCCCACGGGCGGGCCTTGAACCGGTACGGCTCGGCGGTCAGCGCACCCACAGGGCAGAGCTGCACGACGTTGCCGCTGAAGTAGGAAGCGAAGGGCTGATCGGGGAAGGTGTTGATCTCGGTGTGGTCGCCCCGCCCGACGAAGTCGATCAACGGGTCGCCGGCGATCTCGTCGGCGAAGCGGGTGCATCGGTCGCACTGGATGCACCGCTCGCGATCGAGGAGCACGAGGCTCGACAGGGGGATCGGCTTCTCCCAGTGCCGCTTCTCCTCGACGAACCGGGTCTCACCCGGACCGAAGGTGAGCGTCTGGTCCTGGAGCGGGCACTCGCCGCCGCGGTCGCACACCGGGCAGTCGAGCGGATGGTTGATGAGCAGGAGCTCGAGCACCCCGTCCTGGGCCTTCTTGACGGCGGGCGAGTCGGTGATCACCTCTTGGCCCTCGGCGACGGGCACGTAGCACGCCGGTTGGAGCTGCGGACCGCGGGGACCGACCACCTCGACCAGGCACATGCGGCACATGCCGACCGACCGCATGCGCGGGTGGTAACAGAAGCGGGGGATGTAGGTGCCGGCCCGCTCGGCAGCAGCGATGATCATCTCGCCGGGCACGGCCTCGACGGCACGACCATCGACCGTCATGCTCACCGTCGTCTTCTGCTCCGCCGACGTGTCGGTCATCGGTGCGCACTCCCCTTCGGGCAGCCGCGATGGTTGATGTGCTCGACGAACTCCTCGCGGAACCGAGTAAGCGCCGAATGCATCGGCACGACCGCAGACGGGCCCACGAAGCAGATCGTCGTCATCTTGTAGGGGAACGGCGAAGCCGCAAGACCCTTCTCCGGCCAGCTGGCGTGCGGGAACGGTCCCGGAGCGATCGTGTCACCGACGTCGAGCAGGAGGTCGAGGTCCTCGAGCCGGCCCTCGCCCGCCTCGATGCGGAACATGATCTTCTCGAGCCAGCTGCCACCCTCCCGGCACGGCGTGCACTGCCCGCACGACTCATGGGCATAGAAGCGCACCAGGTTCCACGCTGCTCGCACGGCGCAGGTGGTGTCGTCCATGACGACGACCGCGCCCGAGCCGAGCATCGATCCCTCGGCGCCGACCGGTCCTGGGTCGAGCGGCAGATCGAGCTGGTCCTCGAAGAACCACGGCGCCGAGCCACCGCCCGGGATGAACGCCTTGAGCTGGTTGCCGTTCCGTATGCCGCCACCGAGCGACGGGTCGAAGAGGAGGTCGCGGAAGGTGATGTTGGCCGCCTCGACCTCGTAGTTGCCGGGTCGGTTGACATGGCCGGAGAGGCACATGATGCGGGTACCGGGAGCTCGGCCGGCGCCAAGAGCGGCGTAGGTCTCACCGCTGTTGCGGATGATCCACGGGATGGTCGCCACGGTCTCGACGTTGTTGACGACCGTCGGCTGCTGGTACAGGCCCTTCGCCGCTGGGAAGTACGGCGGCTTGATCCGGGGGAACGCCCGCTTGCCCTCGAGGCTCTCGAGCAGCGCCGTCTCCTCACCAACGACATACGCGCCAGCGCCCCAATGGAGCACGACGTCCATCGACCACCCTGAGCCGAGGATGTTGTCGCCGGCATAGCCCTTGGCGTAGGCGTCGGCGAGCGCCTGGCCCACCCGCTCCTGGGCCAGAGCCATCTCGCCCCGGACGTAGAGGAACACGCGTGTGGCGCGCACCGCGTACGCGGTGATGAGCGCGCCCTCGATCACCTGGTGGGGATCGCGTTCCATGATCTGGCGGTCCTTGAAGGTGCCGGGCTCGCTCTCGTCGCCGTTGATGACGACGTAACGCGGATAGGTGTTGGCCAGCAGCGACCACTTCTGACCGGTCCCGAAGCCGGCACCACCCCGCCCGGTCAGCTGGGCGGTGGTGACGGTCTCGTGCACCTGCTCCGGCGTCATCGCCAGCGCCCGGCGAAGCGCCTCGTACCCGTCGGTCGCGACGTAGCGGTCGAGCTGGTGGGCCTCGGGGTCGCCCATGCGGGCGAAGACGACAGAGGTGCGCGCCGTGGCGGTCACGAGTGGATCTCCTGTGGGCGCTCGCGGTCAGCGTCGGTGCTCGGGTGGGGAAGGCTCACGCGCGACAGCGTTCCGTGGGGGGGAACCGCCTGGCCCTCCGGGTCCGTTCCCGCGCTCAGGGCAGCGATGACGCCGTCGAACCGCTCGGGCGTGACGTTCTCGAAGTACCGGTAGTTGACCTGGATGCATGGAGCGCCACCACAGGCGGCGAGGCACTGCATCTGTTCGAGGGTGAACGACCCGTCGGGTGTGGTGCCGCCGACCTTGACACCGAGCTTGTCCTCGGCGTGGGCAAGCAGCTCGTCGGCGCCGAGGAGCATGCACGAGAGGTTGGTGCAGACCCCGACCAGGTAGCGCCCGACATCCTCGTGCTTGAACATCTCGTAGAAGGTCGAGACACCGTGCACCTCGGCCGGCATGACCCCGACCAGCTCGGCGATGTGCGCCTTGGCGTCATCGGTGATGTGGCCGTCCTGCTCCTGGGCCAGGTGGAGGAGCGGGATCATCGCCGACCGCGGCTGCGGGTAGCGGGCGATGACCTCCCGCGCTCGCTCGATGTTCGTCGGGTTCAGACGGGCCACTAGCGGTCGACCTCGCCCGTGTACTGAGTCAGCACAGTGGGATCGACTGAAGCCGCCGGCAGGCGGCCAAGCCGTGAGCCGCTCATCGGTCGACCTCGCCCATGATCGGATCGACTGACGAGATGTTGGCTACGGCGTCGGCGATGAAGCCACCGCGCATCATGTGGGGCAGCGACTGCAGGTTGTAGAAGGACGGCGCCCGCACGTGCATCCGGTACGGCTTGGGGCCGCCGTCGGAGACCAGGTAGCAACCGAGCTCCCCGCGGGGTGACTCGACCGCCACGTACACCTCGCCTTCCGGCACCCGCATCCCTTCGGTGAACAGCTTGAAGTGGTGGATGAGCGCCTCCATCGACTCGTCGATGCGAGCGCGCGGCGGGGGCGTCACCTTCTTGTCCTGGACCTTGTAGTCGCCGGGCGGCAGGCGGTCGACGATCTGGGCGACGATCCGGATCGACTCGCGGATCTCGTTGAGCCGAATGGCGTAGCGGTCGAACGAATCGCCGTAGCTGCCGACGACGACGTCGAACTCGAGCTCGTCGTAGGCGAGATACGGCATGTCACGGCGGAGGTCCCACGCCAGGCCGGTCGAGCGCAGCACCGGTCCGGTGCAGCCCAGGGCCAGCGCCTCCTCGGAGGTGATGGCGCCGACGCCCTGCAGCCGCTCCCGCCAGATGGGCTGGCCGGTCATGAGGGTGTCGAACTCGTCGAGCCGGCCGGGAATGACGTCGAGCAGCTCGAGCACGTCGTCACGCCACCCGGCGGGCAGATCGGCGGCGACGCCGCCGACACGCACGAAGTTGTGGTTCATGCGCAGGCCGGTGACCTTCTCGAAGAACGTGAGGATCTCCTCGCGCTCGCGCCAGCCGTAGAGCATCATCGAGACAGCGCCGATGTCCATGCCGTTGGTGGCCAGGAACAGCAGGTGCGACGCCATGCGGTTCAGCTCGCACACCAGCATCCGGATCCACACGGCCCGGGCGGGGATCTCCACCTCGAGGAGCGCTTCGGCCGCCATGCAGAACACCAGCTCGTTGAAGAACGGGCTGGCGTAGTCCATCCGCGTGGTGTTGGTCTGGCCCTGGAGGTAGGTGAGCTCCTCGCCCTGCTTCTCCATGCCGGTGTGGAGGTAGCCGATGATCGGCTTGGTGCGGAGCACGGTCTCGCCCTGGAGCTCGAGCATGAGGCGCAGCACACCGTGGGTGCTGGGGTGCTGCGGCCCCATGTTGATGATCATCGTCTCGTCCTCGGAGCCGGCCGTCGTCGCCGAGAGGCGAGCGGCATCGGCCTCGGACAGCCGCAGCACGGCACCCGACTCGACCAGCAGCTCCTTGGGCGGCGTGTCGCCGCGGTCCTGGAGCTCTTGGGAGTCCTCGCCGGTGTCGGCGCCGCCGGCGTGCCGAGCGATCCGAGCCATCAGCGTGGCCCCGAACGAAGAGAGGTGCCCATCAGCGGGGCCCCGGGGCGGCCTTGAACTGCACCGGGATGCGGCCCACGGCGTAGTCCTTGCGGAGCGGATGGCCCTCCCAGTCCTCCGGCATGAGGATCCGGGTGAGGTCGGGGTGGCCCTCGAAGACCAGGCCGAACATGTCGAAGACCTCGCGCTCGGGCGCATCGGCGCCGGCGTAGAGGTCGGTGATGGTGGGCAGGCGGGGGTCGCCGGCGGGGACCTGGCAGCGCACCCGGTCGCGCTCGCGCTTCGACAGCGACACCAGGTTGACGACCACCTCGAACCGCTCCGCGGCGATGTCTTCCGGCAATGTCCGCCCCGGATGGGTCAGGTAGTCGACGCCGGTGACGTCGGAGCACAGCTCGAACCCGTCGCCGCGAAGGCCGGCGACCAGGTCGTGGTAGCCAGCGACCGCCGTGTGGTGAATGGTCGCCATCAGCGCGCCGCCACCTGGATCGCAGCCCCGCCGCCGTTCTCGTGCCGGCGGCGGGTCAGCTCGCCGTTCTTGATCAGGTCGTGCAGCGTCAGGATCGAGTGCAACAGCGTCTGCGGGCCGGGCGGGCAACCCGGCGCGTACACGTCGACCGGCACGATCTGGTCGACGCCCTGGACGATGGCGTAGTTGTTGAACATGCCGCCGCTCGACGCGCACACGCCCATGGAGATGACCCACTTGGGCTCGGCCATCTGGTCGTAGACCTGGCGCAGGACCGGCGCCATCTTCTGGCTCACCCGGCCAGCGACGATCATCAGGTCGGCCTGCCGGGGCGATGCCCGGAAGACCTCCATGCCGAAGCGCGACATGTCGGTGTGCGCCGTGCCCGTGGCCATCATCTCGATGGCGCAGCACGCCAGGCCGAACGTGGCGGGCCACACGCTGTTGCGGCGAGCCCACTTGACGACGTCCTCGAGCGTGCCGGTGAGGAAGTTGTGGTCGAGGCCAGCAAGTCCGGAATCGGCCATCAGGCGGCATCCCCTGACTCGAGGGCGCGCTCCCGGCCGTCACGACCCACGAGTCGGACGGTGGTGCGCGAGGTACGGGCGGGATCGATCGGCGCGACCCGCCGCTCACGTTGCAGCGGACCCCAGTCGAGGGCGCCGTGCGACACCAGCCAGGCGAACACCAGCACGAACGGCACCACGAACTCGGCCAGGACGGCCAGGCCATAGCCCCCGAGGTCGCGGTACACCGTGGCCCACGGGAACAGGAAGATGATCTCGATGTCGAAGATGATGAAGATCATCGCCACCAGGTAGAAGCGCACCGGGAACCGCTCCGGCGGCTCACGGGTGGGGACGATGCCGCTCTCGTAGGGCGCGGCCTTGGCCTCGGTCGGGCGACTCGGTCCGAGCAGCCGGGATGTGACGATGCTGCCGAGGACGAAGACGACGGCCAGGACGAAGGTGAAGAGGAGGGGGAGGTAGTCGTTCACGGTCCTCAGTTACGTGACCGCTGCCCTGGCCGCCATCAGCTGCTTGTCACGACGGTGGAGCGCGTTGCAGGCGATGGCGAACACGATGCCCATGGAGATCGCCAAGGTGACCGGCGGCAGGCGCTTGGCGCCCAGATCGCGGACCATGATGACTGACCACACCGGCGACGAGGGATCGGGCTTGGCCGGCGGCGGCGCCTGTCCGAAGACGGTCGGCTGGGGCAACACCCTCCGGACCTGCACCACGCTGTAGTGGGGCGGATGGGGCCCGGGGAGCCAGTTGTTGACGAAGGTGTGCTTCTTGCCACCGATGTCGTAGGCGTCGACGGCGATGAAGTCGGTCTCGGCCGTGAAGACGCCCTTCTCCAGCCCGGCTGGATCGACCAGGGCAGCCGATGCGGCGGCCTGCTCCTCACCGCGATGGGGATCGTCGGAGGCCTGCGGGCGCCACTTCGAGAGGTCGTGGGCCTTCTCCAGGCGGGCCGCAGCGAGATCGGTCGGGCTCGAGCTCGACACGATCTCCTCGACCTTCCACGTGGCGGTCGGCCCCTTGTAGCCGATCCCGTAGATGGCCCACACGACACCCATGAGCATCATCCAGCCGGTCAGGCCGGCGACCGCGATGAGGAACCCGAGCCGGGCGCCGAGGTTGGTGGCCAGGAGGAGGTAGACCGAGCCCATCAGCACGGAGGCGCCGACCAGCACCACGAGGATGCCGCGGAGGCCGGGGTCCCAACTGATCTGGAAGGCGGACACGAAGGCGGACACGATCAGCCCTTCTGCGCTTGCTCGACGCGCGCCGACAGCGAGCGCTCGTACTCGACGATGGCCTTGATCTGGTCGGCCGAGAGGACCTGCCCGAAGAACGGCATCCGCCCGCTGGCCTTGCCCTGGCGGCCGTACTTCTCACCGAACTTCTTGCCGTTGGTGACGAAGTCGATGTGGTCGGTCTCGTTCGGGAACTGCTGAAGCGTGTTGTAGAGCGGCGGGCCGAAGGCCCCGCTCCCCGGTGCCGCCGGCTGGTCGTACGACCAGCCGATCGTGTGGCAGCGGGAGCAGTTCAGGTTGAAGAGGGCGGCGCCCATGGTCTTGTCCTGCTTGAGGGCGATCTCGGCCGTCAGCGCATCGACCTGCTGCTGAGCGGAAGTCTGGTCAGCCTCCGTCGTCGCCGACGTCACCGAGGCCTTGGCTGTCGCCAGCTGCTGGTCGAGCGTCTGCAGCCGCTTCAGCTCAGTGGCGCCGTCGGTGGCCGCCTTGGCCCGGGCCGTCTTGATGCCGGCCTTGCCGTTCCCGTAGGGCGCCACGCCGGCCAGGCTCTTGAGGTAGGCGATCAGCGTCTGGATCTGCTGGTCGTTCATGGGACCACCGCCGAGGACACCCCATGCCGGCATGGGCGAGAACGGCCGGCCGTAGGTGAGCACCTCCTTGAGCTGGTCGTCGGTCATGCGAAGGGCGACGTCGTTCAGCGACGGCGCCTTCCAGGAGACCTGCCGCACCGGCTTGCCGGTGACCGGATTGGTCAGCGTGTAGGGCGCCGACCCACCGACGCCACCACCGCCGTGGCAGCCGGCGCAGTTGAAGCCGCCCTGGGCGGTGGGTGCGAACAGCGCCGCGCCCCGGTTGGCAAAGGTCTCGTCGAAGCGGACGACGGCGTGCGCCTGCCGGCCCGGCTCGGCCAGCCAGTAGAGCGGGAGGCCGAGTCCGATGATCACGAGGAAGGCGAGCCCGAGGAGCTGCACCCGCTCGATCCGGAATCCCTCGAGCTCGTCGTCGCCGTAGTAGGGCTTGCGGTTGGGCGCCAGCTCGAGCTCGGCGCCGATCTCGGGACGGGCCCGGCGGATGTTGGCGAGGAGCCAGACGATCCAGCCGCCGGCCGCCAGCAGGAAGATGACGAGCGCGACGGACTGCTGCGGGGTTGCGGCGGCGAACATCAGTGGTGCCCGCCTGCCGGGTTGACGCAGTGCGGGCCCTCGGCCTCCTGGCCGGTGGTGTTGATGCCGATGGGCGGCCCCACGACGAGCGCGCCGGTGTCGACGGTGACGACGCCGCCGTCGACCGTGACCGCGAACCGATCGAGGCCCCGCGGCGCAGGTCCGCCCTTCTTCTCACCGACCCGGTTGTACTGCGAGCCGTGGCAACCGCACTCGAACCACTGCGACGTCGCGCAGAACGGCACTCGGCAGCCGAGGTGCACGCACTTCTGGTAGAGGGCGACGACGCCGCTCTCCATCCCGGTGAGCACCGCGCCCGAGTACGCCTTCTTGGCCTTCGGGATGGCGTCCTTCGGATAGGGCGACAGCCAGGTGCGGGCCTCGGCCAGATACACCGGCTGGCGGGTCTGCTCCATGGTGGTGAGCAGATCCTCGAGCTTGCCGACCTTGACCTTGGAGCCGAAGCCGCCCGACAGGCTGGGCCACAGGAACGCCAGCACCGACCCGCCGAACCCGGAGAGCCCGAGGATCATCATGGCCACCATCGAGCGGTTGAAGAACTGCCGGCGGGTGACGCCGATCGTCTCGGGGTCGGGGGCCACGTAGGGCACCGGCGCGGTCTCGCCGACCGGCTCGAGCGCGGTGCCCGGCGCACGGTTGGCCAGCACGGCCGCCCGCTCGACGTCGCGGGCTGAAGCCGGCGCCTCGAGGAAGGGGCTGACCGAGCGGTCCTTCTTGACCGTCTCCCGGGACAGGGCCGCGTGCGCGTCGCGCCGGCGGCTGGCGCCGAAGAGGACGAGGGCGGCGAGGATGACCAGGCCGATGGTTGCGAGGATGGTGATCGAGGTTCCGGACATGTTCCTTGCTCGGCTTAGAGGTCGAAGAAGATCCCGTCCTTCCAGGGGAACACGAAGTTCTGTCCCGGACCCCGGAAGAACGAGCCGATCATCACCAGGACCGCCCAGAACATGAGGAAGATGGTCATCGATCCGATGGCCACCTTGCGATCCTCAGGTCGGTTGGACGGGTTCTTGTCGATGTAGGGCGCAAGTATCAGCACGATGAGTCCCATGCCCGGGATGGTCACGCCGGCGACCATCGGGTGGAACATCGTGAGCAGCTCCTGAAGGCCGAGGAAGTACCACGGCGCCTTCGAGGGGTTGGGCGTCAAGTTGGGATTGGCGAGCGCCAGCAGCGGCGCGTTGACGAAGATCGAGAAGATCAGGAGGAACGCCGTGCACGCCAGCGCGGCCACGAACTCGGCGAGCAGCAGGTGGGGCCAGGTGTGGACCTTGTCGACCGGCGTGGCCCGGACGTCCTGGATGGAGCCGGCCTTGACCACGGTGAGCAGGCGTTGGGTGTGGCCGGCGGGGCCGGTCGCGAGCGGCGCTGCTGCACCGGTGGTCGCCACCGCGGTCCGCTCGGCCGTGGCCACCGCGGCACCGCCGCCCGCCGGCGCGTCGCCACCTTCGGCCGCAGGGGCGTCGCCGCCGCCCTTGGCCGCGGCCTTGGCGCGCGCCTCGGCTGCACGCTTGAGGAGGTGCTCGGGGATCTCGGTCATGTCAGCGCCACCTCCTCGTTACAGCGGACCACTGATGCCGCCGTCCTTGCGCACCCGCCAGAAGTGGATCGCCATGAAGATGACGAGCACGAACGGGAGCATGAGGACGTGCAGGACGTACCAACGGAGCAAGGTGTCGGTGCCGATCTCGACGCCGCCGAGGAGCACGAACCGAACCTGGGTGCCGAAGACAGGTGTGTAGCCCATCATGTTGGTGCCCACGGTGACGGCCCACAGCGAGAGCTGGTCCCAGGGCAGGAGGTACCCGGTGAACGACAGCAGCAGCGTGAACATCAGCAGCTGGACACCGATCACCCAGTTGAACTCGCGGGGCGGCTTGTAGGCCCCGTGGTAGAAGACGCGGGCCATGTGCAGGAACACCGACAGCACCATGAGGTGGGCCGCCCATCGGTGCATGTTCCGGACGAGGAGCCCGAAGGCCACCGCCGTCTGCAGCGTGTAGATGTCGTTCCACGCCTGGGCCGCCGTCGGCCGGTAGAAGAACATCAGGAAGATGCCGGTCACCGTCAGCAGGATGAACAGGAAGAACGACAGGCCACCGAGGCAGAGCGTGTAGCTCACCTTCACCGCGTGGCGCTTCACCTTGACCGGGTGCAGGTGGTACAGCACCGAGTTCATGATCACGTAGGACCGGTTACGAGGGCTGTCGGTGTAGCCCTTCCGGAAGATGGAGCCCGGTCGGAAGATCGAGTTCCACGCCTGGGAACCCTGGACCGACTCGTTCAGCTTGGCGAGTCGCTCGCTGATGCTCGGTCGTTCGATGATGCGCGCCATTCGCCCTTCTTCTCTTTCTAGAACCGCAGGCCGTAGGCGTAGCCGTGGTTGGCGTCACGCTGGTGCAGATCGCCGTCGCGGGCGGCCACGCCGGTCTTGCCGAGCACGATGACGCCCGTCGGGCACCGGTCGACGCACAGCGCGCACCGGGTGCAGACATCCTCGTCGACGACGAAGATGACGTGATCATCAGGGTCGAGCCCGGGCTCGACCGTGTTGGTGGCCTCGGCCACGGCGCCGGTGGAGAGCATGTGGATGCACTTCCACGGGCAGATGTCGACGCAGCCCTCGCACATGATGCACTCGGACTGGTCGATGTGGAGGAACTGCTTCGGCTTGACGCTCCGCTCGAGCTGCGCCGTGTCGACCTCTTGGAGGACGTAGTCACCGGCGAAGGCCGGCATGGGGGGATTGGCGTCGGTGCGGGCCATCAGGCGCTCACCTCCTCGCGTTGGCGCTTGGCCGGCTTCAGCAGCGGCCGGCCGAAGGCGGACACCGGCAGGGCCTTGGGCTTGACCTTGCCGCGGTTCTGCCAGAAGCCCCACAGCCAGATCTGCACGCCGAGGAACACGATGTAGATGACGGCGGCGATGATGTCGCGGATGGCCTGGTAGCTGACCGTGAACGGGACGACGTTCTTCACGACGTCACCGGGGCCCATCAGGATCTTGTCTGAGCGCCACCGCAGCTGGTTGTCGGCGAAGGCCAGCCACTGGTGGGGGGCGATGCCGTAGGCGACGAACATCACGCCGAAGATGAAGACGGAGGCCACCATCGCCTCGCCCCACGTCGTGGGGGTGCCGACCGGCCGGCGCTTGGCGTAGAGCACCACGCCCACGACGCAGACCACCAGCACGAGAACGGACAGCGAGAAGGCGACGTTGAGGAAGCGGGGGGGCCAATGCCACGGGTTGAAGGCAGCGACGGTGAGTCTCAATGTGCCTCCTCCTCCCGGCCTGCGAGCGGCGCTCGTGAAACTTCTCACATTCTAGGGGCCCAGCCACTACCAGCCGCTGGCCGGGGGGTTGTCTACCACCCGGGTACCGCCGGGAGGAACTTGGTCGGACCCCGCGCGGTGCCCCTAAGGTGAGCGGCCGACCGTTCCCAGAAGCACCTGCGGAGGAACCGCTTTGACCGAGATCCCCGAGCATCTCCTGGCCCGCTCGCGCGAGCGCCGGGCCGCCCTCGGGCTCGGCGGCGGCGAGGGCGCCGCGCCGCCCGCAGCTGCCAGCTCGTCCAGCGGCGACGCCGGCGGCGGTGCCGTCGCCCCTGTCGCGGCAGCGGCAGCGCCCGCGCCGGTCGAGGCCCCGCCGCCTCCCCCGCCCCCGCCGTATGTCCAGGCCGCCCTGCGCCGGCCCCGGGTCCCGCTCTACGCCGCCCCGGTCCTGGCCCTGCTCCCCGTGTGGGCCTTCCTCTACTTCGGGCTGCTCACGCCCAAGCCCACCGAGCTCGACCCCCAGCTGGCCGAGGGTCGCGACCTCTACGCCGTCAACTGCTCCGGCTGCCATGGCGCTGCCGGCGAGGGCGGCACGGGCCGGCCCCTCAACGAGGTGCTGAAGACCTTTCCCAAGATCGAGGACCACCTCAAGTGGGTGCACCAGGGCGACAGCGCGCTGCCGCCTGGGACCCCGTATGGCGACCCCGCCCAGGGCCGCAAGGCCCACACCGGTGGGTTCGGCGTGATGCCGGCGTTCGCCGGGGCGCTCACCGACGACCAGATCGCGGCAATCGTCCGCTATGAGCGGGTCGAGTTCGGCGGCGAGGACCCCACCGCCGAGGCCGCCGGCGCCGAGGGCACCGCCACCCCCACGACCGCCGGCCACTAACCGATGCACGACGTCCTCGTCGTCGGGGGCGGACCGGCGGGGGCGGCCACCGCCTACTGGCTGGCCGAGGCCGGCCACGACGTGGTGGTCGTGGAGCGCAAGACCTTTCCCCGGGAGAAGACCTGCGGCGACGGCCTCACCCCCCGGGCCGTCAAGCAGCTCGCCGACATGGGCCTCGAGGACGCCATCGCTCGCGACCACCTGCGCATCGACGGGCTGCGGGCCATCGCCCACGGCATCACCATCGAGATGCCGTGGCCCGAGCACCCCGTCTATCCCTCGCACGGCTACGTCGTGCGCCGCCGTGACCTCGACCAGCTGGTGGCCGAGCAGGCCGTCAAGGCCGGGGCCACCCTGTGGCAGGGGACCGAAGCCCTGGCACCGATCCTCGACCGGGGCCTCGTCGCCGGGGCGACGGTCAGGCGGGTTGGCGCCACGGAGGAGGTCGAGGCCCGGTATGTCGTCATCGCCGATGGGGCCAACTCCCGGTTTGGCCGCTCGTTGGGCACCGCCCGCGACCGGACCTACCCGCAGGGCATGGCCATCCGGACCTACTACGAGAGCCCGCTGCACGACGACCCCTGGATCGAGTCGGCGCTCGACGTGCGCGACCGCAACGGGGCCGCGCTCCCCGGCTACGGCTGGATCTTCCCGGTCGGCGACGGCACCATCAACGTCGGCATCGGGCTGCTCTCGACGTTCCGCGACTGGAAGTCGGTCAACACCTCGCACCTCATGGCCGAGTGGGCAGCGACCGCCCCGGCCCGCTGGGGCATCGACCCCGACCGGCCCCTGGCCCCGCCGACCGGCGGCCGGCTGCCGATGGCCGGCTCGGTGTCGCCCAAGTCGGGCCCCACGTTCCTCGTCGTGGGCGACGCGTCGGGCGCCATCAACCCGTTCAACGGCGAGGGCATCGACTACGCCTACGAGACCGGCCGGCTGGCCGCCGACGTGCTCGACGAGGCCCTCACCACCGGCAACGGCATGGCCCTCCAGCGCTACACCGAGACGCTCGACCGCGAGTTCCGCCTCTACTACAAGGTCGCCCGGCTCTTCGTGCAGCTGATCGGCTACCCGGCACTCATGCGCGAGCTCACCCGGGTCGGCATGCAGTCGCAGTCGCTGATGGAGTGGGTGCTCCGCATCATGGCCAACCTGCTGCGGCCCGACGAGCTGGGCCCCGCCGAGGCCGCCTACAAGATGGTCGCCGCCATCGCCCGCGTCCTCCCCGAGCCCTCAGCCGCGAGCTAGGCAGTTCCGTTCTTTGGCGACTCGTGGGCCTCCCAGCCACACGAGTCGCCGAAGAACACTCAGGGAACGAGGGCTCGGGCCACGAGCCAGGTGATGCGCTCGGCGCGGACGCGGGTGGCGGGGAGGTCGTCGCCGGCCATCACCCGCCGGAACACGTCGGTCTTCTCGGCGCCGTCGACGGTGAAGACCACGTGACGACCACGCGCGATGGCCGGCAAGGTGAACGTGAGCCGGGGATGGAACGGCGCCAGCCGCGCCTCGTTGGGCACAACCAGGCGACCATCGACGTCGAGGGCTGCCGAGCCCGGGAACAGCGAGGCGGTGTGGCCGTCGGGGCCGAGCCCGAGGTGCACGAGATCGATGCCGTCGAGGCCGGCGACGAGCTGGTCGTAGGCGGCAGCAGCCGCGTCGATCGCCTCACCCGCGTCTCGCATCGAATGCACGACGCCCACCGGCACGTGGTCGAGCAGCTCGGCCCGCGCCATCCCCTCGTTGGAGTCGGGATGATCGACGGGCACCCACCGCTCGTCGCCGAACACGACGGCGATCGACGGCCAATCGATCGCACCGCGCGTCGCGAGCGTCTCGTAGCAACGACGGGCGGTCGCGCCACCCGACAACGCAACCGTACGGGGCGCCTCCCGCACGACCAGATCGGCGAACGCGGCGGCGACGTCATCGACCGCGACGACCTCGCCGTTCACGAGCTGCGGTCCGTCTCCGGCCGGAACGCCCGGCGCCACGACCCGGCGCCGGCCAGGCCGGCGTCATCGGCCAGCTCGGCGGCCACCACCTCGATCGGGCGGGGGAGGTCGCTCGGTCCCCGGCGATCGAGCAGGGCCCGAATCGGCCCGAGGATGAGCTCGCCGTTGAGGCCAAGGCCGCCACCGACCACCAGGACCTCCGGGGTGAACAGATGAGCGAGGTTGACCGCGCCGACCGCGGCGGCGGCGATCACCACGTCGAGCACCTCGGTCGCCTTGGCGTCGCCATCCCGTACCCGAGCGACCACCTCGGCGCCATTGAGCTCGAGGCCCGCCTCGCGCGCCAACCGCTCGAGGGCGGTGCCCGAACCCAGCTCCTCGACGGTGGCGGGATGGCCGGCCGCCAGGGCCGCGCCGTCGACGACGGTGTGGCCCACCTCGGCCATCGAGCGCCGACCGTGCACGAGCACGCCACCCAGCACCACGCCGGCACCGATCCCGGTCGAGATGGTGAGGTAGGCGACATCGCTGTACGAACGACCGGCACCGAGCAACGCCTCACCGACCGCGGCCAGATCGGCATCGTTGGCCAGCGACACCGGCAGGCCCAGCTCGTCGGCGAGATGGGCCTCGGTCAGCTGGCCGAGCCACGAAGCCGGGAGGTTGGGCGCGTACTCGAGACGCCCGCCGGCGTAGTCGATCCGACCCGGCAGGCCCACGACCGCGTGATCGAGGTCGGCACACCTTGCGCCGCGCACGAACTCGATGAACGCGCCGACGTCCCGCGCCGTTGGCTCCTCGCGCCGGCCGCGGAGCGCACCGTCGTCGTTGACCGCCACCCGCATGTGGCTGCCGCCCAGGTCGACGGCGAGGATCTTGCTCATGCTCCCACTCAGCCGGGCCGGACCTTGCCACCCTCGTCGCCTCCGACGGTCTCCGCGGCGCGACGATCGAGCGCCTGCTCGGCATGACCACCGAACTGCGAGCGCAACGCCGAGATGACCTGCATGGCCGGCGAGACGTCCTGGCGGGAGGAGAAACGGGCGAACAGGGCGGCGGAGATCACGGGCATCGGCACGGCGAGCCGCACCGCCTCGTTCACCGTCCACCGTCCCTCGCCCGAGTCGTCGGCGTGCCCGGTGAAACGGCCGAGCCCGGGATCATCCTCGATGGCAAGGCACAGCAGGTCGAGGAGCCACGACCGGACGACACTGCCGTGGCGCCAGACCTTCAGGGCGGCGTCGGAGTCGATCTCGATGTCGGCAGCGCGCAAGAGCTCGTATCCCTCGGCGTAGGCGTGCATCAGGCCGTACTCGATGCCGTTGTGCACCATCTTGGTGAAGTGGCCGGCGCCGATCGGCCCGACATGGGCGAGCGCATCGGTTGGTGCGAGGGCCTCGAGCACTGGTCGAAGCCGATCGACGTGCTCGTCACTGCCCCCGACCATGAGGCAGTAGCCCTCCTTCAGGCCCCACACGCCGCCGCTGACGCCGGCATCGACGAAGCCGATGCCGCGCTCGGCGAGGTCGGCGCCGTGCCGCTGCGAGTCACGCCAGTTGCTGTTGCCACCGTCGACGACGATGTCGCCCGCCGCCAGCAACCCGGCCAGCTCCGCGATCGTGTCGTCGGTGGGCGTCCCCGACGGGACCATCACCCACACCACCCGCGGCGAGGCGCCGAGCTGGTCGACCAGATCGGCGAGTGTGGCTGCCTGCGACACGTTGGGATCGCGGTCGTAGCCGACCACCTGGTGCCCCGCCTCGCGCAGGCGCTCCGACATGTTGCCGCCCATGCGACCCAGTCCGACCATGCCCAACCTCATGCCGCATCTCCTCCATCGAAGCGGTGCTTCATGCCGCATCTCCTCCGTCGAAGCGGGTGCCTCATGCCCGTGCGCCGAACGCCAACAGCTCCTGCAGCGACACCCGAGCGGCTCGCAGGCCACGCTCCCGCAAGGTGAACAGGTCGCCTGCCGCTTGCGCCTGCTTCAGGGCCAAGAAGGTGTACGGGCGGCCCGGTATCGGCACGTCGACGGCATCGTCGGTGACGACCTGGAGGTAGACGCCGCTCGGCGGCCCGCCCTTGTGCAGCTGGCCGGTCGAGTGCAGGAAGCGGGGCCCGATCCCCAACGTCGTCGCCACCCGCAGGTCGTCGCGGATCGACAGCCGGGTGCGTTCGAGCCCCGCCAACAGGTCGTCGTCGCCGGGATCGATGAAGGCCTGGATGCACACATGGTCACCCGCGCCCACGGTTGCCAGCAGCTCGCCGATCGGCTCCTCCACGGTGTCGCCGTGGGAGTCGCCAGTCAGGACCTTGGCGGTCGCCGCCTTGGCCGTCGCGACATCGGGCTGGTCGAACGGGTTGATGCCCAGCAGCACCCCGGTCAGGGCGATGGCGACCTCCCAGCGCACGACCTGCTCGCCGATGTCGAGGCTGTCGACGAACGGCAGCGAGAGCACGGGCTCGTCGCCGAGCTCGATCGCCTCGCCGAGGGCGACGAAAAGCCGGTCGTCGCCGTAGACAGCGGCCGCTCCCACCGGCTCCCCGACGACGGGGACCAGCCCGGTGCCGTGCTTGCCGGTCGACTCGGCCACCAGCTGCTCGAGCCAGAGGCCGAAGCTGGCGACCTTGTTGGGCAGGAGCAAGGTGAGCTTGTCGCGGCCGGCGCGCACGGAGGCGCCGAGCACCGCCGCCAGGCGCACGCCGTCGTCGAGGTGGGCCGCCAGCGACCGGTCGAGCAACTGCACGAGGTCGACGCCCAGGAGCGCTCCTGGCACGAGCCCGAAAAGTGAGAGCGCCGAGTAGCGCCCGCCGATGTCGGGGCGGTTCTCCCACACCCGCCTGGCACCGTTGTCCTCACCCCAGGCCGCCAGCTCGCTGCCCGGATCAGTGATGACGGTGAAGCGGCGGCCGTCGCCTCCAGTGAGCTCCCAGAAGTGATCGAGCTGGGTGCGGGTCTCGATGGTGGTGCCTGACTTCGACGCCGCCACGAACAGGCAGCGGTCGAGATCGAGCTCGTCGGCAACCCGGGCGATGGGTGCCGGGTCCGTGGTGTCGAGCACCCGCAGGTCGCAGCGCGTCCCACCGAAGGTCCGGGAGAGCACCTCGGGGAACAACGAGGACCCGCCCATGCCGAGGAGCACGACGTGGGCGAGCCCGTCGGCCGTCACCTCTGCCGCGAACGACTCGAGCTCGGCCAGGCGCGCGCGCATCTCCTCCCGCACGGGCAGCCACCCGAGTCGGTCGGCGACCTCGCTCGGGTCTTCCTGCCAGAGCGTGTGATCGCCCGCCAGCAGACGGCGCAGCGCGTCCTTGTCGCGCAGCTCCTCGAGCGCGCTCGCGACGTCGATCCCGGCCAGCGAGTCCATGCCCGTGCCCTACCCGGAGGTCCCGGCAACCTCGCGGGCAGCCTCGGCCGCGGCGTCGATCGTCGCTTCGATGTCGTGCGGGCCGTGGGCCAGGCTCGGGAACCAGACCTCGTAGGCACCGGGCGCCAGGGCGATGCCCCGGTCGAGCATGGCGTGGAAGAACTGCCCGTACAGCCCGTTGGCGTTCGCGGCCCTGGCCTCGTCGTAGTCGCGCACGGGCGTGTCGCTGAAGAACAGACCGAGCAGCGTCGACTCTCGACGCACGTGCACCGGCAAGCCAGCGGCGCCGATTGCCTCGGCCAGGCCCTCGGCCAACGTGGCTGCAGTCGCCTCGAGCCGGAGGTAGGCAGCCTCGTCGAGCTGGCTGAGGGCAGCAAGGCCGGCCGCCGTCGCCAGCGGGTTCCCCGACAGCGTGCCCGCTTGGTACACATCGCCGACCGGGGCCATGTGCTCCATCAGCGCCCGCGACCCGGCGAAGGCGGCGAGCGGGAGGCCACCGCCGAGGACCTTGCCGAAGCACCAGAGGTCGGGGGCGACGCCGTAGCGCTCGGTGGCGCCGCCGACGCCGAGGCGGAACCCGGTGATCACCTCGTCGAACAGCAACAGGGCGCCCGCGGCGTCACACGCGTCACGCAGGCCTTGGAGGAACCCGGGCTCGGGAGCAACCAGGCCCATGTTGCCGGCGACCGGCTCGACCACGACAACGGCGACGTCGTTGCCGACGTCGGGCACGACGTTGTACGGCACCACGATCGTGTCGGCGACTGCGCCCTTGGTGACGCCCGCGGAGTCGGAGATGCCTTCGGCGACGCCCGAGCCCGCCGCGGCCAGCAGCCCGTCGCTGTGGCCGTGGTAACCGCCCGCGAACCTGATGATCCTGTCGCGACCGGTCGCACCGCGCGCCAGCCGGATCGCCGACATGGCGGCCTCGGTGCCACTGGAGACCAGCCGCACCATCTCCACGCCGGGCACACGGTCGATGACGGCCTCGGCCAACAGGACCTCGCGCTCGGTGGGCGCCC
>JAEKLB010000146.1 GCA_019510095.1 Acidobacteriota bacterium | reverse complement strand
GGCGGAGGACGAGGAAGCGGCCGAGATCGAGGACCAGCCGGCGACCGACGAACCTGACTGAACGGCCTTAGCGGCGAGCCCACGCGTCGGGCGCGTCGAGCAAGCCGATGACATCGGCAGGCAGGGTCCCGGCGGCCAGGTCGGCGATGGTGACCCGTTCGAGCACCGACCGCAGGGCGGCTCTCGTGGCCAGCCACAGCTCCCGTACCGATGCCGCCGCACCGGGCGGGTCGAGGGCCTCGGGTGGGGTGCCGTGCACGTCGGCGAGGGGGCCTTCGACCGCTCGGATCACGTCGGCCACGGTCACGGTGGCCGGTGGCCTGGCGAAGCGGTACCCACCGTCGGCGCCCCGCTGGCTCGACACGATGCCGTGCCGGCGCAGCTCGGCGAGGATGTTCTCCAGGAACTTCACCGGGAGCTCCTGGGCCGCCGCCAGGCGATCGCCCTTCACCGTGGGCGACGGGGCGGCGGCCAGCTCCACCAGCGCCCGCACCGCATAGTCGACCTTGGCGGTAACCCGCACCGGTCGATTGTGGCAGTCATCGCAGGTCACGGCGGCCATCGGCCAGATTGATCGGTCCGACGGCACGAAGTGGCTCAATTCCGGCGAACAAGGTGCCGATGTCACTTCTTGTGACACTTCGGCGGCGGATCGTGGCTCTTCTGACGGTGATGGTCGGCTCGGCGGGCCTGGTGGCGGCGCTGGTCGTGCCGACCGGTGGCTCCTCGGTCACCGCGGTGGTCGGGGCGGCGGCCGGCGGCGACCGGTTCGGCGATGCGGCTGACTTCGGCTCGATGGCGGGCAAGGCCCTGGCCCAGCCGATCGTCGGCATGGCGGCCAGCCCGACGGGCCGGGGCTACTGGCTCGTCGCCCGCGACGGTGGCGTCTTCAGCTTCGGCGACGCCCGGTTCCTGGGCTCGACCGGCGCGCTGCGGCTCAACAAGCCGATCGTGGGCATGAGCTCGACCCCGTCGGGCTCCGGCTACTTCTTCGTCGCCTCTGACGGCGGCGTGTTCACCTTCGGCGACGCCACCTTCCGGGGTTCGACCGGCGCGGTGCCGCTCGCCCAGCCCATCGTGGCCATGGCGGCAACGCCAAGCGGCCGCGGCTATTGGCTGGTGGCCCGCGATGGTGGCATCTTCACCTTCGGCGACGCCGGCTTCTTCGGCTCCGACGCCGGCCGTCTCAGCCAGCCGGTCGTGGCCATCGGCGCCACCCCGACGGGCCGGGGCTACTGGCTCCTCACCGCTGACGGCCGGGTTCGCAACCATGGCGACGCGGTGGCCGCCGGCTCGGCCCCCCGGTCGGGCACCTCGGTGAGCGGCTTCGCCCGCACGCCGACCGGCCGGGGCTACTGGATCGCCGGCAGCAGCGGCTCGGTTGGCGCCTTCGGCGACGCTGCGACCTACGCGCCATCGTCGGTCAACAGCAAGGTCGTCGGCATCGCCCCGACCCCGACCGGTCAGGGCTACTGGCTGGCGACGTCGACGGGCGCCGTGCTCAGCCACGCGGTCGTCGAATCGGCGCCGGCACCCGTCCTGCAGGCGAGCGGGCCGTACGCCTTCCTCGCCACCGATCGGAGCGGTCGGGGCATGCGCTACAACCCGTGCGCCCCGGTTCGCTACGTGATCAATCCGGACGGCGCGCCGGCCGGGATGGCAGGCGAGGTGCAGGAAGCCTTCCGCCGGTTGTCGGCCGCGACCGGGATCGACTTCACGTTTGCCGGCACGACAACCGAAACGCACATCACCATCGGCAGCGGCCAGCGCCGCAGCTACCAGCCCGACCGTTATGGCGCCGGCCAGTGGGCGCCGGTGCTGATCTCGTGGGCGACGGCGGCGAGCGAGCCGACCCTGTCGGGCTCCACGCTCGGCTACGGCGGGTCGACGTCGTACTGGTTGAGCACCACGCATCAGGCCTATGTCACCGGCGAGGTCGTCTTCGACCGAGACCTCAGCGTGCTGCGCGGCGGGTTCGGCGCCGGGCTGACACGAGGCAACCTCGCCCAGCACGAGATCGCCCACGTGGCCGGTCTCGACCACGTGCAGGACCGGGCGCAGATCATGAATCCGTCGCTCTCCGCCCAGACGCCCGATGGCTACGGCCCCGGCGATCGCGCCGGACTCGCCCAGCTCGGGCAGGCCTCCGGCTGCCTCAACGTCGCCTCGCGCCCCGCCTGACCCGGCGCGGCTCTCGTTCTGTGTCGGTGCGTGATCCGGCTGTTAGGAAGTGGCGGCCGTGTCCACTGCCTCCCTCGTCGCTCGCGATCTCGGCCGCCTGCACGGCACCACGGTGGTGCTCGAGGGAGTCGGGCTGACCCTCGGCCCCCGCAGCCGCGTCGGTGTGGTCGGCCCCAACGGCGTGGGGAAGTCGACGCTGCTGCGCGTCCTTGCCGGCATCGAGGTCGCTGATCGCGGGTCGATCGAGCTGGCGCCGCCGTCGGCAACGGTCGGCTACCTACCGCAGGAGCCGGAACGCCGTGAGGCCGAGACGTTGCGGGCCTTCCTCGCACGCCGCACCGGCGTCGCCGCGGCCCACACCGCGCTCGACGACGCCACCGCCGCGCTCGAGCAGGGCGACGCCGATGTGGCGGCGGGCTATGCCGACGCCCTCGACCGGTGGATGGCGCTCGGTGGTGCCGATCTCGACGCCCGGGCTGCCGCGGTGTGCGCGGACGTCGGCCTCGATCCCGCGACACTCGACCAGGAGATGACGAGCTTCTCCGGTGGGCAGGCCGCTCGAGCTTCGCTGGCCGCGGTGCTCCTCTCGAGGTACGACATCTTCCTGCTCGACGAGCCCACCAACGACCTCGACTTCGCCGGCCTCGATCGGCTCGAGCGGTTCATCGAGGAGCTCCAGGGCGCGGTGGTGATCGTCTCCCACGACCGCGAGTTCCTCGACCGCACCATCACGTCGGTGCTCGAGCTCGACGAAGCGAGCCACGGTGCCACCGAGTTCGCCGGTGGCTGGTCGAGCTACCTCGACCTGCGGGCGACCGCCCGTCGCCACGCCGAGGAAGCGTTCGACGGCTACCGGACCGAACGCCGCCGGCTGGAGGACCGGGCTCGCAACCAACGCCAGTGGTCGGAGACCGGCGTCCGAAAGGTCAAGAAGTCAGCCGACAACGACAAGCACGTGCGCCATCGAGAGACCCAGCGCAGCGAGAAGCAGGCCGCCAAGGTGCGGATCACCGAGAAGGCACTCACTCGTCTGGATCGCGTCGACAAGCCATGGGAAGGCTGGGAGCTCCACCTCGACCTTGCGGGCGGGCAGCGGAGCGGTGATGTCGTCGCCCGCCTCACCGGCGCGGTGGTCGAGCGCGGCGCGTTCACGCTCGGGCCGCTCGACCTCGAGATCGGTTGGGGCGAACGGGTGGCCATCCTGGGCCCGAACGGCTCGGGCAAGACGACGCTGCTCGGCGCCGTGCTCGGTCACCTCCCGCTGGCCGCCGGGTCGCGCTGGCTCGGTCCCGGCGTCGTGGTCGGCGAGCTCGAGCAGAGCCGATCGCGCTTCGTCGCCGGCCAGTTGCTCCCGGTCTTCACCGGTGCGTCGGGACTGCTTCCCCAGGAGGCGCGGTCGCTCCTCGCCAAGTTCGGGCTCGGCGCGTCACACGTCGATCGACCGGCCGCCAGCCTGTCGCCAGGGGAGCGAACGCGAGCCGGCCTGGCCTTGCTCATGGCGGCCGGGGTGAACTGCCTCGTGCTCGACGAACCGACCAACCACCTCGACGTCCCCGCCATCGAGCAGCTCGAGTCGGCGCTCGATCGCTTCACCGGCACGCTGCTGCTGGTGACGCATGACCGCCGCCTGCTCGACACGGTCGAGGTGAGCCGGACGATCTCCCTGGGTCAGTGACCCCGGCGGAACAGTCGCCGTAGCCGCCCGGGGCGCACTTCGTCGGTGGGCACCTGCTCGATCAGCCGGACCAGCTCTGCCCGGCGTCGCTCGAGCTCGGTCTCGGCCTCGGCTCGGCGCTCGGCGATCTGCCGCTCGGCCTCGCCCATGAGCCGGCGGGCCTCGATGCGGGCGGCCGCGACGATCTCCTCGGCCTCGTCCCGGGCGGTGGCCGACAGGCGCTGCGCCTGCTCCTGGGCATCAGCGACGATCCGACCGGCTTCGTCGGCGGCGCCGGTGACCATGGCGTCGTGGGCGGCGTCGAGCTCGCAGAGCCACTCCTCGATCAGGTCCTCGGCCTGCTGGAGGAGCTCGTCGCCGCCGGTCACGGCCGGAAGGGTACGGGAGCCTCACCGTTAGGGTGAGCGGCGACATGGTGCGCCGTTCCGTCGGCATCCCCCTCGTTGGTGGCGCGGTGGCCGCGGCGGTCGCGGTCGTGGCGGCCAGCGATCGGCGTGATCGGTTCGTGCGATCCGGGCGGGTGTGGTGGCTCACCGCCCGCCGCAGCGCGCACTGGGCGACCGTCAAGGTTCGCGGCGCCGGCGCCACTGAGGAGAAGCGGGCGCGGCTCGAGGAGCAGTTCGCCATCCGCACTGCCGAGGACGTCGCCAAGCAGCTCGGCAACATGAAGGGCGCCATCATGAAGGCCGGCCAGATGGTGTCGTTCATCGCCGACGGGCTCCCGCCCGAAGCGCAGGCGGCCTTGGCCACGCTGCAGGCCGATGTCCCGCCCATGGCGCCGAGCCTGGCCGAGCAGGTGATCCGTGAGGAGCTCGGCGCCGACCCCGAGAAGCTGTTCCTCGACTGGAACCCGGTTCCCGTCGCCGCCGCCTCGATCGGCCAGGTGCACCGGGCGGTGATGCCCGACGGTCGAATCGTGGCGGTCAAGGTGCAGTATCCCGGCGTCGACCGGGCCATCCGCGCCGACCTCGACAACGCCGAGCTGCTCTACGGGATGTTCTCGGCGATGGCGCTGCGCAACCTCGACGTGAAGGCCCTCGTCGACGAGCTTCGCATGCGGATGGCCGACGAGCTCGACTACGAGCACGAGGCGGGCTGCCAGTCGGAGATGGCTGCGATCTACGCCGACCACCCGTTCATCTCGGTGCCCGCCGTCATCCCTGAGCGCAGCGCCCGCCGGGTGCTCACGAGCGAGTGGGCCGACGGCATGCGCTGGGAGGAGTTCCTGGCATCGGCACCGGAGCGCATCCGCCAGCGAGCGGCCGAGGTGATCTTCCGGTTCTCCCAAGGCTCGGTCCATGGCCACGGCGTGTTCAACGGCGATCCGCACCCGGGGAACTACCGGTTCCACGCCGACGGCTCGGTGACGTTCCTCGACTTCGGCTTGGTCAAGCGATGGACGACGAGCGAGCGCGACCAGCTGATGCCCGTGCTCGACGCCCTCCTGGTGCAGGACAAGGTGGCGACGGTGGCGGCCATGGTGCACGCCGGGTTCTTGGCACCCGACCACGGCCTCGACCCCGACGTGGTGTGGGAGTACGTGAGCGGGCCGTACCAGCCCTACCTCACCGACGAGTTCACGTTCACCCGGGAGTGGTCGTCGTCGACGCTCGCCCGCCTGCTCGACATCAACGGCCCCTACGCCGAGGTGGTGCGCAAGCTCAACCTGCCGACGTCGTTCGTCATCCTCGATCGTGTCGTGTGGGGCACGTCGGCCCTGCTCGGCCGGCTGAACGCCAGCGGGCGCTGGCGGGCCATCCTCGATGAGTACCGCGAGGGCACAGCGCCGGTCACCGAGCTCGGCGCCCAGGAAGCTGCCTGGCGAGCCTCGCGCCGCGCGCCGCTGTAGCTACGTGAACTGCCAGCCCTGGGCGATGAGGAAGCCGATCGCCCGTTCCTTCTTGGGGTAGCGCGCCTCGAGATCGTGGAAGGCGGCGTTGTGGTGCAGCTCGAGGAGATGGCAGAGCTCGTGCACGATCACGTAGTCGAGGACCCAGTCGGGCCAGCCGGCCAGGCGGGACGAGATGCGGATGGCGCCCGACGACGGCTGGCAGGTGCCCCACAAGGTCTGTTGCTCGGCCCAGCAGATCGACGCTGGCACGGGCAGGGCGTGCTGCTCGGCCAAACGGATGGCACGAGCCAGCAGGTCGATGCGCTTGGTCTCCTCGGCCCGCTCGAACCGCTTCCGCATCTTGGCGACGGCGACGGCTTCCTCGTTGGCGCTCATCCAGCCGGGGAGCTGCACCCGGAGCACGCCGTCGACCAGGCGGGCTTCGATCGTCTTGCGCCGCTTGGCGCTGCGAACTACCTCGACGTCCACGTCACGTTTCGGGTGCGGTCATGTCTCGGGGGGCGCAGTGACGGTCACGTCGTGGGGGTCGACGAGCAACAGCGGGCCGTGGGCCGTCAGCTCACCGCCCTCGAGCTGGAAGACCCGGGCCCCGAGGTTGGGGATGCGGCTGTGGTCGACGCCGCACGACCGCTCGACGGCGCCGATGAGGCCGCCGTGGCTCACGACGACGATCACCTCACCCCGGGGCTCGAGTGCCAGGAGGGCGGGCATGGCCCGCTCGACGAGAGCGGCGTCGCCCTCGAAGCCCGGCGGGTTCTCCCGCCGCTCGAGCGCGCCCGGGAAGGCGGCCTCGATCTCGTCACGCGTCATGCCCGTCCACACCCCGGCATCACGCTCGCGATAGGCGGGATCGAGCTCGACCGGGCCGACCCCCGCCTCCTCGGCCAGGATCTGGGCCGTCTCCGTGGCTCGCTGGAGATCGGACGCCACGATGAGGTCGACCTGGCCGAGGTGGCGGGCAGCCTCCTTCGCCTGCTGGCGGCCCAGATCCGAGAGCGGCGGGTCGGCGTGTCCTTGCCAGCGGCCGTCGGCGTTCCACGTCGACTGCCCGTGCCGGACCATCAGCACGCGAGTCGGAGGCATGACCCGACGGTACCGTCGTGTCGTGGCAGTCCTGCGGCTCTTCGCGTCAGCGCGGGAGGCGGCGGGAACGCCGCGCACCGAGATCGACGCCGCGACCGTCGGTGACGTGCTCGACGAGGCCCGGCGCCGGTACGGCGAGGGCTTCGCCGCGGTGCTCGCCACTTGCCGGGTGTGGTGCAACGGGGAGCCCGCCACCGCAGCCGACTCGGTCGGTCCTGCCGACGAGGTGGCCGTCCTGCCACCCGTCAGCGGCGGGGCTACTTGACGACGATCTTGCCCTTCATGAGAAGGGAGAGGCCGGCGACGGCGAGGAGAAGGGCGACGCGGCGGGGGGGACGCCGGTACGTCATCCGAACAGGCCCTCCCAGAGCACATAGAGGAGGACGGCCACGATCACGCCGCCGACGATGGTGCGCCGGTGGTCGTCGAGGTGGTAGCTCTTGGCGTTGCCGACCGGCGGTGCGCTGAGGGCGATGGCCTCAGCGATGGCGACGAACGCCACTACCACGATGTACCAGACAGCGCGCTTGCTCCCGTGCGACACGCCTGCCGCGTACTTCGGGTCGATGCCGGCGAAGTGAGCGGTGAAGGCCATGTACCAGAGCATGGGGATCGAGAGGAACGTGTTCGTGCGCGAGGCGGTGGCCGCCCTGCGCATGACCGGCGGCAGCCCGGCATCAGCTTCCTTGCCGGCCAGCACGTTCTGGGCGTTGGCGATCGCTCGCTTCTGCGCGGGCCAGATCACCAGCCACACGTTGAGGAACATGACCAGCGCCATCAAGATGCCGGCGGCGATGCTCACGCCCTCGGCTGACTTGAAGAACGCCATGTGTGTCAGCCGGGAGTCGTCGCCCGAGCTCTCGGGGATGGCGAGCAGCAGGATGCCGAAGCCGAGTGTGGCCGCGGCGCCCCACCGGAACCACCACATGGCCCGGGGCACGAGCTTGGCGAACGCCTCGTTGCGCGGACCGGCCTCGAAGGCCGCGAACGCCGGCGTTTGCACGAAGTTGAAGTAGTAGAGGAGGCCGATCCAGGTGATGCCGGAAAGGATGTGCCCCCAACGGGCAAGGAAGTTGAAGCCGTAGTCCTCGAACAGGCCGATCGTCGCGAGACTGTGCATGTTGCCTCCTGTGCGGTGGGTCTCCGCCGCGCCGAAGGCGGAACGTAGCACCCGCGTTTTGGGCACCATCGGGATGGCGGTCGCGGGGCGGTACCGTGGCGAGGTGGATGCGGCGCGGCTCGAGCGGCTGCTCGCCGACGACTACGTCGGCGACGTGACCTCGTTGCCGATGGACGAGCTGCGGGCCAAGCGGGCCGAGTGCCAGACCGTGGAGGTCGGGCTGTCGTACCAACGGCGCATGGCCCAGGGCCGGCTCGACATCGTGGGAGCAGAGCAGAAGCGCCGGGCCGAGGGCGGCGAGCCCCAGTCGGACGACGACCTGGTCCGCAGCCTGGCCGCCACCCTGGCCGACCGCAGCCGCCCGCCCGGCAACGGCCGGCTGCCGGTGCTGATGGCCCCGGACGAGGTCGACACCACCGAGCTCGACGCGATCGCCCGGCCCGGCGCCCTCGCCCGCCTGGGCGATCTCCCCGACGACGAGCTCAGCCGGCTGGTTGCCGAGCTCTCGGCCTACGAGCACGACATCTCCCAGATGCGGCGGGCGCTGCACGAGCGCATCGACGCCCTCCAGGCCGAGATCACCCGCCGCTACCGCACCGGCGAGGCTTCGGTCGACTCCCTCCTCTAGGCGGAATTCCCCGGGGCGTCGGTAGCGTTTCGCACGTCGTGCGTAGGTTGGCTGTCCTCTCGTTGCACACCTCGCCCCTCGTCCAGCCGGGTACCGGCGACAGCGGCGGCATGAACGTCTACGTCCGCGAGCTGGTGTCCTCACTCGCCCAGGCCGGGGTGGCTTGCGACGTCTACACCCGGGCGTGGGCCCCGGGCCTGCCCCCCGAGGTCGTCGTGGAGCCCGGTGTCCGGGTCGTGCACGTGCCAGCGGGGCCGGCCGCCGATGTCCCCAAGGACGAGCTCCCCGGCCTGGTCCCGGAGTTCACCGCCGGGGTCATCGACGGCATCCGCCGCACCGGCGACGTCGACGCCATCCACGCCAACTACTGGCTGTCGGGCGTCGCCGGCCATGTGGCGAAGCACGAGCTGGGGCTCCCGCTGGTGTCGACCTTCCACACCCTCGCCCGGGTCAAAGCCGAAGCCGACGTGGCGGAGTCGGCCCAGCGGGTCACCGCCGAGACCGAGGTCATCGGCTGCTCCGACGCCATCCTCGCCAACTGCGCCGAGGAAGCCGACGACCTCCGCCGCCACTACCAGGCGCCCTCGCACCGGATCGAGATCGTGGCGCCCGGGGTCGACCATGCGTTCTTCTCCCCGGGCGACCGCAACGGGGCCCGAGCCGCGCTGGGCTGGACCGGGGCCGACCGCATCTCGTTGGCCGGTGGCAGGGGTGCCTCCGAGCACCCGATCCTGTTGTTCGTGGGCCGGATCCAGCCGCTCAAGGGCCTCGACGTGGCGGTCGGTGCGCTGGCCGAGCTCGACGACCGCTCAGCCGAGCTGGTCGTGGTCGGCGGGCCCAGCGGCGCCGACGGCCCGGCAGAGCTGGCCCGGGTGCTGGCCCTCGCCACCGACCTCGGCGTACGTGACCGCGTCCGCTTCGTCGATCCGCAGCCCCACCATCTCCTCTCGAGCTGGTACCGGGCGGCCGACGTCGTCTTGGTGCCGAGCCGTACCGAGTCGTTCGGCCTCGTCGCCCTCGAGGCGGCGGCGTGCGGGCGCCCGGTCGTGGCGGCCGGTGTCGGTGGCCTCCGCACGATCGTGCGCGACGGGACGACCGGCTTCCTGGTCGACGGCCGTGATCCGGCCGACTACGCCCGCCGAGTCGAGGCCCTGCTCGCCGATGACGAGCTGGCCACTGGGATGGCCGACGCCGCGGTTCGGCACGCACGCGCCTTCACGTGGTCGACGGCGGCGGCCCGGCTCCGGCGGCTCTACGCCGACCTCACCACCCGCTCGCTCGTCGCCTGTCGGTAACGCGCTGCGAGACTGCCGCTGATGTTCCTCGACGGCATGCCGGCAGCCACCTCGGCCGAGCTCGACGTCCTCGAGGCGTCCATCGACGGGTGGTTGGCGACAGCCCTGGCCGACAACGACGCCCTCGTCGCCGTCGACCGGGGCGAACCGGGTGAGCGCCGGTGGTACGTGCGGATGAAGGGCGAGGAGAAGGACTTCACCACCGTCTGGCTCACCCTCGGCCAGCGCGCCCTGCATGCCGAGACCTATGTCATGCCGGCTCCCGAGGAGAACGAGGCCGAGTTCTACGCCCACCTCCTGCGCCGCAACCGGGCGGCGAGGGGCTTGTGGTTCTGCATCGGCGACGAGGACGCCCTCTACCTCATGGGTCAGGTGCCGCTGGCGCTCATCGACGAGGCCAACCTCGACCGGGTGCTGGGCTCGGCCTACCGGTACGTCGAGGACTGGTTCCGGCCGGCTCTGCGCATCGGGTACGCCTCCCGTTTCAAGTGATCTCATAGCTTTCCATTGACTTCGAGTGTCCGGATTCGGTAGGTTTGTCCTGTCGGGGCCGGCTCGTTCGGGGAAGTGCGAGCCGGCCCCGCCATCAGGTGCTCCATGACGGTCCTGTTACGATCCGGCCGCCGTTGGCTCACCGCGGCGCCAACCGCCATGCGCAGACACGTCCTGGTCCCCGTGCTCCTGGTCGCGCTCCTGGCCGCGGCGGTGGCGCCGGCGCCGGCAGCAGCCCGCACCTCCCGTTCGTCGGCCCGGGCCCGCAGGGATGCCATCCGCAGCAAGAAGGCGGCCCTGGCCCGCCAGCTCAACGCCCTCCGGGCGTCCGAGCGCCAGCTCCTGGCTGCGGCCGCTGTCTTGGGCGACCAGGCCGACGTCGCCGCGGCCCGGGTGGCAGCTGCCCGCCAGGCCGCCGCGGTCGCCCAGGCCGAGCTCGCCGACGCGTCCGACTCGCTCAGGACGACGAGGGCGCACATCGAACAGCTGAGTGGCCTGCTGGTGGCGCGGGCGGTGCAGCGCTTCATGGCTCCGCGGGTGACGGGCATGGCTGCCCTGGCCGACACCGCCGACCTGGCGGTCACCGCCCGCAAGCAGGCCCTGCTCGACTCGGTCTCGGCCAACGACCGCGACCTGATCGACCAGCTCCGCCTTGCCCGCGAGGACTACGAGCTCGCCCGCCAGGCGGCGGCAGCGGCAACCGCCCGGGCCCGGGAGCGCACCCGCCAGACCGAGGCGACCCTCGCGGCCCTGAGGCAGGCGACCGACGCCAAGCGCCGGGTGGCGGCAGGAGTGGAGGCGCGGCGTCGCGACGTGCTCGGTGAGATCGAGGCCCAGGCGGCCGCCGAGTCGGCGCTCACCGCCATCATCAACGCCCGGACCCACTTCGGTCCCGACACCATCGCCAGCAGCCGGGGCTGCATCTGGCCGGCGCGAGGCCGCGTGACGTCGGAGTTCGGCCGGCGCTGGGGCCGCCTGCACGCCGGGATCGACGTCGCCGCGCCCGTCGGCACGCCCATCTGGGCGGCCAAGGCGGGAAC
Organism: Acidobacteriota bacterium; assembly: GCA_019510095.1. Taxonomy (GTDB): domain Bacteria; phylum Actinomycetota; class Acidimicrobiia; order Acidimicrobiales; family CADCSY01; genus JAEKLB01. Next base: position 10,060 of record JAEKLB010000146.1, on the reverse strand, counting down.
GGTGATCTTCACCGGCCAGCAGCGTGGCTACGGCAACGTGGTCATCATCGACCACGGCGGCGGGCTCACGACGCTCTACGGGCACCAGTCGCGGATCAAGTCCTACGAGGGCGAGCGGGTCCGCCAGGGTCAGACCATCGGCGCTGTCGGCTCCACCGGGCATTCGACCGGCCCGCACGTCCACTTCGAGACCCGCTACAACGGCCGCCCCCGCAACCCCCGCACCTGCCTGCGGTAGCCGACCTAGCGTTCGGCCGGTGAAGTTGACGGTCGTTGGTGGCGGGAGGATGGGCGAAGCGCTCATCGGCGGATTGCTGACGGCCGGCTGGGCCGATGTCAGTGACCTGGCGGTGGTCGAGGCGTTGGCGCCCCGGCGGCAGGAGCTCGCCGATCGGTACCCGGGGCTGACGGTGAGCGCCGACCCGGTCGACGCCGAGGGGACGGTCGTCGCCGTCAAGCAGGGCGATGTGCCCGGGGTGTGCGCCACCATCAGGTCGCCGCGGGTGCTGTCGATCGCCGCGGGCGTCACCATCGGCACCATCGAGGCGTCGCTCGAAGGCAAGCCCGCAGTGGTGCGGGCGATGCCCAACACGGCCGCGCTCATCGGCTCCGGCGCTGCCGCAATCGCCGGGGGAGCCCACGCCGGTGCCGCCGACCTCGACTGGGCCGAGGAGGTGCTCGGCTCGGTGGGCATCGTGGTCAGGGTCCCCGAGAAGCTGCTCGACGCCGTCACCGGCCTGTCGGGCTCGGGCCCGGCGTACGTGTTCCTCGTCGCCGAGGCCCTCATCGAGGCAGGCGTGCTGGCCGGGCTCCCGAGGGAGGCGAGCGTCGCCCTCACCACCCAGACGCTGCTCGGCAGCGCCCGGCTGCTGGCCGAGTCGGGCGAGGCCCCGGAGACGCTGCGCGCCCAGGTGACCTCGCCGGGGGGAACGACCGCGGCCGGGCTGCGCACCCTCGAGGCAGCCGGGGTCAGGAGCGCCTTCCTCGAGGCGGTGGCGGCGGCGACCGCCCGCGCCCACGAGCTCGGCTCCTGACCCGGGACGCCAGCCTCAGGGTCCCCTCTTTCCCCACCAGCCCCAGCCACGTATCGTTCGCAGCGACACGCGGAGAAGGGGTTGTCATGGCCGAGCAGCGCGCCCATTTCCTGACGGTGGCCGAAGTGGCCGACATGCTGCGCGTGTCGTCGATGACGGTGTACCGACTCATCAAGGCGGGCGAGCTCAACGCCCTCCGGGTCGGCAAGTCGTACCGGTTGGCCGAGGACGAGGTCGACCGTTACCTCGCCGCCGGATTCACCCAAGCCGGATAACCGCCCGTACCGTCGGCCCTGCCATGCCGAGGTACGACACCGTCTCCTTCCTGTCCGACTTCGGGACCGACGACGAGTTCGTCGGCGTCGTGAAGTCGGTCATCCGCAACCTGGCGCCCCAGGTGACGGTCATCGACCTCACCCACGGCATACCGCCCTTCGACGTGAAGGCCGGCGGCCTGGCCCTCGCCCGGGCCTCCCAGTACCTGGCGCCCGGCGTGGTGCTCGGGGTGGTCGATCCTGGCGTCGGCACCGATCGGCGGGCCGTCGCCATCGAGGTGGCCGGCGGGGACGGTGTGTTCGTCGGCCCCGACAACGGGGTGCTGGCCTCGGGCGTGGCCATGGTCGGGGGTGCTGACCGGGCCGTGGCGCTGACCAACCCCGACTACCAGCTGGCGGCGGCGGGCGCGACCTTCGCCGCCCGCGATGTGTTCGCGCCGGCCGCGGCCCATCTGGCCAACGGCGTCCCCTTCGACGAGCTGGGCGAGGCGGTCGACGTCAACTCGCTCCTGCCTGGCGTCCTGCCGGTGATGGAGCGGGTGGGCGACGAGGTCAAGGCCGAGGTCCTCTGGGTCGACCGCTTCGGCAATGCCCAGCTCAACCTCGGGGTCGACGATCTCGAGGGGTTCGGCGAGGTGGTGACCGTGCGCTTCGGCGCGGGCGTCCGGCGGGCCCGGGTGGTTCCGGCCTACGGCGACATCCCGCGGGGCGAGATCGGCCTGGTCGTCGACTCCTACGGCCTGCTGGCGATCAGCCTCGACCGCCAGTCGGCGTTCGTCGAGCTCGGCCTCGACGTCGCGCCACCTCGTTGGTGCTGGCGCTTCTGCTGGGCGCGATCTTCATCGCCGCGACCATCCAATTCGTGTTCCTCGCGAGGTGATCCCGGCTTTGCCGGTCGCCTCCCCTCGCCGGCCGTAGGTCGGCATCGAGTTCGTCCCGAAACCTCCGGTTTCGGGACGAGACCTAGAAGATGATTCCGCAGAGCCGGGAGATCTCGCGTTCGAGGGATTCGAGGCCCTCGACCTTGCCGAGGACGACTGACACGCCGACCTCGCGGGCCTTGCGCTGGAGGTCGGCGTCGACGAACGCCGTGTAGAGGATCATCACCTGGTCGGGCCGCTTGTCGCGGATGTTGGCGGCTGCCTGCAGGCCGTCGACGACCGGCATCTTGTAGTCGATGACGACCACGTCGGGGTCGGCATCGTCGACGAGCGACACGGCCTCCTCGCCGCCGCTCGCCTCGGCGACGACGCTGAACCCGTCGAGCTCGAGCATGTTGCGCAACATGCGACGGACATGGTCGGTGTCGTCGACCACCATGACCTTTACGGGCGGTTCAGTCATTGCCCGACGAACGGTAGCGGCCTCATGCGGCCCGATCGTCGACGGCGCGGAGTGGCGCTCTGGCCGCCTGGGTGGTCATGACCATGAACCCGGCGAACAGGATGGTGACACCGACGGCGAGGGTGGCGGCGAAGGCCTCCATCTGGTCGCGCACGCTGTTCAGCAGGCCGGAACCGCTCAGCACGAGCGTCCCGGCGGTCAGGACCAGGTTCCCCACGGCCAGCCGCCGGGGGCCTCGCCCTCGAACCAGGCGCGCCGCGCTCCAGGCGGCCCCGCCGAAGACGACGAGGGCGCCGCCGGCGCTGGCGGCGGCGGCGAGGATCCTCGGTCCGGGGCCGAAGACGTCGCTGCCCTGGGGGAGGGCGGCTCCCGCCACCGGTGCGGTGAACGGGGCGCTGAGCACCACGCCGGCCGCGAAGGCGGCGAAGGCGGCCACGCCGGCCGCCACCCGGTGGCCGATCCGGGGGCCGGCCAGGAGGTACACGGTGCCGAGCGCGAGGAACGGGACGTTGAGCACGGCGCCGAACGCGTAGAACAGGCGGAACGACCAGCCATCCCAGCCCAGCGCGGCGCCCGCCCAGAGCGACAGCGCCCCGGCAGCGAACAGGTAGAGCGCGGTTGCCCAGGCCAGCTCGTGGGGCCGGCGGCGGACGATCCACCGCTCGGTGAGGCAGAGGGCGAAGGCCACCGCCACGACCGCCGCCGCCGCTGCCATCCCTTGCTCGGCCGTCATCGGGGGGAGGAGCGTATCGCCCGTCCCGACCATTTGTGATCATGTGAATTGGCGCCGGTACCCTGGGCCGGGTGAGCATGGCCTCCCGTCGCCGCATCCCGGAAGCCACCGTGGCCCGCCTCCCGGTGTACCTCCGCAGCCTCTACGAGCTCCTCGATGCCAACACCGGCACCATCTCCTCGGAGCGGCTGGCCACCATGGCCGGCGTCAACGCCGCCAAGGTGCGAAAGGACCTCTCCTACCTCGGGTCCTACGGCACCAGGGGGGTCGGCTACGACGTCCAGTACCTCCTGTTCCAGATGAGCCGGGAGCTGGGGCTCACCCAGGACTGGCCGGTCGTGATCGTCGGCGTGGGCAACCTGGGCCACGCCCTCGCCAACTACGGCGGCTTCGGCGACCGGGGCTTCCCCGTTGCCGCCCTGGTCGATGCCGACCCGGCCCTGGTGGGCGGTCGGGTGGGCGAGCTGGTGATCCGCCACATCGACGAGCTGCCGGGCGTGGTCGCCGAGCTCGGCGTGGCCATGGGCGTGATCGCCACGCCGGCTGCTGCCGCCCAGCGGGTGGTCGACGCCCTGGTGGCCGCAGGCGTGCGGTCGATCCTCAACTTCGCGCCGGCCCGGGTGACCGTGCCGCCGACCGTCACCCTCCGCAAGGTCGATCTGGCCCTCGAGCTGCAGATCCTGTCCTTCTACCGCCAGCAGTCGGGCGACGAGACCGACGAGACCGACGAGACCGACGAGATCGACGAGGTCGACGAAGAGGTGTCCGCTTGACCTATCCGGTCACCCTGCGGGTCGAGGGCCGGCGGTGCCTGGTCGTCGGCGGGGGCGAGGTCGCCCTCGAGAAGGTCCGGGCCCTCATCGCTGCCGGGGCGTTGGTGACGGTGGTGGCGCCCGAGGTGGTGGCGCCGCTCGGTGGGCTGCCCGGTGTGACCGTCGTTCGTCGGGCGTACCGGGCGGCCGATCTCGACGGCTGCCGACTGGTGATCGCCGCCACCGGCGACCCCGAGGTCAACGGCCAGGTCTTCGCCGACGGCGAGGCCCGCGGCGTGTGGGTCAACGCCGTCGACGATCCCAGGCACTGCTCGTTCACCATGCCGGCGGTCGTCCGCCAGGGGCCGTTGTCGGTGGCGATCTCCACCGGCGGCCGGAGCCCGGCGGTGGCGTCGTGGCTGCGGCGGCGGCTGGAGCACGAGCTCGACCCTGCCTACGCCGAGCTCCTCGAACTCCTCGCGACCGAGCGCGAGGCCCTACGATCCTCTGGCGTCTCCACCGAGGGCCTGCCGTGGCAAGGTGCGCTCGAGGCGGGGCTGCTCGATCTGGTCCGAGAGGGAAGGGTCGAGGACGCCCGGGCGTTGCTCCGGGAAACCATCCGAGAAGCCATCGTGGAGCGAACAGCGTGGCAGTGATCGTCGTCGGCCTGAACCACCGCACCGTCCCGCTCGACCTGCTCGAGCGGATGACCGTGCCGGCCGAGCGCCTGCCGAAGGCCCTGCACGACCTCGTCTCCCGCGAGAACATCACCGAGGCGGTGCTGCTCTCGACGTGCAACCGCACCGAGATCTACGTGATGGCCGAGAAGTACCACGGCGCCCTGCAAGACGTCAGGAACTCGCTGTCCGAGCTGACCCATGTCGCTCCCGAGGACTTCGTCGACGAGCTCTACGCCTTCCACGAGGTTGCGGCCGTCGCCCATCTCTTCTCGGTCGCCAGTGGTCTCGAGTCGGCGGTGCTGGGTGAGAGCGAGATCCTCGGCCAGGTCCGCCAGGCCTGGGAGGCGGCAACCGCCGAAGGGGCCGCCGGGCCGGGGCTGCACATGCTGTTCCGCCACGCCCTCGAGGTCGGCAAGCGTGCCCGTACCGAGACCGGCATCGGGCGGTCGACCACGTCGGTCTCGTCGGCGGCCGTGTTGCTGGCGGCGGCTCGCCTCGGCACCGTTGCCGGGAAGTCGGTCCTCATCCTCGGGGCGGGGGAGATGGGCGAGGGCATGGCCGTGTCGCTGGCGGCCGCCGGCGCCGGCGAGGTCCTGGTCGCCAACCGCACCCCTGAGCGGGCCGAAGCGCTGGCCGAGCGGGTCGGGGGCCGGGCCATCGGGCTGTTCGAGCTGCCCGACGCCCTGGCCGAGGTCGATCTGCTGCTGACCTCCACCGGGGCCCAGTCGGTGATGGTCGACCATGCCGAGCTCGAGTCGGTCGTTGCTGCCCGCGGTGGCCGGGAGCTGCTCATCGTCGACGTGGCCGTGCCCCGTGACGTCGATCCCACCGCTGCCGACCTCCCCGGCGTGACGCTGCTCGACATGGACGACCTGCGCGCCTTCTCCGACGCCGGTCTGGCCGAGCGGCGGCGTGAGGCATCGAAGGCGCGTGACATCGTCGACGAGGAGGTGTCGCGGTACCACGAGGCCTCGACCGCCCGTCAGGTCGCGCCCGTCATCGCTTCCCTGCGCGACCGGATCGAGGAGCTGCGCACCGCCGAGCTGGCGCGCATCGGGCGCAAGCTCTCCGAGGCAGAGCGGGCCGAGCTCGACGCGCTGTCGCGCGGCCTGGTCGGCAAGCTGTTGCACGAGCCCACCGTTCGGTTGAAGGAAGCTGCCGGCTCGGTGCGGGGCGAGCGCCTGGCCGAAGCCCTGCGCGAGCTGTTCGACCTCGACTGAGGTGACAACGCGACGTCTGCGCGTCGCGACGCGAGGGAGCACGCTCGCTCGTTGGCAGGCCGAGCGGGTGGCGTCGCTCCTCGGTGGCGCGGTCGAGCTCGTCGTGGTGGAGACGGTTGGCGATCGAGACAAGACGACGTCGCTCGACCAGCTCGGCGGTCAGGGCATCTTCGTGAAGGAGGTGCAGGAGGCGGTGCTCGACGGGCGGGCCGACCTCGCCGTGCACTCCGCCAAGGATCTCCCCTCCAACGACGCGTTGCGGGCGCCCGGGCTGATGCTGGCGGCGGTGCCGGAGCGGGCCGATCCCCGTGACGCGCTGGTGGGCGCCGCCCTGCACGACCTGGCGCCGGGCGCCACCATCGCCACCGGCTCGGCCCGCCGGCGGGCGCTGCTCGCCGATGCCCGCCCCGACCTGACCTTCACCGACCTCAGGGGCAACATCGCCACCCGGCTCGACAGGATCCCGGTGGGTGGGGCGGTGGTGACCGCCGTGGCTGCCCTCCACCGCCTCGGTCTCACCGCTCGGATCGCCCAGGTGCTCGACGCGGCAACCTTCGTACCCCAGGTCGCCCAGGGGGCGCTCGCCGTGGAGTGTCGCGATGACGACGGCGAGGTCCGCGACGCCTTGGCTGCCATCGAGGCGGCCGACGCCCGCCGGGCTGTCGATGCCGAGCGGGCGTGGCTGGCCACCCTTGGCGGCGGGTGCGACCTGCCGGTCGGGGCCCATGCCACCTGCGACGGCACTGAGGTCCGCCTCACCGGCCTGCTGGCGTCGTACGACGGCCGCGTCGTGCTGCGCGACACCCTCACCGGCACGGATCCGACCGACCTCGGCGCCCGTCTCGCCGCCCGCATGCTCGACAACGGCGGCCGCCGGCTCCTCGAGCCCTAGCTCTTTCGTTCTGCGGTATCCGGGGTCCCCTCAGCGGACCGCCGATACCGCAGAACGGCGGCAGACTTGGCGGTGTGACCGTCTACCTGGTGGGGGCCGGTCCCGGTGATCCGGGGCTGCTGACCGTCCGGGGGGCGGAGGTGCTGGGCCGGGCCGACGTGGTGCTCTACGACCGGCTGTCGGTGGCGTCGCTACTCGAGCTGGCGCCGGTCGGGGCCGAGCTCATCCCGGTGGGGAAGACGCCACGCGGGCCGAGCACGTCGCAGGACGAGATCAACCGCCTGCTGGTCGAGAAGGGCAGTGCCGGTCTCACGGTGGTCCGCCTGAAGGGCGGTGACCCGTTCGTGTTCGCACGCGGTGGCGAGGAGGCGGCCGCTCTCGCTGATGCCGGCGTGCCGTTCGAGGTGGTGCCTGGCATCACCTCGGCCATCGCAGTGCCGGCGTACGGCGGGGTGCCGGTGACCTACCGCGGGTTGTCGACGTCGTTCACGGTGGTCACCGGTCACGAGGATCCGTGGTCGGCGACGGAGACCGATTGGGAGGCGGTCGCCCAGGTGGGCGGCACCGTCGTCGTGCTGATGGGCGTTGCCACCCGGGGGGCGATCGCCGACCGCCTCCTCGCCGGCGGCCTCGACCCGGCCACACCGGTCGCCGCCGTGACGTGGGGGACCAGGCCCGAGCAGCGCACCGTCCGCACGACGCTCGGGGAGCTCGGCGCCACCGCGATCGGGAGCACGTCGGTGATCGTCATCGGGGCGGTGGCCGCCCTCGACCTGGCGTGGTTCGAGCATCGGCCGCTCTTTGGCCGGCGCGTCGTGGTGACCCGGACGAGGGCGCAGGTGTCGGGCCTGGCGGCCGGCCTGCGCCAGCTCGGCGCCGAGGTGATCGAGCTGCCGACGATCGAGCTCGTCGATCCCGAAGACGACGGTGCCGGCCTGCGCGATGCGGCCGCTCGTGTGGCCGGCTTCGACTGGGTCGTCTTCACCTCCGCCAACACCGTCGAGCGGTTCCTGCCGCTCCTCCACGACGCCCGTCAGCTCGGTGGGGCACGGGTGGCCGCCGTCGGGCCGGCCACGGCGGCCGCGCTCCGGTCCGCCGGTGTCGTCGCCGACCTCATGCCGGAGCGGGCGGTGTCCGAGAGCCTCGTCGAGGCGTTTCCCGCCGCGCCGGGCGACGGCGGTGCGGTGCTGCTGCCCCAGGCAGCCGATGCCCGCGACGTCGTCGCCGACGGCCTCGCCGACCGCGGATGGAAGGTCGAGGTGGTCGAGGCCTACCGGACCGTCACCGCGACACCGACAGCGACCGCACTGGCCGCCCTCGAAACCGCCGACGCCGTCACCTTCACGTCGTCGTCGACCGTCACCGGCTTCCTCGCTGTTGCCGGGGTGGCCGCGGTGCCGCCGGTCGTCGTCAGCATCGGGCCCATCACCACGGCGACGGCGGTGAGCAACGGCTTGCACGTCGACGCCGAGGCCGAGCCCCACACGGTCGCCGGCCTCATCGCTGCTGTCGTGACCGCCGTAGGCTCGCGGCCGTGACCTTCCCGGCCCGACGCCCCCGCCGCCTGCGGGGCAGCGCGGCCATGCGCGGCCTGGTGGCCGAGACCCGGCTCGGCGTCGACGACCTGATCGCCCCGCTCTTCGTGCGGGAGGGCATCGACCAGCCCCAACCGATCGTCTCCCTCCCCGGGGTCGTGCAGCACACGCGCGAGTCGTTGCGGAAGGAGGTCGCCGCGCTCGCCGATCTCGGCATCCCTGGCGTGATCCTGTTCGGGGTGCCGGCCGCCAAGGATGCGCAGGGGTCCGGCGCGTGGGACCCCGATGGCATCGTCCAGGTCGCTCTGCGCGATGTGCGCGACGAGCTCGGCGACCGCATGGTGGTGATGGCCGACCTCTGCCTCGACGAGTACACCGACCACGGCCACTGCGGGATCGTGCGCCCGGACGGCACCGTCGACAACGACGCGACCATCGAGCTGTATGCCAAGGTGGCGCTGGCCCAGGCGGCCGCCGGTGCCCACGTCGTCGCCCCGTCCGGGATGATGGACGGCCAGGTCGGTGCCATCCGCGAGGCGCTCGACGGCGCCGGCTTCGGCGAGGTCGCCATCCTGGCCTATGCCGCCAAGTACGCGTCGGCCCTGTTCGGCCCGTTCCGCGACGCAGTCGACGTCACCATCGCCGACGGCGGCGACCGCAAGGGCTACCAGCAGGACTACCGCAACCGCAGGGAAGCGCTGGCCGAGGTGGCCCTCGACATCGAAGAGGGCGCCGACATGGTCATGGTCAAGCCGGCAGTGACCTATCTCGACGTCATCGCTGACGTGCGCGACGCGGTGTCCGTGCCGCTCGCCGCGTACCACGTGTCGGGTGAGTACGCCATGGTGAAGGCAGCGGCCGAGCGGGGCTGGATCGACGGCCCAGCGGTGGCGCTCGAGCAGCTCACCGCGGTGAAGCGGGCCGGTGCCGACTTCATCCTCACCTACTTCGCCCGCGAGCTGGCGGAAGCACTCTGAAGAACGAAGATCTCTTCGCGCGAGCGACGAGCGTCATCCCGGGGGGCGTCGACTCACCCGTGCGCGCCTTCCGGTCGGTGGGCGGAACGCCGTACTTCGTGGCCAGCGCGTCCGGGGCGTGCGTCACCGATGTCGAGGGCCGGAGCTACATCGACTACGTGCAGAGCTGGGGGGCGTCGATCCTCGGTCACGCCGATCCCGTGATCGTCGAGGCAGTGCGCAAGGCCGCCCTCGACGGCACCTCGTTCGGGGCGCCCACCGAGCGCGAGGTCCTGTTGGCTGAGGCCGTCATCGACCGGGTGCCCGGCGTGGAGATGGTGCGGCTGGTCTCCAGTGGCACCGAGGCCACCATGTCGGCGATCCGGGTGGCGCGCGGCGCGACCGGTCGCGACAAGATCATCAAGTTCGCGGGCGGTTACCACGGCCACAGCGACGGGCTGCTGGCCGCAGCGGGCTCGGGCGTCGCCGAAGGCGTCTCCGACTCCGCGGGCGTCACCAAGGGTGCCGTCGCCGACACGATCGTGGTGCCGTACAACGTGGTGCCCGACGTCGGCAACGACGTCGCCGTTGTCGTGGTCGAGCCGGTCGCCGGCAACATGGGCCTGGTTGCTCCCGAGC
>JAEKLB010000008.1 GCA_019510095.1 Acidobacteriota bacterium | reverse complement strand
GAGATGGACGACCTCTACGGGGCCGGGTCGATGGCGCTGACCCCGGCGCTGCACACCGAGGAGCTGGTGCCACCCGACGGGGCCTACCTCGTCGGCTGGCGGGACGGCGTGGTGGTGGCGGGCGGCGGCCTCCGCCGGCTCGAGCCGGGCATCGGCGAGATCAAGCGGATGTACGTCGAGCCCGGCGCCCGCAGCCTGGGCATCGCCCGCCGCCTCCTCCGTGCCCTCGAAGATGCCGCCCGGCGGCGCGGCCTCGGCCAGGTGCGACTCGACACGGGTCCAAGCCAGCCCCATGCGAAGGCCCTCTACCTCTCGGCCGGCTATCGGGAGATCCCGTCGTACAACGGCAATCGCCGGGCCGCCTTCTGGGGCGAGAAGCTGCTCACCTGACCAGCACGGTCGTGGTCTCACCCAGTCGGATGGCGTCGACCAGTCGCTCCTGACGGTGCACGACGGCCCCCGGCCACACGACCGAGCGCACCAGCTCCCCCTCCACCACCGCGCCCTCCCCGACGACTGACGCGCCGCCGGACGCAGCCAGGTTGGCGGCGAGGTAGTCGCGGGGCCGGTCGCACGGGATGCAGGGCCCGGCGCCGCCCACCACCTCGAGTCGGCCGGCGGCGCTGAGTGGCGCCCAGCACGCCTCGAACAGACCGGCGGGGCGGCGCGGCAGGGCGGCCACGACGTCGGGCGGGAGCAGGCTGCCCAGGATGCTGACACCGGGCCGGAGAGCCTCGGCGTTGGCCACCAGCACCCTGACCCGGGTGCCGTCCCACCCCTCCACCAGCGGGGCCAGGTCGATCGTCGACCACGTGTCACCGTTGACGACAAGCACCGGGCGGCCGTCCAGCCACGATCGCAGGTGGGCGACGCCGCCAGCGGTGCCCAAGGCCTCATCGTCCTCGATCGACAGGTGGGCCCGCCCGACGAGGTGGGCGGCCAGCAGGTCACGGAAGTGATGGGCGTTGACGGCCAGCCGGGCGGGCCCCTCGCCCACCACCGCGGCCACCCGCGCCAGGTTGTGGTCGACCAGGGCGACACCGCCCACCGGGCACAGGACCTTGGGGCTGACCTGGGTCAGGGGTCGCAGTCGCTCGCCGGCGCCGGCACCCAGCACGATCGCTGCCAAACTGTCAGGCATGGAGACCCGCCGCTGGACCAACCCGACGCAGCCGCAGACCCTCCAGATCGCCGTGTTCCTGCTCTACATCAACGCCGTGTTCGTGGCGATCTATGGCGGCCTCTTCAACCCGATCGGCCTGCTGCTCATCGCCGGCGGCGTCGGTGGCGGCTACGGCATCGCCAACGAGAAGCGCTGGGGCTACACCCTCGCCTTGGTGGTGGCGGGCATCGGCGTGCTGTTCGCCCTCCACGACATCATCAGCCTGATGTTCGCGGCGGCCCTCGCCGCCCTGCTGCTGCATCCGCAGAGCCGCGACTACCAGCGCATCTGGTTCCGCTAGCGGCTGCGTCAGCCCAGCAGCCGAAGCACCAGCTCCGCCACGCACGCCGGTCGCTCCTGCCCCTGCACCTCGTAGGTCAGCTCGACCACCACCTGCACGCCGCCCTTCACCTCTTCGACCTCGCCGAGGGCGGCCTTGACCCGCAACTGCTCCCCAACCGGCACCGGTGCCGGGAACCGGACCTTGTTGAGGCCGTAGTTGATGAGCATCGAGATGCCCTCGAACCGCACGACCTCGTCGAGCATCGACACCGACAGGCTGAGCGTCAGGAAGCCATGGGCGATCGTCCGCCCGAACGGGCCGTCCTTGGCCCGGTCAGGGTCGACATGGATGAACTGGTGGTCGTCGGTGACGTCGGCGAACCGGTTCACCTGCTCCTGGGTGATCGTCCGCCACGGCGACTCGCCGAGGTCCTGACCGGCGAGAGCTCGGACCTCGTCGAGCCCGTTGACTGTGCGTGCCATCCGCTGTTCGTACCATGGCTGGGTGCTACCCGTGGGTGAGACGCCGCCGCCCCCGGGCGGGAGCCCGTTGCCACAGGGCGACCGCAAGGTCCGGATGGTCCGGGAGATGTTCGACACCATCGCCCCCCGGTACGAGGCTCACTCATCCTCGACCTCGCCGCCGGCACCGGTGACCTCTGCCGGGAGCTGCGGTCGGCTGGGCACCGCCCGGTGGGTGTCGACCTCTCCTACGGCATGTTGGCGGCGGCCCGCACCGACGCCCCCCTGGTCCAGGCCGACGTCCTCCGCCTGCCGGTGCCCGACCAACGGGCCGACGGCGCCACCTGCGGCTTCGCCCTCCGGAACCTGGCCGATCTGGGCCTGTTCTTCGACGAGCTGGCGCGGGTGGTGCGCCCCGGCGGCCGCATCGGCCTGCTCGAGGTGGCCCGCCCCCGGAACCCGGTCATGCGCTGGGGCCACGGCATCTACTTCGGGCGGGTCGTGCCCAAGATCGGGGCGCTGCTCTCCGACGGCGCCGCCTACCGGTATCTGCCCCAGTCGGTGGCCTACCTGCCCGAGCCCCCGGCCCTCGTCGCCATGCTGCGCGCCGCCGGCTTCGCCGACGCCGAGCGCCACGAGCTCAACGGCGGCATCAGCCAACTGTTGTTGGCCACGCGCGACCGATGAGGCTCGTCGCCACCACCCGCCGGCTCGACCGCGAGGTCGACCTGATCGAGGTCGCCGGCTCCGGCGGGCTCCTGTTCGAGCAGGCCGGCACCGGGCTGGCCGGCCGGGGCGAGGCGCTGCGCATCGCGCTCCCCGAAGGGCCGGGCCGGCTGGAGAAGGCGGGCAGCGAGGTAGCCGCCGCGTTGGCTGCCATCGAGACCCACGACGAGGTGGGCCTGCCGGGGTGTGGCCCGGTCGCCTTCGGCGCCCTGCCGTTCGGCGAGGACACACCCGGGTCGCTGGTGGTGCCGTCACTCGTGGTCGGGCGGACCGACAACGGCACGAGGTGGGTCACCACCATCGGCGTGGGCGACGACCTCCCAGAGCCGCCCGTCACCGGCGAGGGCCCGTCGTCGTTCTCCGTCACCCCCAGCCGCTCACCACGGGCGTGGCGCGACGCGGTGGCGGCCGCGGTCGACGAGCTTCGGGCTGGCGCGCTGCACAAGGTGGTGCTCGCGCGCGACGTCGTCGTCGAGGCCGACGCCGACATCGACGTGGTGAGCGTGCTGCAACGGCTGCGGGCGGCGTATCCGGGCGCCATGCTCTACAGCGTCGACGGCCTCGTCGGCGCCACGCCTGAGCTGTTGGTGTCGAGGATCGGCGACGTCGTCCGGTCACACCCGATGGCGGGCACGACGCCCCGCACCGGCGACCCCGCTGCCGACGCCCGCCGGGCGGCGACGTTGCTGGCGTCGGCCAAGGACCGGGCCGAGCACCAGATCACCATCGACATGGTGCTCGACACCGTGCTGCCCTTCTGCTCCTACGTCGACTCCGAGCCGGAGCCGTCGATCGTGAGCCTGGCCAACGTGCAGCACCTGGCGTCGCTCGTCGAAGGCCGGCTGTCGTCGCCGCCGGCGTCGGCACTGGCGTTGGTCGCTGCGCTGCATCCCACGCCGGCCGTCTGCGGCTGGCCCCGAACCGAGGCCCTGGCCGTGATCGACCGACTCGAGCAGCTCGACCGCGGCCGCTACGCCGGCGCGGTCGGCTGGGTCGACCGCAACGGCGACGGGCGGTTCGGCGTCGCCATCCGCTGCGCCGAGATCGACGGCCGCCGGGCCCGCCTGTTCGCCGGCAACGGCATCGTCGCCGACTCCGATCCCGCCACCGAGCTCACCGAGACCCGGGCCAAGCTCCAAGCCATGCTCGGCGCCATCGTCCGACCCTGATCCTTCTTCGTCGACGAGAGAGGTCAGCGGGGCAGGGCGCGGGAGACGGCGGCGTGGAGCTCGTCGTGGACGGTGACGTTGGTGGCCCGGTCGGTGCGGACGACGACGACGTGGGTGCCGGGAGCGGCAGCGGCGACGTCGAGGGCGGGAACGAGGCCGTCGGCCGCGTGCACCGTGATGGTCGGCAGCCCGTGCGCGGCCGCCAGGCCCGGGAGATCGACGTCGTGCGGTGTCCCGAACAACAGCTCGAAGCGCTCGGGCGACAGCGCCGCTGCCTGGGGCAGGAACGAGAAGATGCCACCCCCCCACCCGCACGAAGTTCCGCGGGCGGCCGTACCACTCGAGATCACGCACCGGCATCGACGACCCGACCACCAGGGTCGACCCCGGCGCCAGCTGCGCCACGAGGGTCCGGGCCACCCCGGGCTCGGTCGACTCGCCGTGACCGGCCAGGACCTCGTCGAACGCGGCCTGGGCCGCCTTCTCCGCGTCCTGCCAGTCGGCCAGCCATGCCGGATCGGCGTTGGCCCCGACCGCGGCCGCCATGGTGCGGCACCATGCGTCGGGCCGGGCATGCACGAGAGCGCTGGCGGTCCGCTCGGGGTCGTAGACGACGCCGTGGCAGTCGACCGCCACCTGGCGGGCGCCGGTCGCAGCCAGCCACTTCGACAGCACCCCGGAGGCCGGCGGCGATCCCAAACGCACGACGACCTCGGGGCGGTGGCCAGCAGCGAAGCCCTCGTCCCGCAGGAGGGCGTCGAAGGCGGCGACCGTCCACGCCGACGGCCGGCGGCAACCGGATCGCGGGTCGGCCAGGACCGGCCAGCCAGTGGCTTCGGCAAGGGCGGTGACGCCGTCGGCGTCGCCCACCCACGAACCGGCCACGATCAGGCCGCGGCTGGCGCCGAGCAGGGCCACCAGCGCCGCATCGGGCTCGGCGGCGCCGGCCGGCCGAGCCGGCAGGTGCCAGGGTGCGTCGCCGGGGCGGCCGGCGGGCAGCTCCACCGCCTCGCCCACCAGGGGCTCCCGGAACGGCAGGTTCAGGTGCACAGGGCCGGGCACCGCACCCATCGCCTCGGCCACCGTCCGGGCCTCCAGCGGCCGCCAGGCCAGTCGGTTCCCGTCGTCGGCGAGGCCTGCCTCTGCGAACGACCGCACCGCGTGCCCGTAGAGATGGTCCTGGTCGATGGTCTGCGGCG
>JAEKLB010000145.1 GCA_019510095.1 Acidobacteriota bacterium | reverse complement strand
CGAGACCGGAGTGATCGTCGACCGCCCCCGTGATCGCGCTGCGGTCGTGGCCGCGTTGCGGTCGGTGCTCGACCCGGTGAACCGGGCGTCGATGGCCGAGGCATCGCGGCGGCGGGCAGTCGCCGAGTTCGACTACGACTTGCTCGCCGGCCGGCTGGCCGCCGCCCTTTGATGACGGGCGAGCGCGTGCTCCTGGTCAGTCGGGTCGGCACGGTGGTCTTCGTCCTCACCGCGGTGGCCGCTGCCATTCACCCTGACGGGCTCGACGTGGTGTCGATGGCGGTGGCCATCGTTCTCGGCGTGGCCGGGTGCGCCGCCTTCGCCCGAGCCTTCGTGCTGATGGCCGCTCGCAGCCGGTACGAGGAGTTGAGCGTGGCGGGCGTGTACTTCCTCGTGGGCAGCGCCCCGCGAGCCGTGCAGGTTCGCCTGCTCGGTGATCTCGCAGCCCAGGTGGTGGTGGGGCTGGCAACCGCGTCGGCTACGCGACCGCCCTCGACATCGAGCGCTATCCGGAGTGGGCGGAGGACATCAAGGAGGCGGAGGTCATCGAGCGCGACGGCCAGGGCCGTCCCGCGCTCGTGCGGTTCCGGGCGGCGGCCATGGGGCACTCGGCCCGCTACGTGCTGCGATACGACCACGCCGGCGCGCCGGCCCGCCTCGCCTGGGTGCTGGCGGAGGGGGACATCGTGAAGGTCCTCGACGGCGAGTACCAGTTCGAGCCGGCGGCGGGGGGCGGTACCGAGGTGACCTATCACCTGGCCGCCGAGCTGGCGGTGCCGCTGCCGGGCTTCGTCAAGCGCCGGGCCGAGACGAAGATCGTCACCACCGCCCTCGAGGACCTGAAGGCCCGCTGCGAGTCGTAGGGCCCCGCCGTCTCTCGGTGCGGCCGGTCTTGCCGGCCGAGCAGGTCGCATAGTCTCGGGAGGACCCGAACGCCCTTCTGCCCAATCCCCGTCGTGGAGGTGTTGTGGTCGCGATCACCGAGGACGAGATCCGCTCGCTGGCTTCGTTCAAAGGTGAGGATGCGCCGGTCACCAGTTGCTACCTCGACGTCGACGGGAGTCGGCACGTGCGTCATCAGGACGTCGTGCACTCGGTCGAGCTGGTGTTGAAGGATGCTGCCAGTCGCAAAGGCAGCCACCCCTCGGTCACCGCCGATCTCCAGCGCATCCTCGATCTGGTCAAGGGCGGGATCGACCGGTCGACCACCCGGAGCCTGGCGGTGTTCTCGTGCTCGGCGCACGACTTCTGGCGGGTCATCGAGCTCCCCGTCGCGGTGCGCAACCAGGTGGTGGTCAACCACACGCCTTCAGTGCGCCAGCTCGAGGTCATCGTCGACGAGTACGAGCGCTTCGGCTTGCTCCTGGCCGACCGGCAGCGAGCCCGCATGCTGGTCTACGAGCTGGGTGAGCTCATCGAGTCCGACCAGATCGTCGACGCGCTCCCACGGGGTGACGACGACGACCACTCGTACCGCCGCGACAGGGTCGACCAGCACGCCAGTGCCCTGGTGCACCAGCACCTGCGGCACGCCGCCGACACCGCCTTCCGGCTGTACAGGGACCGCGGCTTCGACCGCCTGATCATCGGTGCGCCCGACGACATCGCCACCGAGCTCGAAGGGCTCCTCCATCCCTACCTCCAGGAGCGGTTGGAAGGGCGGTGCCCGATCCCTGTCAACGCCACCGACGACGAGATCCGGACCGCGGCCCTGGAGGTCGAGGCGACGGTCGAGCGCCGCCGCGAGGCGGACGCGGTGGCTCGGCTGCGCGAGGCAGTCGGTGCCGGTCGCCGCGGCGTCGCCGGTCTCGACGCCACCCTGCAGGCGTTGGTCGAGCGACGGGTGGAGCAGCTGCTGGTCTCGTCCGGCTACGCCACGCCCGGTTGGCGCTGCGGTGGGTGCGGCTGGATCTCGCGGGTCGGCCGCAGCTGCCGGGTCTGCGGTTCGTCGATGGACGCCGTCGACGACGTCGTCGAGGAGGCGGTCGAAGAGGCCCTGGCCCAGGCGTGCGAGGTCGAGATCTGCGTCGGCAACGCCGACCTCGACGTGCTGGGCTGCATCGGCGCCCTCCTCCGTTACTGAGGGCTCGCGAAAGAACGAGTTGCGCGCCATCGGGATCGACGTCGGCGGCACCAAGGTGCTGGGCGTCGTCGTGGACGACGGTGAGGTCGTCGCTGAGCACCGGGTCCCGACCCCGACCACGGGCCACGCCTTGATCGCCTCCCTGGTCCTCGTCGTGCGTGAGCTGCGCGGGGTCGTGGCCGACGCGGCGGCAGTTGGCATTGGGTTGCCCGGGCTGGTCGACCGCCACGGGATCCTTCGCTACGCCCCCAACCTGCCGGGCGTCGTCGAGCTCCCTGTGGCCCGGGAGGTCGCGGGCGCCCTCGGCCTGCCGGTCGCCGTCGACAATGACGCCACCTGCGCCTTGCGGGCCGAGCACGCCATGGGTGCGGCCCGCGCTGCCCGCGACGTCGTGCTGGTGACCCTGGGCACGGGCATCGGCGCCGGGCTCCAGATGGACGGCGTCGTCGTGCGCGGCGCCAATGGCTTCGCTGGCGAGGCCGGGCACATGGTGGTCGAGGTCGACGGCATCCCGTGCCCGTGCGGGCGCCGCGGGTGCTGGGAGCGGTACGCGTCGGGCTCGGGACTGGGCCGGAGGGGTCGTGAGGAGGGTGAGGCCGGCCGGGCGCCGGCGTTGGTTGCCCTCGCGGGGGGCGACCCGTTGGCCGTGCGGGGCGAGCACGTGACGGTGGCGGCCCGCCAGGGCGACGAGGTGGCACTGGCCCTGGTCGACGAGATGGCCGACTGGACCGCCGTCGGCCTGGTGAACCTGCTCCAGCTGCTCGATCCCGGGATGTTCGTCGTGGCGGGCGGCTTGGCCGAGGCGGCCGACGTCCTGCTCGGGCCGGTGTCTGCCGCGTACCGGCGGCGAGCGGTGTCGGCCGAGCACCGGCCGCCGGTCGACATCGTGATGGCCGAGCTGGGGGAGCGGGCGGGCGCGATCGGCGCGGCGATCTTTGCCGCGACGGGCGCCGAATCGGCGTCGTAACGGTCCGGGAGGCGCGAGGGCCGGGCACTAGCCTCCACGCATGGAGTTCCGCCGGATCAACGGCATGCCGCCGTACGTCCTTGGAGTCATCGACGGCCTCAAGAAGGAGGCTCGTCGGACCGGTGCCGACGTCATCGACTTCGGGTTCGGCAACCCCGACCTGCCCTCGCCGGAGATCGCGGTCGACAAGCTGGCCGAAGCGGCCCACATGGAGAAGAACCACCGCTACAGCCAGTCGAAGGGCATCCCGAAGCTGCGTGAGGCGTTCGCCGACCTGTATCTGCGCAAGTGGAACGTCCGCCTCGACCCCGAGACCGAGGTCATCAGCACCATCGGCGCCAAGGAGGGCTTCAGTCACCTCATGTGGGTGCTGCTGGGCCCGGGCGACTGCGCGCTGGTGCCGTCGCCGTCGTACCCGATCCACATCTGGGGCCCGCTGTTCGCGGGGGCCAACGTTCGTGACCTGCCGGTTGGCATCAACCAGACCGACGACGAGTTCTTCGACGCCCTGGTCGAGCGGTTCCAGTCGTCGTGGCCGAAGGCCCGCGTCATCGTGCTGTCGTTCCCGCACAATCCGACGACCCAATGCGTCGATCTCGCGTTCTTCCAACGGGTTGTCGACTTCGCCCGTGAGAACAACGTGATCGTCGTCCACGACAACGCCTACGCGGAGCTCGGCTTCGACGGGTACGAGCCGCCCTCGATCCTGCAGGCCGACGGGGCCAAGGAGTGCGCGGTCGAGCTCTACTCGATGACGAAGTCGTTCTCGATGGCCGGGTGGCGAGTGGCGTGCATGGCCGGCAACGCCGAGGTCATCGGCGCCCTGGCCAAGCTCAAGAGCTACCTCGACTACGGGACGTTCCAGCCCATCCAGATCGCGGCCACGGTCACGCTCAACGAGGCCCAGGACCACCCAAAGGTCGTGCGGGAGATCTACCAGAGCCGGCGCGACGCCCTCTGCGACGGATTGGCCAAGATCGGCTGGGAGTTCCCGAAGCCCAAGGGGACCATGTTCGTGTGGGCGCCGTTGCCTGAGCCCTACCGGCAGATGGGCTCACTCGAGTTCTCCAAGATGTTGGTCACCGACGGGCATGTGGCCGCCGCACCAGGCATGGGGTTCGGCCCCGGTGGTGAGGGCTACGTGCGGTTCGCCCTCATCGAGAACGAGCAGCGAACCCACCAAGCGGTGCGCAACCTGCGCCGCGCCCTCGACCGGCTCTCGCCCTAGGCCTGGCCGGGCCCCAGGAGGCCCTGCAGGCAGAAGGCCACCGCCGTATCGGCGACCTCGTCGGCGCGCGCCCGCTCGGTGGCGAGGAACGCGCGCGTCAGGTTGCCCACCACCCCGAGGATGGCCAGGGTGAGGATGGCGGGATCGGCATCGCGGATGCGGCCGTCGATGATCCCGTCCTTCACGTGTTGCGTGAGGTCGTTGTGGGTCAACTCCTGGCTGGCCCGCAAGATGGGAGCGAAGCGGGTCTCGGTGGCAGCGAACTGGAACAGGGTGGCGAGGTGGCGGTTGGCGTCGAGCCAGTCGATCGACGACCGGATCCCCATCTCGATGCGGCGCACCGGATCGGGCTCGCCGGCGATCACCGCTCGTTGGGCCCGTCGCAGGTCGAGTTGGGCCTCGCGAAGGATCTCGGCCAGCAGCTCCTCCTTGGAGGAGAAGTACCAGTAGAAGACGCCCTTCCCGACGCCGAGACCCTGCACGATCTCGGCGACCGAGGTCGGGTGGTAGCCGCCGGCGGCAAACCGGTGGGCGGCGAAGTCCATGAGCTGACGGCGACGGTCGCGGCCCCGTGCCGTGAGCCGGCGTTCCATGGACGCACGGTAGGGAACCCTTGACCAGCTGGTCAAGCAATGGCACGCGCCATTTCTGGATCAGAAACCGGCGGTTCACGAAGGGCCCGTACCGTGGCGGGCATGGAGACCTACGTCGTGCGCGTCTGGCTCCCGGACCGACCGGGTGCCCTGGGCCAGGTGGCGAGCCGCATTGGCGCGGTGCGGGGTGACCTGGTCGGCATCGACATCCTCGAGCGGGGCGCCGGCCGAGCGATCGACGAGCTCGTGGTCCAGCTGCCGGAGGCCGGGCTGGTCGACCTGCTGATCAGCGAGCTGCGGGCGGTCGACGGCGTGGCCGTCGAGGACATCCAGCCGGCCGCCCAGTCGATGCGTGATCCTCGCCTCGACGCACTGGAGACCGCTGCCATGCTCGTTGGGGCGGTCGACGTGGATGAGCTGCTCGGGGTGCTCGTGCAGCACGCCGCCCTCGACTTCGGCGTCGACTGGGCCACGGTTGTCGACCTCGAAGGGCCGGAGATCCGTGCCTCGGTCGGCCCGACACCCGAGGCCGCGTGGCTCGAGGCGTTCGTGGAGGGCAGCCGGTCGTCGGCCCGGGTGGCAGCGGGGGAGGCCGGCCCCGACGACGTGGCCTGGGCGCCGCTGCCGTCGGCCCGGCTGAGTGTGGTCATCGGCCGCAAAGGTCGGCCGCTCCGGGCCCGTGAGCGCCGTCAGGTGGCGGCGCTGGCTCGCATCGCCGACACCCGCTGGGCCGAGGTGGTCAGCCGCAGGTCGCAGTCGCCGCACGCCAGCAAGTAGCACGACGCGGGGCCGGTCGCCGGCCTGGTCCAGCCGTCAGGTCGGCGGTACCACGTCGCGCTCACAGATCATGAGGGCGTCGGCCTTGGCGCACAGGAGCTCGCCGGCGTGCAGTCGAGCGGAGACGAAGGCCTTGCGGCCCTCGATCCGATCGACGGTGGCGTCCATGCGGAGGTCGGCCAGCAGCGGTGTGGGTGCGAGGTAGTCGATGTTCAAGTTGGCGGTGATCGATCGGCCGCTCAATGACCCGCGCGTCGCCACCATGGCGTCGAAGAGCCCGGCGATCACGCCGCCGTGCACGAGGCCACGGGGACCCTCGTAGCAGGGGCCGCACCACACCTCTCCGAACAAGGTGACGCCGTCCCACCGCAGCCGCATGGGCGGCGCGGCCCGGTTCGCCAGGCCCAGAAACGGATGACGGTCGTCGCCAACCATCGGGTCGTCGCCGCGAACCGGTCGACGCTGCAGCGCCGCCGCAACCGCCGCTGACACGTCATCCACGACGGCGTCGTCGAGCTCCCCGGTCACGATCCGGTCGCCGAGCAGGCGAAGCTGGTCAACCAAGGCCCGGAGGCGCTCGCGCTCCGGGGAGACCGGCGCCTCCCATTCGGGCATCCAGCCCGGAAACACACCAACGATCTCACGCTGCGCCATTGGGTCGAGCACAGTATCGAGCGGCCCGACGCTCGTCCCGTGAACTGCCACGGGAGCTACGCGACGGACTCGATCTGCTCCTCTTCGATGGAGACACCCACGTCGTCGGCAGACGATTGCTGCGGCAGGCGTGCGAGGGCCCGCCAGGCCAGCACGCCGGCGAGCATGGTCGCGACGGAGCCGAGGCCGAGGCCGTAGCGGGGGCCGGCGTGTTCGCTGACCCAGCCGACGATGGGTCCCCCGATGGGGGTGGACCCGAGGAACGCGACGGCCCACAGCGACATGACTCGGCCACGCATGCTTGGTGCGCACGCGAGCTGGAGGGTCGTGTTGCCCAGGGCGAGGAACGTGATGCTGACGGCGCCCATGAGGAACAGGGCGACGAGCTCGGTCCCGAGGTTCGGCGCGATCGCCACGATGCCGATCAGGGCGCCGAAGGCCATGGCGGTCGAGGCCAGCGCTGTCGGGCTCCGCGTCGTCTTCGCGGCGGTGTACAGGCCACCGGTGACCGCGCCGACACCCATCGCCGAGCTCATGGCTCCATAGGCGCCAGCCCCGGCGTCGAAGACGTACTTCGCCATCAGCGGCAGCACGACCTGGAACTCGTAGGCCAGCGTGCCAACGACGGCCATCATCAGCAGTGGCACCCGGAGCTCGGGGCTGTGCCGCACGTAGCGGAACCCCTCCCGAAGCTGCCCCTTCGCCCGTGGCTGGCGGGCGACGGGCCGCAGCTCGGCGGCACGCATGAGCGACAGGCCGATGATCACCGCGATGTAGGACGCGGCGTTGAAGAAGAAGCACACCGCCAGGCCAACCGTGGCGATCAAGGTCCCGGCGACGGCCGGACCCAGCGCCCGGGCGACGTTGACCATCACTGAGTTGAGGCTCACCGCGTTGGTCAGCTGGTCCTCGCCGACCATCTCGAGCACGAAGGTCTGCCGGGTCGGGTTGTCGACGAGGTTCACGAAGCCGAACCCACTGGCCAGGACGTAGACCATCCAGAGCCGGACCGCCCCCGTCGACACCGCCAGACCGAGCACCCCCGCCTGGACACCTGCCAGGGATTGGGTCACGTAGACCACCCTCCGCTTGTCGAAGCGGTCGGCGACCAGCCCGCCGAGGGGGCCGAAGAGCAGGACAGGCAGGAACTGGAGGGCGATGACCAGTCCCAGCGCCGTGCCGCTGCCGGTCAGCTTCAAGACCAGCCACGCCTGACCCACGCCCTGCATCCACGTGCCCGTCATCGAGACCAACTGGGCGAAGAAGTAGATGCGGTAGTTCCGGATCGAGAGCGACCGAAAGGTACGCCGCAACGTCTCGCCCACCCGATCGCCCATGATCATTAGTCTAGCTAACTATCTGGCGCATTCCCTCCAGACCCTCTGTTCTGGGGATCATCCGCCCCTCGCTCAGTCGGTTTTCGGGCCGGTCGCCCGATGGCCTCTTGCGGGCGACCAGCTGTTCGTCGACTTCGACCTGAGCGAGGCCGGCACTCCGGCCGGCACCAACGTCCGGGTTGTCGCAGCCGGCCCCATCCGCGCCGGCGACACCGTCACGCGCCTCGCCTGACCCCCGAGGACGGGACGATCGGTCCCGCTACTCGCCGACGGGGACGAGCACCTCGGCGTGCACCCGGGCGACGCCGGCCGAGATGGTGTCGAGAGCCCGGGCGACGCCCTTCGAGAGGTCGAGCACTCGCCCAGTCACGTAGGGACCCCGGTCGTTGACCAGGACCAAGGCCGACAGGTCGCCCCGGGTGATCAGGAGGATCGTCCCGAGGGGCAGGGTCCTGCTCGCGACCGTGAAGCCCTCCTGGTCGAAGATGGCCCCGCTGGCCGTCGATCGCCCGTCGAAGCCCGGGCCGTACCACGACGCCATCCCGTCGATCACGGTGCCCGTCGGAACCAGGCCGTCGGGGAAGGAGGTCACCGGGCCGAAGGGATAGCGAGCCATCAGGTCGGCTTGGCTGTGGGTCACCCGCGTGGCACCCGGCCGGACCTCGTCGGGACCATCGGGGGCGGGCAACGCGCCCTCGGT
Organism: Acidobacteriota bacterium; assembly: GCA_019510095.1. Classification (GTDB taxonomy): domain Bacteria; phylum Actinomycetota; class Acidimicrobiia; order Acidimicrobiales; family CADCSY01; genus JAEKLB01. The sequence goes on along the minus strand of JAEKLB010000145.1, from coordinate 147 downwards.
GGCCCGGTCGGCGATCGTGTGCTCGAGAGCTGCCCGCAGATCCTCGAGGGCGTGCCGCGATCGCTGGGCGTCGGCCACCGCCTGCTGGGCATCGCCGGTGATCCGATCGGCGGCCGCCTTGAGCGACCGGACCTGTTCGAGGCGGGC
>JAEKLB010000144.1 GCA_019510095.1 Acidobacteriota bacterium | reverse complement strand
TCCTCGTCCATCAAGAGGAGAGCTTGGCCTCCGCCAGCTCGAACATGAAGGCACCTCTTGCTCCGTCACCGAGATCGGTGATCCACAGCAACACGGCCGCGCACTGCCGCCCGGCGAGGTCGGCGTTGACCGATCCGGTGGTGCCCGAGACGGTCGCCACCGGTTGGCCCCAGCCCGCGAGGCTCGAGGCCGGCGCGCTGGCGACGTAGACGCGGGCGCGCCAGCCCCGGGTCGGGGAGATCAGCTGCAGGGCATGCAGCTTGGCCGCCGATGCGGCGGTGAACACCAGGCCCACGCCGCTCTTGAGCCCGCCGAGGTCACGGCGCTTGTAGTGGTCGGTGTGCCAGAGGGTCGAGGGATTGCCGTCGACTGCCAGTCGGGCGGTCTCCTCGTTCTCGCTGCCGTCGGCTTCGGGGTCGAAGGTGTGGGCCGTGATCCTGATCGGCTGGCCGCTGCCATGGCTGTTGCCACCGACGGCATCGAGCAGGTCGTGGCCGACGCTGGTGGTGCCGATGAGCACACCGACCACACCGAGGGTGATGGCGACCACGAGGATGAGGGCGGCCGGCACCAGCCACGACCGCTCGGACGCGGCGAAGCCGGTCGGTTGCTCGCCGGTGTCGTCGAGGGCGGCAAGGGCCTGGGTGTGGTCGGCGAGGTCGTCGACGCGAGAGAGGTCGACGTCGAGCAGCGCGCGATGGAGCTCGGCCGCGGTCTGGAAGCGGGCGCCAGGCGCGCGAGCCATGGCTCGCATGACGATGTCGTCGAGCTGCCGGGGGATGCTGGCGCGGACCTGCCGGGGCCGGAGTGGATCGGTCGTGAGCCGCGCCAGCGCGGTGGCGGTGGCGTTCTCACCGCTGAACGGCGGGCGCCCGGTGAGCATCTCGTACAGCACGACGCCAAGGGCGTACACGTCGGACCGGGCGTCGAGCGGCTCCCCCTGGACTTGCTCGGGGGAGAGGTACTTGGCCGTGCCCACCACCTGGCCGGCCTCCGTGAGGTCGCTGACCCCCTCGACGGCCTTGGCGATGCCGAAGTCGGCCACCAGCACCCGGCCGTCGTCCGAGAGGAGGATGTTGCCGGGCTTGACGTCGCGGTGGATCAGGCCGGCACCGTGGGCGTGTTCCAGCGCGTCGGCGACCTGGGCGGCGATGTCGACGGCCCGCCGGGCCGGCAGCGGGGTTCCCTGGTCCAGCATCTGGCGGAGGGTCCGGCCCCGCACCAGCTCCATGACGATCGCCTCGCAGTCGTCGTCGGCGCAGGTGTCGTAGATGGAGACGATGTGCGGGTGCGACAGTCGGGCGGCGGCTACCGCCTCGCGGCGAAACCGGGTGACCAGCGCCTCGTCGGCCGCAAGGTGGGGCAGGAGGACCTTGACGGCGACCGGGCGGGCCAGGATGGTGTCCTCGGCCTCCCACACCTCGGCCATGCCGCCGCGGGCGATCCGGCGCACGAGGCGGTAGCGCGCTCCGATCAGGTCATCGCTGGCGAGGACCGGGGGCTCGGGCGGCACGTTGCGGGACCGTACCCAGTTCGCCGGGCCTCACTCGGCGGCTGGTGGGGCTCAGCAGGTTTGGAAGGTCACGCCGGTGACCCTCGGCCCACCGTGCACGCCGACCGTCGCGCCGATGATGCCAATGTGGATCTGCTCCCGCGGGTGGTGCTCGGCCAAGAGGCCGACCAGCTCGTCGACGTCGGGCGCGTTGGCATGCATGACGGCGAGGTTCTCGACGGCTCCCGCTGCCGCGACGCGGTCGACCAGTGCCCGCAGCGCCTTGGAGCGGGTCCGCACCTTGCCAGCTTCCTCGACGATGCCGGTGCTGACGTCGATGATCGGCTTGATCGACAGCAGGGAGCCGAGCAGGGCCTGGGCGTTGCCGATGCGGCCACCCTTCTTCAGGTTCTCGAGCGTGTCGAGGGCCCCGTACACATGGGTTCGGCGCCGCATGTCGGCGACCAGCGCCTCGACTTCGTCGGCGGTGGCACCGCTGGCCGCCCTGGTGGCGGCGGCGACGACCTGGCTGCCCTCGCCCCAGGTCACCGAGCGACTGTCGAGCACGCGGATGTCGGCGCCGTCGACCGACCGGGCCGCCGCTTGCGCCGCCTGCATGGTGCCCGACAGGTCGGTGGAGATGTTGATGCACACCACCGCATCGGCGCCGGAGGCCAGTGCGTTCCGGAACGCCTGCTCGAACGCGCCGGGCGAGGGCGCAGCTGTCTCGGGAAGCACGGCCGACGCGGCGAGGCGCTCGTAGAACTCGGTGGGCGTGAGATCACGCCGATCGACGAACTCCTCGGCACCGAACCGGATGCTCAGCGGGACCACCGTCACGCCGAGCTCGGCTGCCTGGCTCTCGTCGAGATCGGCGGCGCTGTCGGTGACCACCGCCACGGGCATGCGCCGAAGCTAGACCGCTTCGCCGTGGTCGAGCGGCTCCGGGATGAGCCGGCGACTGCGGCGGGTGCTCCGCCAGTGGCGGGCCCACCAGAGCAGCAGCACGAGGCCGGCCCCGACCGAGAGGACGATGCCGAGGCCCGAGACGGCGGTGGCGATCACGGTGAAGCGGCTGCGGCCGAGCTCCAGGCTGCCGTCCGGCGCCCGCAGCACGGCCCGCAGGGCGAACGCGGCCGAGGTGCGCGCGCGCACCGCGACGGCGAGGACGCTGCTCTGGTTGGGCCCGAGCACCACGTCGTCGAAGCGCCGCCGACTCCGGTCGGTGCCGTGGGCGTCGGCGAACTCGAGCTTCTCGCTGGAGAGCTCGACGGACACGTGGACGGTGAACGGGTTGTCGTTGACGACCGTGAGCGGGATCGTGCCCTGCCTGGCCGTGAGCCTGATGGTGCGCCCCCGCACCAGGTGCACGCGCTCCTTCACCAGCCGCACGCTCTGCTCGGCCGCCGCCAGGTAGGCAGCGCGCCTCGTTCGGCTCACGCCGTCGTCCTCGGCGGCGAAGAGGAGCTGGCGTAACGGTTGCAGCGGTCGGTCGTCACCGGCGGTGAGGGATCGAAGGCCCAGCAGCTGGCGACGGGTGCGAGCGAGCGCCGAGGGCAGCCGGGGCGCCGTGCTCGTGGTGGAACGGACGGCGGGCGAGCGGCTCGTTCCCAGCAGCGGCACCTCGCGCACGAGGTTCGACACGGTCACCGGTCGCAGGACCGGGCTGCGGTCGAGGGCGGTCAGCACGGTGCTGAGGAAGACCGGTGTCGGGTCCCAGGTCGAGGGCGGGCGCACGACCACGCCGCGGCTGGTGCCGGGGGAGTCGAGATAGAGCACGGCGAGGTCGGCGAGCAGGTGGTGCGCAGCCAGGACCTGACCGGACCGGCCGGGGAAGTGGGCGGCAAGACCGGCGTCGGCCACGACGGCATCGACGGCCTGCCCCCGGCTGTCCTCGATCAGGAAGGGCCGCGACACGGTGCGCCGGCCGGTGACGCTCGCCCGGAGCGTCGAGAGGCCCTTCTCGGGCACGACGACTCGGCGCACGCCCAGGCGCCGGAGCTCGGTCAGCGCCCGGGCAGTGAGCGGCTCCTCGCTCGACCACGTTGTCGAGTCGGTGCTCCCGAAGGTGGCCCGCAGCACGGTCTCGCCGGTGCGACGAAGGTCGTGGAGCTCGCCCGCCAGCCCGCCCGCCACGAGAGCGCTGGCATCGACGTCGACGTATGGGGCGGCGAGCAGTTGGCGATGGTCGAGCCCCTGTGCCAGCTCGCCGAGGATGTCGGTGTGGCGGGAGGCGAAGAGGCCGTCGACGGTGTCGGGTGAGACGTCGAGGGTGATCGGCATCGGTGCGGCGTCGGCCATCGCCGCCGCGGTCCGCCCAACCCGTCGCAGCTGCGCCTCGGAGAGGGACCGGACGCCGTCGGGGCCGAGCGTCACGCCGGCATCAACGGGCTGCAGCCACGCGACCCGGAGGGGTTGGCCCACCGGCTGGTCGGGCACCCGCACGAGATGGGTGACGAAGTGGTCGATCTCCTCGTCACTGTCGTGGTCGCGCAGGGCGACCACCACCGGATAGACGCCGTCGCGAAGGTCGGGCAGCGTGATGGGGATCGGCACCGCGCCGCCGGCGTCGAAGCCGGCGGCCGCGAGCGACGTCACCGTCGGGGGAGCGGCGAGGGGTCCGAGCAGGCGGTCGTTGATGGTCTGGTCGAACTGCGACCGCGAGGTGACCGCCCGGTGGATCGAGACGACGATGTCGAGTTGGTCGGGGCGGTTGACCTGGTCGACGTCGAGTCGGAGCTCGAACGGCTCGCCGGCACCGACCCACGGTGTCTGGGACGCGAGACCGATCGAGCCCTCGGGCGACGACTGGGTGGCGGCGGCGCCGGTGGTCAGGCAGCCGATCGCCGCGGCAGCAGCGATGGCGACGGCGAGGACGCGCCTCATCCGGCGGGCTGGCGGGCGTCGAGCTGGCGGCCGAGGACGACGAGGCCCGACGGTTGCCGGCGAAAGCCCATCCCTTCGTACAGCGTCACGGCCCGGTCGTTGCCGACCTGGGTGTTCACGACGGCCAGCGTGCACTGGCGGTGGCGCAGCCAGTTGAGGGCGTCGGCCACGAGTGCCCGGCCGAGGCCTCGGCCCGTGCGGTCGGGATCGACGGCCAGCCGTTGGAGGTAGCCGTGGTGGCCGGCGCGCCCGGTCACGGCGTAGCCGACGACCTCGCGACCGACGGTGGCCACCCGGAAGCGGGCGACCGGCGTGGCCGCCACCGCCTCGTCGAAGCCCTCAGTGTCGAGTCGCCAGAACGGCGGGAAGGCGCGACCGTCGACCGCGAGCGCCCGAGCCCGATCACCACGCCGTCCGCGGCGAATCGACGCCGGCGGCGCCTCGGGAATGGCGGCGAGGTCGTGCGCGAGCAGGACGAGCTCGTCGCGCAGTTCGAAGCCGGCGTCGATGAAGCCGCGCCGCTCGTCGGCGGCGAGGGCCCCGGTGAGCATCTCGATGTAGCCACCTGCGACCAGGGTCCGGCACGCCTTCTGCACGATCGCCTCGCTCGCCGCCGCCGCCCCACCCATGGGGGTGATGAGGCCCACCTGGTCGCTGCCGCGCCAGGGCCCGACGCGCACGCGCTCGGACCCGAGTCGCACCTCACCGGACCTGGCCATCGGGGATCGACAGTAGGACGCCGGGGGACGGGCACCACTCGCGCCGCTCGGCCCGCAACGATCGGGGCCCACGCGGTGACAGGCCCTACCCTCGTCATGGTGATCCCGGAGCGCCTGCAGGCCGTGCTCGACGAGGTCCGCCCGCTGGCCGAGCAGTTCCAGGCCGCCGGCCATCGCGCCTACCTCGTCGGCGGCTCGGTCCGCGACCTGCTCCTCGGCCGCGATGTGGCCGCGGTCGACTACGACCTCACGACCGATGCCCTTCCCGACCAGATCGAGGCGATCGTCCGGCCGTGGGCGAATGCCGTCTGGACGCAGGGCAAGCGCTTCGGCACGATCGGTTGCCGCCACGCCGGCCGCGACTACGAGATCACGACCCACCGGGCGGAGGCCTACAGCCCCGATTCCCGCAAGCCTGACGTCGCCTTCGCCCAGGCGGTCGAGGCCGATCTGGCTCGCCGGGACTTCACGGTCAACGCCATGGCGCTGGCCCTGCCCGAGGCCCAGCTGGTCGACCCCTTCGATGGTGCCGCCGACCTCGTCGCCAAGCGCCTTCGCACGCCCCTCTCGCCCGACGAGTCGTTCAGCGACGACCCGCTGCGGATGCTGCGCGCCGCCCGCTTCATCGCCGCCTACGACCTCGTGCCCGACGATGATCTCGTCGCCGCGGTGAAGCGGATGCACGACCGGCTCGAGATCGTGTCGGCCGAGCGGATCCGGGCCGAGCTCGACAAGCTGATGGTGGCCGAGCGCCCCGGTGCCGGGCTCTGGTTCCTCGTCGAGACCGGCCTGGCCGAGGAGTTCCTGCCCGAGCTGCCCAACATGGCCGTCGAGCAGGACCCCATCCATCGGCACAAGGACGTGCTGGCCCACACCATCGCAGTCGTCGAGAACACCAGCGCCGACAAGGTGCTGCGGCTCTCGGCGCTCTTCCATGACGTCGGCAAGCCCAAGACCCGTTCGTTCGGTCCTGCCGGCAAGGTCTCGTTCCATCATCACGAGGTGGTCGGGGCCCGCATGACGCGTGAGCGGCTGCAGGCCCTGCGCTATCCCTCCGAGGAGATCGACGACATCACCCAGCTGGTCGAGCTGCATCTGCGCTTCCACACGTACCGGATGGGGTGGACCGACAGTGCCGTGCGCCGCTACGTGCGCGACGCCGGCCCGCTGCTGGAGAAGCTCAACGAGCTGACGAGGTGCGACTGCACCACGCGCAACCCCAAGAAGGCCGAGGAGCTGGCCCGGCGCATGGACCAGCTCGAGGAGCGGATCGCCGACCTCCAGCAGCGGGAGGCGCTTGACGCCCTCCGGCCCGATCTCGACGGGCGCCAGGTGATGGAACACCTGGGCATCGGTCCCGGCCGGGCTGTCGGCGAGGCCCTCGACTTCCTGTTGGAGCTCCGGCTCGAGGAGGGCCCGCTCGGCGAGGTCGAAGCGACCCGTCGCCTCGACGCGTGGTGGGAACAGCGGCGGCCCTGAGGCTCGCCACCTTCAACATCAAGCGAGGGATGCGACCTGACGGCGAGGTCGACCTCCCGCTGTTGGTCGATGCCTGCCGGTCGCTCGACGCCGACGTGCTCGCCCTCCAGGAGGTGATCGTCGGTGACGTCGACACCGTGGCGATCCTGTCGGAGGCGCTGGCCATGACGGCGGTGTTCGTCCAGGCGGTCGTGGCCCGGGCCGGCGGCCAGTACGGAAACGCCTTGCTGGTCCGCGGTGCGGTCGGCGAGGTCGAGGAGCTCTTCTTCCCGGACGACACCGAGCCGCGCTCCGCCATGGTGGCCACCGCGGTCGTCGGCGACGCCGACCTGTCGATCGCGACCGGGCATCTCGGTCTCCGGGGGCAGGCGGCCGGCGAGCTGCCGGTCGTCCTGGCTGCGCTGGCCCGCCGCCTCGCCCCGCTGGTGGTCCTGGGCGACCTCAACCTCACCTTCCCGGAGGCGGCGCCGATCCTCGAGGCGTCGGGCTTCACCGTGGTCGACGCTGGTCCCACGTTCCCGGTCCGGAAGCCGAACCGCCAGCTCGACCACGTCGGCGTGGTGGGGCTGACCGTGGTCGGCTCCGAGGTCGTGCCACTCGCGGTCAGCGACCACCGCGCCCTGGTGGTGACCGCCGACCGCGTGTGAAGCGGGCCTCGCTACATCCCCAGCTTGCGGGCCCGCACGACCAGGACCGGCTCCGGCTCGAGCAGGGTGTCGATGCGGAAGTTGGCTCTGCTCAGGGCGGCGAAGACGTCGCCGATCGTCCTGCCGGCGAAGTAGGAGCCCGGTCCCGCTGCTGGGTGGGGGAGCGTGAACAGGAGGATGCCGTCGCTGCGGAGGACGCGACTCACCTGGCGGAACACGCGGTCGAGGTCGGCGACGTCGTCGAGGGCGAGATCGGAGACGGCGACGTCGACGGCGTCGGCCCGGATGAACGCCAGCTCGGCGAGATCGCCGTGGTGCAGCTCGATCCTGACCTCTTCACCGTCGGCGACCTGGCGCACCGCGGAAACTCCTCGACCATCTCGCGGGCGGTCTCGTCCCGGAACTGCGTCGGCGGCGACTTCATGAAGTAGGCGGAGGCGCCCATGACGGGCCCACCGAGGCCACGGTCCTTGGCGAGCTTGGCGCAACGGACGGCGTCGATGATCACGCCGGCCGAGTTGGGCGAGTCGTGGACCTCGAGCTTCAGCTCGACGGTGAGGGGCACATCGCCGAAGTTGCGGCCCTCGAGGCGGATGAAGGCCCACTTGCGATCCTCGAGCCAGGGGACGTGGTCGGACGGGCCGATGTGCACGTCCTGGTCGCTGATGCCGGCGTCGATCTGGCTCGTCACCGACTGGGTCTTGGAGATCTTCTTGGACTTCAGCCGGGAGCGCTCGAGCATGTTCATGAAGTCCATGTTCCCGCCGAAGTTCAGCTGGTAGGTGTGGTCGATCGTGGTGCCGCGGTCCTCGAACAGCCGGGCGAGGGTCCGATGCACGATGGTGGCGCCGACCTGGCTCTTGATGTCGTCGCCGACGAGCGGGACGCCGGCGTCGGTGAACTTCTGCGCCCACACGGGATCGGACGCGATGAAGACGGGGATGGCGTTCACGAACGCCACGCCTGCGTCGAGGCACGCCTGGGCGTAGTGCTTCTGGGCGACCTCGGAGCCGACGGGCAGATAGGAGACGAGCACGTCCGCCTGGCAGTCACGCAGCGCCTGCGCCACGTCGACCGGCTCGGCGGGCGACTCCTCGCACTGCTCGCGGTAGAACTCGCCGAAGCCGTCGAAGGTCGGGCCCCGCTGCACGGTGATTCCCCGAACGGGGACGTCGGCGAACTTGATCGTGTTGTTGCGACTCGCCTCGATGGCCTTGGCCAGGTCGAGGCCGACCTTCTCGGCATCGACGTCGAAGGCGGCCACGACCTCCACGTCACCGACGTGGTAGCCGCCCAACACGACGTGCATCAGGCCGGGGACGCGGTCGTCGGGATCGGCGTCCTTGTAGAACTCGATGCCCTGCACGAGCGACGAGGCGCAGTTGCCCACGCCCGCGATGGCGAGTCGGATGTTCTTGCTCATGCTGAGGTCTCCTCTTCGATGAGGCGATCGAGCCAGGCGATGTCCAGCTCTGTCGACTCGGTGTCGTGCTCCATGAGGGAGCGGACGTAACGATCGAGCCGCTCGCCGCGGGCGCCGAGGGACCGGCGCCGTTCGGTGAGACGGTCCTCGAGGGTCTGGCGGCGCCGGCGGAGGAGCGACAAGCGCACCTGCGGCTCACACCAGCGGCAGAACGCGAGCTTCAAGGGGAAGCTGCGCTCGTCGTCGGACGGCTCGGAGATCAGCTCGGCCATGCGGGCCTCGCCGTGCTCGGTGATGCCGTACACCTTCTTGTTGCGGGGCCCCCGGGTCGCCAGCCGGCGCGCCGCCCGGAAGGCCGCCGATTCCCCGGCCAGGGCGCCGGTCATGGGGACGACCGACATCGGAGTGGACGTGGTGGCGTCGACCGCCTTCACCAGCCCGGACGCCTCCAGCTTGGCCAGCGCCGGATAGAGGGAGCCGAACGAGACGCTCGACAGGGGGCCCATGACCTCGCGGAGACGCTTCTTGAGCTCGTAGCCGTGGAGCTCGGACTCCCGCAGGACCCCGAGGATGGCGAGCTCGATCACCTCCTCAATATATCAGATCGATATATCGAATGGTCCTACTCGACCACGGTTCCGCGTTCGTCGATGGCCAGCGTGGTCCCGGGGAAGCCGTCGACCTCGCGGAGGTGGGGGAACAGCGCCCACCAGGTGCCGGCGACCACGAGGGTGGCGGCCCCGCCGAGCACGACAGCGCCACCGGTGCCGATCAGCTGACCGGCAACCCCCGACTCGAACGCGCCGAGCTCGTTCGACGCCCCGACGAACACGTTCTCCACGGCCATCACCCGGCCCCGCATGTGGTCGGGGGTCGCCAGGGGCACGAGTGTCGACCGGATGAACACGCTGATGCTGTCGGCGCCCGACAGCACGGCCAGGGCGAGGAAGGCGATGACGTAGGTGTGGGTCAGGCCCAGCACCACGGTGAAGACGCCGAACACGGCCACCGCGACGAGCAGCACCCGCCCGACGCGACGCCGCACCGGGCGGAAGGCGAGGAAGGCCGTGACGATGGCCGACCCGATGCCGGTGGCGGCCCGAAGCCAGCCGAAGCCCACCGAGCCGACGCCGAGCCGGTCCTCGGCGATGGCGGGGAGCAGGGCGACGGCACCGCCGAAGAGCACCGCGAAGAGGTCGAGGGAGATGGCCCCCAGGAGGATCGGCTGCTGGCGGACGAACCGCAGGCCGTCGAGGGCCTGCGAGAGCGTGGCCCGGGGAACCGGCACTGCCGACTCGTGGGCGTCGAGCGGCTCGACCGCCGCCTCCAGCTCCGGGGCGATGGTGACCTCGACGGGCCTGTTCGGGCTGGCCGGCAGCTGGAGGAGGACGAAGGTCGCGGCCGCCAGCAAGAGGGCCTGGGCAAGGAAGGCGGCCGCCGGGTCGACGGCATAGAGGACGCCCGCGATGACCGGCCCGGCGATCGACGCCACCTGGAAGGCGCCCGACATGCGGGGGATGAACCGTGGGAGCCGGTCGGCTGGCACGAGGTCGGCGGGCAGTGACCGGGTCGACGGCGCCGCGAAGGCCCGGCCCACGCCGAAGCACACAACGATGACGAAGATCGGCCCGATCGAGGTCGGGTCGGTGCTGGCGTACCAGCCAATGGCCACGACGGCCACCGCCTGGGCGGCCGTTGCGGTGGCCCCGATCAGTCGCCGGGGATACCGGTCGGCGACGGTGCCGGTGACGAGGATGAGCAGGGCGGCGGGGGCGAACTCGGCCAAGCCCAGCAGGCCGAGGTCGAGCTGGCGGTGGCCGATGTCGTAGACCTGCTTGCCGAGGGCGGTGACGGTGCCCACCGACGCCGCGGCCGAGAGCGCCCGGTAGACCAACAGGGCAGTGGTCACCCGCCGTCGCTCGGTCATGGCCATCGGCGGACGGTACCGAGCCGGGGGCCGCCAGGGGCGTGCCCGCGGTGTCTAGCCTTTGCCGCATGGCGTTCAACCCCCGCGGCGTGCGAGGAGGTGTGTCCTCGTCGCTCCCGGGGGAGATCGACTACCGGTTGACCCGCAAGTCGGTCATCTCCGAGTTCAAGAAGGGCCGCCTGGCCCGCCACGAGGTGTGCGATGCCCATCCCGAGCTGGTGCGGGCCGCCCGCAACAACGTGGGGGAGGAGTCGAGCGAGCCGTGTCCGATCTGCGAGGAGGCGAACGTCGTTCTCGTGTCCTACGTGTTCGGCCCGGGGATGCCGGCCCACGGGAAGTGCGTGGCGACGAGGGAGGAGCTCGCCCGACTCGGGCGGGATGGGGACGAGCTGGCCTGCTACGTCGTCGAGGTCTGCCCGAAGTGCTCCTGGAACCACCTGGCGCGGACCTTCCTGGTGACGCCGAGCCGATCGCGTCGCCGTTCGGCACCGTCCGCCTGATCGCCGGCGGCGCGGCAGCGGCGGTGGCCGTGACCACCGTCGGTCCCATCGCCGGGCTGGTGGTGCTGGTGGCAGTGGCGCTGACCACGGTCGCGGGCGCCGGGGTGGCGGCGCTGGCCGGCCTGGCCCTGGGCTGGCGCTGGAGCACTGGGTCGCTGGCCGCGGTTGCCGGCGCCCAAGGCGTGCTGGGACCGGGCCTGGTGGTGGGCCCGGCGGCGGGCGCACTGGCGTCGATGCTGGTCGCCGTGGCCATGGTGGTGGTCACGCCTGGCACCGCGACCCTCGTCTGGCCGTCGCTCGGACCGGCCTTGGCGACCGGGTCGGTCGCCGCCCTGGCGGTGGCAGGCATGGCGGGAGTCCCGGCCCTGCGTGTGCTGTGCACCCTGGCCGGGGTCGGCGCCGCGCTGGCCGCGGGTCGCCTGCCGTGGCCCCGCGAGCGGGTGATCGTCGGGCTCGGCGCCGCTGCCGTTGCCGTGCTGCTGGCCCCTGTGCGCTAGCGGTGCGTAGCCTTGGCGGCACCGCCGGCAGCCATCGTGGCGCTGGACGGGATGAGGAGGTGGCCCGATGGCCAGCCGAGTGACCGCACCTGACGTGCGTTCCCGCAAGGTGGCGCGCGGCAGCGCGCCGATCGTGATGGTGACCGCCTACGACGCGCCGGGCTCGCTCATCGCCGACGAGTCGGGGGTCGACATCATCCTCGTCGGCGACACGCTGGCGATGGTGGTGCTCGGCTACGAGGACACCCTGCACGTCACCATCGACGACATGGCCCATCACACCGCCGCGGTGGCCCGGGCCCGCCCGTCGGCGATGGTGCTGGGCGACATGCCGTGGCTCAGCTACCACCTGGGCGTCGACGACGCGGTTCGCAACGCCGCCACCCTGATCCGGGCCGGCGCCAGCGCCGTCAAGCTCGAGGGTGGCGCCAAGCGGGTGCCGATGATCAAGGCCATCCTCGACGCCGAGATCCCGGTCTGCGGCCACATCGGGCTGACTCCCCAGTCGGTGCATGCCCTGGGCGGGTTCAAGGTGCAGGGCCGCGAGGCGGGCGCCGTCCGGGGGCTGCTCGACGACGCCCAGGCCCTGGTCGACGCCGGAGTCTTCTGCCTGGTCCTCGAGGCAGTGCCCGACGAGGTGGCCCGGATGATCACCGAAGCGGTGCCCGTCCCGACCGTCGGCATCGGCGCTGGTCCCCACTGCGACGGCCAGGTGCTCGTGTACCACGACCTGCTCGGGCTCCAGGACCGCATCCGGCCCAAGTTCGTGCGCACCTACGCCCACCAGAAGGCCGACGCCATCGCTGCCATCTCGCAGTACGCGGCCGATGTCCGCTCGGGGAGCTTCCCGGGGCCCGACGAGAGCTACCACCTGCCCGAGGAGCTGGCTGCCACCTTCGGGCGGGACGCCGCCGTCGACGATCCCGAGGCGGTGCTGGCCTTCTACGGCGATGACGCGACCATGTCGGGGTGAACGAACAGGAGAGCTGGGCCGGGCGGGCGCCGATGGTCCGTCGGGTCGTCATCGGCGTGCTGGCGGTGGCGGTGCTCGCCTTCCTCCTTCGGGGCGCCACCCGTCCCGACGATCCCGGCTTCCGTTCGGCGGACAGGAAGGCGTTGGCCGGCTTCCAGGACGTCTCGTTCACCATCACCGGACCGACCGGCCGGGTCGCCGAGTGGTGCGCCCTGCTGGCTGCGACCGAGGAGGCGCGGGCCCAGGGGCTGATGCACCAGGACGACCTGCGGGGCTACGACGGGATGATCTTCCGGTGGACCTCGCCCAGCACCGGGCGCTTCTACATGTTCAACACCCGGATCCCGCTCTCGATCGCCTGGTTCGACCAGCAGGGGAGCTATGTCTCCGAGGCCGAGATGCCGCCGTGCCCGTCGAGCGATCCCGACGCCTGCCCGCAGTTCGGGGCCACCGCGCCCTATCTGCACGCCATCGAGGTACGAAGGGGAGGCCTCCGGGCCCTCGGGATCCGGCCTGGCTCCCGCCTCCGGTTCGGGGGCGACGGCTGCGGCTGAGGGCGGTCCACCGCGGGCGTGACTGTCACACCCGAGTCCTACGTTGTGGGTCGTGGCCGTTCACGCCTACCATGGGACGTTCCAATCGAGCCCTGCTCACGGACCGTCCGTGAGCCCCGAGCCCTCGCGGCCGGGTCCAGAGGGAGGTACTTAGGCCCATGAGGCCCTACGAAGTCATGGTCATCCTCGAGCCCGCGCTCGAGGAGTCGCAGGTGCAAGCGGTGATCAACCGCAGCACCGAGCTCCTCCAGAACGGCGGCGGCACGGTCAACCGTGTCGACAAGTGGGGCAAGCGGCGCTTCGCCTACGAGCTGCGCAAGCGCCAGGAGGGCTACTACGTCCTCATGGACGTGCGGTCCGAGCCGGCGCCCATGAGCGAGCTCGACCGGACGCTGCGGCTCGCCGACGACGTCCTTCGCCACAAGATCGTCCGCATCCCGGACCATGTCGCTGACGGCAAGCCGCAACGCAAGGTCAGCGTCGACATGCTCGGGAGCGACCGCGAAGACCGCGAAGAGAAGCGGGAGCGTAGAGATGCCCGATAACACCATCACCCTGGTCGGCAACGTCACCAGGGACCCCGAGCTGCGGTACACGCCGACCGGCCAGGCCAACGTCCGCATCGGCGTTGCGGTCAACCGCGTCTGGAACGACCGTCAGACCAACGAGCGCCGGGAGCAGGTCAGCTTCTTCAACGTCGTTGGCTGGGGCACCCTGGCCGAGAACGCCGGTGAGTCGCTCAGCAAGGGCTCCCGGGTCATCATCACCGGCCGGCTGGAGCAGCGGTCGTACGAGACGCCCGACGGCGAGAAGAAGTCGGTCGTCGAGGTGATCGCGGATGAGATCGCCCCCAGCCTTCGCTGGGCCACCGCCCAGGTCGTGCGCAACGAGCGCCGACCCGGTGAGGGCGGCGGCTTCGGCGGTGGCGACGCCCCCCGGGGCGGCGGCAGCCGACCGGCAGCCAACGAACCCCCCCCTGCGTATGACGACGAGGAGCCGTTCTAATGGGCCGTAAGTCGAAGGCGACGGCGCCCCCCCGCAATGACCGCAAGGGGCGCGACAACGGGAAGAAGTTCAAGAAGAAGGTCTGTGTCTTCTGCAAGGAGGGGGCGACCTGGATCGACTACAAGGACGTCAACCTGCTGCGCCGGTTCATGTCCGACCGGGCCAAGATCCGGGCTCGCCGGGTGTCGGGCAACTGCGCCCAGCACCAGCGCGACATCGCCGAGGCCATCAAGACCTCGCGTGAGCTGGCGTTGCTGCCGTACGCCGTCAAGGTGACGAGCAGCCGCGGCGGTGGGCGTGGCGGCGGTGGGCGTGGCGGTGACCGTGGCGATCGCGGTGACCGTGGTCCCCGTGGCGACCGCGAAGCAACGCCCGCCGAGGGTGGCGAGGATGTCGTTGCCGCCACCGGTCGGGACGGCGACGAGCCGATCCTGGTGAGCGCTGGCGACGACGGTGGTGCGGGGGAGAGCGAATGAAGGTCGTGCTCCGCTCCGACATCGCCGACCTCGGCAAGAAGGGCGACGTGCTCGACGTGGCCGACGGGTTCGCCCGCAACTACCTGGTGCCGCGGGGGTTGGCCCTCAAGGCCAACGACGGCGTGGTCACCCAGGCGACGGCCATGCGCCGGTCGCGTGACATCAAGGACGCGGCCGATCGGTCGGCGGCCGAGGAGATCGCCACCCGCCTGGTGCCGATGGTGATCAGCGTCACCGCCCGCGCTGGTGCCGAGGGCAAGCTTTTCGGCTCGGTCACCGCCCTCGACGTGGTCGAGGCGGTCCAGGCCCAGGCGCACGTCGAGCTCGACCGCCGCAAGGTCCACCTCAACGAGCCCATTCGTGATCTGGGCACGCACCGCGTCACGGTCAAGCTCCACGCCGACGTCGAGTTCCCGGTCACCGTCGAGGTCTCGCCCAGCTAGACCTCACACCCCGCTCCGTTCTTTGGCGACTCGTGGGCCCCAGCGGCCCATCAGTCGCCAATGTTCGTATTGGGGTGAGGTCCGGGAGGGTGTCACACCGGGCCGGGATACTGACCGGGTGGGCCCGCACGAAAAGTTGTCCGGAGATGTCGACGGTCGTCCACACACTGTCCACTCGCAACTCACAGGGTTGTTCCCCTACCGATCCACAGCGCGGTCGGGCCATGGTGGTGGCGCATGGCGGTAGCAGAGCTTCCCAGGCGTGAACGGGCCGACGGCCGCGTCCCGCCCCACAACCTTGACGCCGAGGAATCGCTGCTCGGGGCGATGCTGCTCAGCCGCGACGCCATCGTGTCGGCCACCGAGGTGGGGCTCGGCGCGGAGGAGTTCTACAAGCCCGCCCACGGCCACGTCTACGACGCCATCACGTCGCTGTACGCGGCCGGTGAGCCGGCCGACCCCGTCACCGTGGCCGAGGAGCTGCGGCGAGCCGGGCTGCTCGAGGCCATCGGCGGGCCGGCCCTGCTGCTCACCCTCCAGGCCGGCACGCCGGCCACGTCCAACGCCGGCCGCTACGCCCGGATCA
>JAEKLB010000143.1 GCA_019510095.1 Acidobacteriota bacterium | reverse complement strand
ATCGCCCGTCGAAGCCCGGGCCGTACCACGACGCCATCCCGTCGATCACGGTGCCCGTCGGAACCAGGCCGTCGGGGAAGGAGGTCACCGGGCCGAAGGGATAGCGAGCCATCAGGTCGGCTTGGCTGTGGGTCACCCGGGTGGCACCCGGCCGGACCTCGTCGGGACCGTCGGGGGCGGGCAACGCGCCCTCGGTGGCCCGGTCGGCGATCGTGTGCTCGAGAGCGGCCCGCAGATCCTCGAGGGCGTGCCGCGATCGCTGTGCGTCGGCCACCGCCTGCTGGGCATCGCCGGTGATCCGATCGGCGGCCGCCTTGAGCGACCGGACCTGTTCGAGGCGGGCCCGGTCGTCGGCCGCGACCACCTCCACCCACGACTTCTGGCGGAGCTGGGCCTCCTGGGGGTCGTCGCCACCTTCGACGAAGGCGTCGACCGCCCAGTGGGCGAACCGCCGGCGGGCAGTCTCGTAGCCGGCCTGGGCAACAGCCTGGCGCCGCTTGGCCAGGGTCACCCGCAGCTCGGCGCCGGCGACCCGGTCGGTCGCTTCCGCGATGCGGCCGATGAGCGCCAGTCGCTGGGCCTGGAGGGCGGCCACCGACGGCCGCCTGCTGGCCGTCGCGGGGGCGACCGCGGCCACCGTCACCAGCGACGTCGCCACCAGCGCGGCGGCGCCGAGGCGGGTCAGTAGCGTCGTTCGTCGTTCGAGCATCGGAGGCGGCATGAAGATTGGTGTGTTGACTGGCGGGGGCGACTGCCCGGGGCTCAACGCAGTGATCCGGGCGGTCGTCCGGAAGGCCGAGCGTGTCTACGCAGACGACGTCGTCGGCTTCCTGGACGGCTGGAAGGGGGTCTTGGAGTCCTCCACCATGCCACTCGACGTACGGGCAATGCGAGGCTCGCTTCCTCGGGGGGGCACGGTCCTGGGCACGTCCCGTACCAATCCGTACAAGATCGAGGGTGGCGCAGAACGGTGCAAAGCTACCCTTACCGCCCTCGGGGTCGACGCCCTGATCGCCATCGGGGGCGAGGACACCCTGGGCGTGGCCAACCGCCTGCACGGCGAGGGGGTCGACGTCGTCGGGGTCCCGAAGACGATCGACAACGACCTGTCGGCCACCGATGTGACCTTCGGCTTCTGGACCGCGGTGCAGATCGCCACCGATGCCATCGACCGCCTCCACACGACGGCAGAGTCACACGACCGGGTCATGGTCTGTGAGGTGATGGGCCGCCACGCCGGCCACATCGCTCTCTACGCCGGCATCGCCGGCGGCGCCGCCGAGATCCTCATCCCCGAGGAGCCGTTCCACATCGAGGACATCTGCGAGCGGATCAAGCGCCGGCACTCAGCCGGCCGTTTCGCCACGGTCGTGGTCGTGGCCGAGGGGGCGACGCCCGTCGAGGGCACCATGACGCTCTCCGACAAGGGTGTCGACGCGTTCGGCCACGTGCGCCTGGGGGGAATCAGCAACGGGCTGGCCGAGGCGATCGAGGCCAAGACCGGCTTCGAGACCCGCGTGACCATCCTCGGCCACATCCAGCGCGGCGGCACGCCGACGGCGTTCGACCGGGTGCTGTCGACCCGCTTCGGCATCGCCGCCATCGACGCCGTCCACGACGGCGCCTTCGGTCAGATGGTGGCCCTGCGGGGCGATGCCATCGTCCGGGTCCCGCTGGCCGACGCCGTCGGCGAGCTCAAGACCGTCGACCCGCTCCTGTACCACGGCGTCGCCGAGGTCTTCTTCGGCTGACCGGTCAGGGTCGGTAGGCCGGGGCGGTCGAGGATGTCGAGGACGAGGCCGCCTCGAGGGCGCGGAAGTCGCGGCGGGTCAGTGGCGACGAGGTGAGCTCGCCGTCGCCCCGAGGGACGTCGTGGTGCTCGCCCTCGAACTCGAAGAGCACCCGATCGACACCGCGGACGCTCGTGACGGTGAAGAGGACCTGGGCCAGCGCCTCGATCTGACGCCGGCCGGTGACGCCGAGCAGGTCGTCGCTGATGTCGACGGTGAGGAGCCCGCCGAAGGGGCCGTCGAGCCCGCGGAGCTTGGTGCCCGGCGCGATGGCGCTGCGCAGCTTGCGCGCCGCCTCGGCGTCGGTGACGCCGGCGAGGAGGGCCGACACCACGTTCGGCAGCGTCACCGGGAAGCGAACCTCTCGCGTGGTCGGGACCAGGCGGCCTTGGGCGTCGACGAGATAGACGGTCGCCGTGTCCAACGAGCTGGGGCCGGCCACCGTCGGCTCGGGTGCGCTCGACGTCGGCGCCAAGAGGGCGAACGGCACGTTCCCCGGATCGACCGGGCGGGGGTCGTGGTCGGTGGGCACACCGCAGGCGACGAACAGGGTCAACAGCAGTGACGTGCCGAGCACGGTGACGGCCCCCCTGCCGCGCGTCGTCGTCTCGTTCCTCGTCCGGCGCGTCATTCGAGTGTCTCCCCCAACTCGGCCTGCTCGGCCGCGGCCTCGGCGGCCAGCTCGGTCGCCAGCTCGGTCGCCGAGATGGCAGCCGGTCCGAGGTCGACCTCGTCGCCCGCACTGTCGGGGCCGACCGCCACCAGTGGGAGCTCGAGGACGAAGCGGGCGCCAGGCGCGCCGTCCCGGCGGTCCTCGACCCAGGTTCGCCCGCCGTGGAGGTTCACGTGCTCGCGGACGAGGGCCAGGCCCAGTCCCACGCCTTCGCCCGTGCCCCGCCGGCCGGCAGCGTCGGCGCCGCGGGCGAACCGCTCGAAGACCCGCTCCTTGTCCTCCGGGGCGACCCCCGCGCCGGCGTCCTCCACTGCGATGCGAACGGTGCCGCCGTCGCCGAGCTCGACATCGACGGTGGTTGCACCGCCGCCGTGCCGCTCGGCGTTCGACAGCAGGTTGGACACGACGGCGACCAGGCGGCGCTTGTCGACGGCGACCGTCGAGGCCGCCGCTTCGGCCGACACCGTGATCGGCACGCCCCGATTGCCCGATGCGGCGACGGCTTGCACGACGAGCTCGCTGATGCGGGCGGTCTCGAGGTGCAGATGCGCGGCGCCGGCATCGAAGCGGGAGATCTCCAGGAGGTCCTCCACCATCGAGGAGAATCGCTGGACGTCGGCGGAGAGGAGGTCGAGCGCAGCTCGTGCTCGCTCGGGCAGCTCGTCACGCCGGGCGTCGAGGATGCCCACCGACGCGGTCAGCGTGGTCAGCGGCGAGCGCAGCTCGTGGCTGACATCGGAGGCGAACCGGGCGTCGCGCTCGATCCGCTCCTGGAGCGCCCCGGCCATGTCGTTGAACGAGTCGATCAAGGTGCCGAGCTCGGGGTCGGTGACGCGCGCCACCCGGGTGTCGAGCCGGCCGCCCGCGATGGCGACTGCTGCCGCGCTGACGTGCGACAGGGGTCGCAGCACCCGGCGGCTGGCGGTCGCGCCGAGGGCGGCGCCAGCGATGGTGGTGACGATGGCGGCCGCCAGCAGCGACAAGGCCAGCGAGGTGAGCGTCCGCTGGACGTCACTGAAGGACGCGATCTCGAAATAGGCGCCATCGATCGAGGGGATCGGAACTCCGATCGCCAGCTCGGTCGTGCCCTTGAGGTTGAACCGCATGCGCGCCGCCTTGCCCGAGGCGACGAGCTCCCGCAGGCGCACGGGTAGCTGCTCGCGCCCTTGCTCGATGGGGTTGGCCGCGAACCACTGGCCGGCCCGGAAGAGGACGGGACTGGCACCGGCCGGCGTCTGCAAGGTGTCGAGCAATGACTGCTCCGACGCCGACGCGCCGCGCAACGAGTCGCGCAGGACCCGTGCGTTCAGGAATGCCTGGCGGGTTGCCGACGCCTCTCGCTGGCGCACCAGGTTCTCCCGCACCAGGCCGTAGGTCACGGTGGCCAGGATCACCGACAGGACGAGGGCGCCGAGGGCAAACGCCACCGTGAGGCGGGTGCGAAGACCCATGCGCATGAACCGGCGCGCCCGGGTCGCGACTCCGGGGCCGGCGGTGTTCACCGCCAACTCGAGATCACGTCTGGATCTTGTAGCCGAGACCTCGGACGGTGACGACGTGCCGGGGGTTGGCGGCGTCGGTCTCGATCTTGGTGCGCAGCCGCCGGACGTGGACGTCGACCAGCCGGCCATCGCCGAAGTAGTCGTAGCCCCACACCCGCTCGAGCAGCTGCTCGCGGCTGAAGACCCGGCCGGGCGCCGACGCCAGCTCGCAGAGCAGGCGGAACTCGGTCTTGGTCAGATGGATCTCGGTGCCGTTGCGGCGCACGACGCCCTCGTCGGGGACGACCTCGAGCTCGCCGAAGCGGACGTGGGCCCGCCCCGACTCGGCCGGCCGGGCCCGGCGGAGCAGGGCCCGGATCCGGGCCGACAGCTCCTTGGGCTGGAACGGCTTGGTGACGTAGTCGTCGGCCCCCGCCTCGAGGCCGGCCACCACGTCGTGGGTGTCGGTGCGGGCGGTGACCATCACGATGGGCACATCGCTCGTGCGGCGGAGCGAACGGCACAGCTCGAAGCCGTCCATGCCCGGCAGCATGAGGTCGATCAGCACGACATCGGCCGGCTGGCCGGCGAAGGCGTCGACGGCCTCCTCGCCGCTCTCGGCCTCGATCACGGTCCAGCCCTCGTCCTCGAGCGCCATGCGGACCGCGGTTCGGATCCGCTCGTCGTCCTCCACCGTGAGGATGCGTGTTGCCACTACCGAGAACCTAGGGCGCCCACCCGCGTTTGCAGCGGACGCGGCCCGATCGTCTCTGGTCGCTACGCGTACGCGGTGAGGAGCGCGTCCTGGCCGGGGCCCGGCCCGGTGCAGTAGTGCAAGCCGTCGATCAGGTCGGCGGCAGCGGTCCGACAGGTGGCGAGGGCGTCGGCGCCGGCCGCGGTGAACGAGGTCACCGGGCGAAGATCGATGTCGACGCGCGGGATGCCGCCCACCACGGCCTGACCGATGGCTGCGAGCAAGGCGGCCCCGGCGGTGGCATCCAGCCGCCCCTGCACGGCGAGGACGACAACCCCCCCCTGAGCCGTGACCGCCACGCTCGACATGCCTTCAGGCTGCTCCACTGGCTCGACGGGTGGGTGACCGAACGGTGACGATCAGGTGACGACCGTCACGCCTGGTCGGCATGCAAGGTGGACAAAAGCTCATGAAGTGGTGGAAACAAGCCCTCAGGTGCCGCCAGGACGAAGGCGCCAGAGGGTGGCCCGCCGCCGAGATCGCCGATCCTGGCCCCCGCCTCGGCTGCCACCAGGGCGCCCGCTGCCAGGTCCCAGGGCTGGAGCCCCCGCTCGAAGTAGGCGTCGAGCCGGCCACACGCCACCCAGCACAGGTCGATGGCGGCGGCACCCACCCGCCGGATGTCGCGGACGACGGGCAGGACAGCGGCCACCACTGCGCCCTGCCGGCCCCGCCGGGCGGCGTCGTAGGAGAAGCCGGTCCCGACGAGTGCCGCGGCCAGGTCGGTGCCGCCGCCGCACCGCAGCCGGTGCCCGTCGAGGAACGCGCCGGCGCCCCTCACTGCGGTGAACAGCTCCCCGCGGGAGGCGTCTGCCACCACGCCGACGACTGTCCGGCCGTCGATCTCGGCGGCGATCGAGACCGCGAAGGCAGGGAGCCCGTAGAGGTAGTTCGTCGTGCCGTCGAGCGGATCGATGACCCACCGCACACCCGAGGTGCCGCCGTCGGCGGTGCCCTCCTCGCCGAGGATGGCGTCGTCGGGGCGGGCGCGGCGGAGCCCGTGCACGATCACCTGCTCCGACGCCCGGTCGGTGGCAGTGACCATGTCGGTGATGCTCGACTTGGTGTCGACGACCTCACGGGCATGGTCGAGGCCGGCGCGGAGGAGGGCCGACGCCTCCTCCGCGAGCGAGACCGCGAGGGCGAGCAACTCCTGGAGGTCGGCCTCGGGCACGACTGCGGAGGATACGTTCGGTGCGATGGCCGAGGTGCTCCACGAGGTACCGGCGCGTGCCCTCGCTGTCTATGCGCACCCCGACGACCCGGAGGTGTCCTGTGGCGGCACGTTGGCCACCTGGTCGGCGGCGGGCTGTGCGGTCCTGGTCGTCGTGGCGGCCGCCGGCGACAAGGGATCGAGCGACCCGGGCGCGGTCCCGGCTGAGCTCGCCCGTCGGCGGGCCGACGAGACGCGTGCGGCTGCCGCAGTCCTGGGTGCGGAGGTCGAGCTGCTCGGTCACCTCGACGGCACGCTCGATGCCGTGGCGGGGCTGCGGGGTGAGCTGGTGGGCTGCATCCGGCGCTGGCGACCCGATGCTGTCGTGTGCCCCGATCCGACGGCGGTGTTCTTCGGCGACGCCTACGTCAACCACGCCGATCACCGGGCGATCGGGTGGGCAGCGCTCGACGCGGTCGCGCCGGCATCATCCTCCCCGCACTACTTCCCGGAGCGGGGCCCGGCCCATCAGGTCTCGACGGTGCTGCTCTCCGGCACGCTCGAGCCCGATGTCGTGATCGACGTGGGCGGGGCCATCGACGCCAAGGTCGAGGCGCTGTTCCGTCACGCCAGCCAACTGGCGCCCGACGCCGCCGACTGGCTTGGCGACTTCGTCCGGGCCCGGGCGGCCGACGAGGGCAAGCGCGCCGGCGTGGCCTGCGCCGAGGCGTTCCGCCGCCTACGACTGGCGCGCTAGCGCAGCCTGCGGAGCTTGCCGATCAGCTGGGTCGTTCCTCGACGTCGAGGTCCCGGCGCCACTCACCCATGGCCCGCAGGACCAGCACCGACACGATGCCGGTGCCGCCGGCGCCGGCGAGGGCGCCGAGGAGCGCGCCGCCGGCCGACCACGTCGTGCAGCCGCTCTCGTCCGCCGGTGGCGTGGTCGTCGTTGTCGTGGTCGTGGTCGTGCTGGCCGGCGCGCCGAGCACGATCCGGGTGTTGCCGCCACCACACTGCAGGTCGGTCACCGACCAGCCGATGAGGCCACCGCACAGCCCGCCCACGACGATGGCGACGAAGGCGAGCAGCCGGGCCGCCCGCGATGGCAGCGCCGTCGGGGTGTAGGCACGAGCGGTCGCCACCGAGCCATCGTAGGAAGCGGCGGTCACAACGCCGCATCCGGCTCGTCGACGCCCGAGGGCGCGAATCTGGGGCGGTGCCGGCCCCGTCGATCCTCCACGTCGACATGGACGCCTTCTTCGTGGCCGTTGAGCTGCTCGACGACCCGTCGTTGCGGGGAAGGCCGGTGGTGGTCGGTGGCGCTGGCGAGCGGGGCGTCGTCGCCGCGGCGTCGTACGAGGCGCTCTGCGGCTCTGCCCCCATGCCGTCTTCCTGTCGGGGAGCTACTGGAGGTACCAGGAGGTCTCCGCCGCGGTGTTCGAGCTCTTCCGGTCGATCACACCGTTGGTCGAGGGCATCTCTCTCGACGAGGCGTTCCTCGACGTGTCCGGTGCCGGCCGCCTCCTCGGTGACGGGCCGACCATCGCGGCGGTGATCCGGGAGCGGGTGGCGGCCGAGGAGGGCCTGTCGTGCTCAGTCGGTGTCGCTCCCCGCAAGCTCACCGCCAAGCTCGCTTCGGAGGCGGCCAAGCCCCGCCCGTCGCTGGCTGGTCCCGAGCCCGGTGCCGGCGTCGTGGTCGTGACCGAGGACGAGGAGCTCGGCTTCCTGCACGCCCTCCCCGTCCGTGCCCTCTGGGGCGTCGGCCCGGCCACCGCCGCTCGCCTCGACCGGCTGGCGGTGCGGACCGTCGGCGACCTGGCCGCCCTGCCGATCGACGCCCTGGTCGGCACCTTGGGCCAAGGCCTCGGTCGCCATCTGCACGAGCTGGCCTGGGCACGCGACAACCGCCCGGTCGTGAGCGACGTGGCGCCCAAGTCGATCGGTCACGAGGAGACGTTCTCGGCCGACCACCACTCGCTCGAATCCCTCGGCGTCGAGCTGATGCGGCTGGGCGACGCGGTGGCCTCCCGTCTCCGGCGGGCCGGGCTCGCCGGCCGCACGGTGCAGCTGAAGATCCGGTTCCATGACTTCCGCACCGTGACCCGGTCGCTCACCCTCCGCGAGCCGGTCGACGAGGGCGGGCTCATCACCAGGGCCGGCCGGCAACTGCTGGCGACGATCGATCCCGCGCCGGGCGTGCGCCTGCTCGGCGTGCACGTCTCCGGCCTGGTCGCCGGGGGTGTCCGCCAGCTCACGCTCGGGGATGCCGAGAGCCCGGGCTGGACGGGCGCCACTCGAGCGATCGACGAGATACGGGACCGGTTCGGCGACGCGGCGATCGTCCCGGCGAGCCTCGCTGGCCGGCGGCCAAAACGGCGAGGCGACACGCAATGGGGCCCCGAGCATTAGCGAAATCCGGGGTGGGTCGCGTTGTGACCACGGGACTGACATGCGAGGATGGGGGGTACCCGCTAGGGGCGGACGTAGTCGAGAGGTCAGTCGTG
Organism: Acidobacteriota bacterium; assembly: GCA_019510095.1. Classification (GTDB taxonomy): domain Bacteria; phylum Actinomycetota; class Acidimicrobiia; order Acidimicrobiales; family CADCSY01; genus JAEKLB01. The sequence goes on along the minus strand of JAEKLB010000143.1, from coordinate 9,384 downwards.
CCGCTTTCCGAGGACGAACAGCGCATCCTCCAGGAGATCGAGCAGCACCTCTACGCGTCCGATCCGCAGCTGGTCAAAGAGGTCAGCTCCACCACCGTCTACCGGCATGCGGGGCGGAACCTCAAGTACGCCGCCCTCGGCTTCGTCGCCGGCCTGGCGCTCATGCTCTCGACCTTCGCCACGTCGATCGTGCTCGGCGGTGCTGGTTTCTTCGCCATGCTGGCTTCGGCGATCTTCTTCGAACGGAACCTGCGCAAGATGGGCCGGGCCGGATGGCGGGCGTGGACCGAGTCGGTGAAGGCGGCCAACGTGCGGGAGGCGATGGGCTCCGCCCGCTCGCGGATGCGCGACCGCTTCAAGCGCGACCAGTAGCCCGCTACCGCCCGGCTGTCTCCCTGACCTCGACCCGCTGGCGGCGCTCCGGGAACAGTGGGCGGGGGTCGAACAGCAGTCGGAGCCGGCCCCGGCGGTCGAGTGAGGCGTCGGCGGCGTCCTCGATGCGACCGGCGGCGGCAGCGGCCTCCTCGGCGGTGTCGTCGGAGAGCACCCGGCTGCTGTAGGCGGCTGCCGACGCCGCCCGGGCCAGCTCCCGCAGCAGCTCATCGTCGACGATCTTCCGGGTGGACGCCCGATGGGCGAACTCGATCGGCGTCTCCCACGGACGCCGGCCAACTCCCGTGCGGGCGAGTGCCTCGTCGACCTCGGTCCAGGCGACGAGCACCCGCTCGTTGGTGGTGGCCGCCGCCGCCCGGCGCCGCAGCCGTTGCCGCCGCCGGACCGTGGTGACGATGAGCGCCCACGCAGTTGGCAGGGCGAGGAGGATGGCCACGGCGATGAGGGCCCGCTCGAACCAGCGGTGGGCAGTCGAGGTCTTCTCGGGCGGCACCACGGTCTCGTCGCGCGGCGCGGTGGTGCTCGTCACGCCGGCGTCGGGCGCTTCGGTGGTCGTGGTCGGTGCCAGCGTCGTCGCCGTGCTCGGATCGCCGGCCGACGCCTGGCGCTCGGGAATGTTGGTGTACTGCTGGGCGCCGGGGATGCCGCGACCGGGTGTGGGCTCGAACGGGACCCACCCGTAGCCCTGGAAGTAGACCTCGGGCCAGGCGTGCCCGTTGCGCCCGCGTACGTGGATGAGGCCGTCGGGTCCACCTTCGCCGGCCGTGAAGCCGACGGCGACGCGCGCCGGCAGCCCGACGGCCCTCGCCATCGCCGCGAACGCACCCGAGTACTGCTCGCAGTAGCCCCGCTGGGTCTTGAAGAGGAAGTCCTCGAGGGCGTTGGCGCCATGCCCCTGCGGGACGTGGAGGTCGTAGACGAACGGTGGGCTCTGGAAGAAGTCCTGCAGGGCTCGGGCGCGGTCGTACTGCGTGCGCTTCCCGGTCACGACCCGCTGCGCCAGGCGCTGCACGGCGGGGCTGAAGCCGGCAGGGAGGGCGAGATACGTCTTGGCCAGCGCCTCCGGGGCAACAGCAGGAACGGCGCGGAGCTGGTCGGCCGTCAGGTGGGCGATGGCCGAGGTCACGCTGTAGGCGGCGCCGGCCGCGGTCTCGTGCTCGGTGAGGAGGCTGTTGGAGTCGGCGTCGTAGCGAGCTGCGGTGCCCGTGATGTGCGCCGGGCGGAAGGCGGCGGGCAGCCAGATGGAGGCGAGGCTCTCGATCTGGAAGTCCTGGTCGATGAGGGTGGCGCCGGCATCGATCGCTCGGGTGTCGACATCGGCGCCGAGCGTGCCCGATGCCTTGCGGTAGGACCGGTTCGACGACCAGATGCGACCATCGAACCGCTCGAGCGAGGTGAGTCGCCAGTAGCTGCGAATGGGTGATCGCACCGTGAACACCTCGTTGTCGGCTTCGTCGACGATCCGGTTCTTGATGTCGACGAGTGGACTGACGGTGATGCGCGACGACCCGTGGTCGCGGTCGGCCGATCGCCACGGTATGACGGGCGTGGCGTCGGCGCCCGGGAGCTTCGGGCCGACGAGGGCGGCCACGGCGACACCGATCACGGTCAATGTGCCGCCCAGTCGCAAGATGGCCCGGACCCCGCGACGCGTGTCGCGGGCCATCCAGGTCACCGATGACGTTCGTTCGAGCGAACGTTGGGTGAGCCACGAGGCGAGCAAGGCGGCGAAGAACAGCGCGGTCACGGGAATCCGGGCCCGCCGGCCGTCGAGGGCGGCGCCGAAGACGAACATGGCCGTTGCCGGCACGACGGATTCGAGCTGGGCCCGGGCCCGGAAGGCGGCGGCGTCGGCGCTGAAGGCCACGAACCAGGTGGCGATGGCGCCGGCCGCGACGAACCCGGGAAGCACGGGCGCCGGTGGTTTCACCTCACCGAAGGCCCGCCAGCCGTTGGCCAGCTCCCGCCCGAGCACGTGGAGGGTCTCTGGTGTCGGCAGCCCGAGGAAGGTGGTGGTGCGGAGGTGCACCAGCGCCAGCACGGGGAGGAGCCCGACCACTGAGAGGAAGCCGGCGGTGACCGGGCCGAAGCCGAGGCGGCGGCAGGCGATGGCCAAGCCATGGGCGGCGACGGCGGTCGCGACCACGGGAGCGACGAACGACCAGTCGGCCAGCGCCCGCCCGAGCCCGACGGCAGCGGCGATGGTCAGCACCACCAGTGATGCCTCCGAGAGCGTGAGCAGGAGGCGGTCGGGGCGAGGTGTGCCGGTGCCGGCCGCTGTCGTCATCGGCGAGCCACCCTGCGCCGCGATGCAAGGCTCTGCTGCCAGGCATCGGGGAATGGCGTCCGGTCGTCATCGGCGAAGGCGACGACGGCCAGGTTCGGGTACGACGTCCGCAGCCGGGCGACCGTGTCCTGGTCGGGCTGGTGGCGCCCGCCGAGGAAGGCGGCGAACGAGCCGCCGCTCCCCGGCCGCCGCAACGCCGCCACCACGTTGGCGAGGTCGCCGGCATCGGCGAGCTCGACCGTGGACAGCTCCTCCATGATCGACTCGACGTGGGCCGCGCCCTCGCCGTGACCGGTGTCGAGGCCGCCGGTCGTCAACAGCCGGACGCGGTGGTTGCGGCGGGCGCAGGCCAGCACGACGCTGGCAGTGGCCGACACCGCCCGCTCGAAGCTGTCGTAGCTGTGCGTGCGCTTCCGGGTGTCGAGCAAGAGGGTGGCCCGGCCTTCCCACGGTGTCTGATCCTGGCGCACCATCAGCTCGTCGAGACGGGCGGTCGACGCCCAGTGCACGCGGCGGAGGTCGTCGCCGACCACGTAGGGGCGGAGCGCGTAGAACTCGTCGCCCCGCACGGCCAACGCGTTGGCGTGCTCGCTGCCGCCCATTGGGTCGTCGCCGCTGGTGTGGGGGAGCGCGGGCACTGGCTCCACTGCCGGCCACACGGTCAGCTCGGTCACGCCCACTGCCTCCGACGACGTCGAAGCCATGCCGAACGGGTCGCTCACCTCGACCCGCAAGGGGCCGATGCGAACGATGCCGCGGCGCTCGGTTGGCAGGCGGTACGACGCGTCGACGGTCTCGTCGCCGTGCAGCGGCCCGAGCACGATGACCGCGTTCCGTCGGGCGCCGACGGGATCGCGCAGCGTCATCATCGGCGTGCGGCGAGAGGACCGGTTGCGCACGACCAGCTCGACCCGGCTCGGTGTGCCGGCATGGACGCGACGCGGGTGGAGGTCGCGTGCGATGTCGAGTCGCAGTCGAGTGCGCACGACGACCACGACGCACGCGAGAGCCAGGGCGGCGAGGCCGGCGCCTACGAGGAACAGCTCGAAGATCCCGAACAGGCGCCCGGCGACGACGAGGGCCATGGCCGCCACGGCGACGAGCCAGCCCTGCGGGGTGAGCATTACCCCCGCGAGGTGGGGACGGGGACGTGACGAAGCACGTCGTCGACGACCTCGGTGGTGTCGACGCCCTGCAGCACCGCCTCCGGTGTCGCGACCAGCCGGTGGGCGAGCACCGGCCGGGCCAGGTGCTTGAAGTCGTCGGGAACGACGTAGTCGCGCCCGTAGACGAGCGCCCTGGCTCGCGCCGCCTTCTGGAGCGCGAGCGTCGCCCGAGGCGACATCCCGATGGCGAGCGCCGGATGACGGCGCGAGGTCTCGGCCAGATCGACCAGGTAGCCCCGGAGCGCCGGCGCCACGTGCACCTGGCGGGCCGCCAGCGTCATGGCCACGACGTCCTTGGTGGTGGCAACCGACAGCAGGTCGTCGACCACCGAGGCGCCGCCGTGGGTGTCGAGGATCTGGATCTCGGCGTCGCGAGCCGGATAGCCCACGGAGATGCGCATCATGAACCGGTCGAGCTGGCTGTCGGGCAGGGGATAGGTGCCCTCGTGCTCGACGGGGTTCTGGGTGGCCATCACCATGAACGGCACGTCGAGCACGTGGGTGCTGCCGTCGACGGTGACCTGGCGCTCCTCCATGGCCTCGAGCAAGGCCGACTGGGTCTTCGGCGAGGCCCGGTTGATCTCGTCGCCCAGGACCATGTTGGCGAAGACCACGCCGGGCCGGAACTCGAACTCGTTGGTGCCCCGGTTCCAGATGGTCACGCCGATCACGTCCGACGGGAGCAGGTCAGGGGTGAACTGGATGCGGCCCCACCGGCAGTCGAGCGAGGCGGCCAGGGCCTTCGCCAGGCTCGTCTTGCCCACGCCAGGCACGTCCTCGATCAGCAGGTGCCCTTCGGCGACCATGCAGATGAGGGCCAGCTCGATGACGTCGGTCTTTCCTTGCAGGACCTGGGCCACATTGACGGCGATCGCCTCGAACACCTCGGCAAACGACGCCGCCCCTTCGCCATCCCGCCGGCCCACCATGGGGGACCAGCCTAAGTTCCCCGCGGTGACAGCCGTGCTTGCCGTCGACGTGGGCGGCACCAAGCTGGCGGCCGCCGTGGTGGTCCGGGAGGGCGTGATCATGCGCCAGGCCGTGGCGCCGACGCCGGTGGGCGCCGATGCCGAGGCGGTGTTCACCGCCCTGATGGCCGTGGTCGACCAGGCTCTGGAGGGCAACGACGAGGAGCTCGTGGCCTGTGGTGTGGGCTGCGGGGGACCCATGGCCGACGGCCTGGTCTCGCCCCTGAACATCGGTGCCTGGCGTGACTTCCCGCTGGCCGAACGGCTGGCCAACGCCGCCGACCTGCCCACCTTCATCGAGAACGACGCCAAGGCGCTCGCCCTGGCGGAGGGCTGGCGGGGCGTGGCGGCGGGCGAGCGCTGCTATCTGGCCATGGTCGTCTCGACCGGCGTCGGTGGCGGGCTGGTGGTCGACGGCCGTCTCCTCGACGGGGTCGACGGCAACGCCGGCCACATCGGCCATGTGATCGTCGAGCCGGAGGGCGCCCCGTGCGGCTGCGGGGCCCGCGGCTGCCTCGAGGCCGAGGCTTCCGGCCCTGCCATCCAGCGGGCCACCGGCCGCCCGCCCGAGGAGGCCACCTTCGAGACCATCGAGCGCACCGGCACCCTGGTCGGCCGCGCCGTCGGCTCGGTGTGCAACCTGCTCGACCTCCGCCTCGCCGTGGTGGCCGGCTCGGTGGCCCTCGGCTTCGGTGAGCCCTTCTTCCGGGCGGCCCAGGACGAGGTCGACCGGGTGTGCCGGCTCTCGTTCTCGCGAGGAGCGCTCATCGTCCCTGCCGGCCTCGGCGCCAAGGGTCCACTCGTGGGCGCAGCGGGCGTCGCCTGGCGGGGTCTCGGCGCCACGTGGATCCGGTGATGGCCTGGCTCCGCGCCGCGTCCGGGGTCATCCGCCGGCCCGACCTCTGGGTGGTGGCGGCCCGCCAGACGCGGGTCCTCGCCCGCCCGGGGTGGTGGCGGCGCCCGCCCTTCCTGCCGCTGCCCGATCGGGCCTATCTGCGGTTCCGACTGGTCACTGCGTATGGCGGCGAGGGGCAACCGCCGACGCCCGACGATCTGGTCGCCTATCTTCAGTGGTGCAAACACATCGAGCGGTAGCTTCCAACGGATGGCCAGCGCGCTGGTCCTGAACGCGACGTACGAGCCGTTGTGCGTCGTCTCCGCGCGCCGTGCCGTGGTGCTCGTCCTCACCGACAAGGCGGAGACAGTGCACGAGACCGACCACCTCATGCACTCGGCGCGCCTCACGGTGTCGGTCCCCTCGGTCGTTCGCCTCACGACCTACGTGCGGGTGCCGATCCGCCGCCGGGCGCCGCTCAACCGCCGGGCGATCTTCGCCCGCGACGGCTCCCGCTGCCAGTACTGCGGTGGTGTGGCCGAGAGCATCGACCACGTCGTCCCTCGCAGCCGCGGCGGCGAGCACGCGTGGGAGAACGTGGTCGCCGCCTGCCGCCCCTGCAACGCCCGCAAGCGCGACCGCCTCCTGTCGGAGACGACGATGGCGCTGCACCACCACCCGCGTGTGCCCCGCGAGCTCACGTGGGTCAGCGTCGCGGTCGGTCGGGTCCCCGAGGACTGGGAGCCCTACCTCCAGCCGGCGCTGTCTGCTTGAGCCCCTTCCGGGTCTCCGAGCTGCCTGGCTCGGCGACCGACCTCCACGCCCGCCAGCTCGTCGCGACCGATCGGCGGGTCGAGGTGCTCCGCATCGATCGTCCCGCCTTGGTGCTGGGCAGCACCCAGGCGACCGATGATGTCGACCGACCGGCGGCCGACGCCCTCGGTGTCGAGGTGGTGCGGCGGCGCAGCGGCGGCGGCGCCGTCCTCCTGCTCCCCGGTGTCGATCTCTGGCTCGACGTCTCCATACCCCGTGACGACCCGCTCTGGAGCGACGACGTGACCGTCTCGTTCGAATGGCTTGGCCGCGCCTGGGCTGAGGCAGTCGAGTCGCTCGGCCTGCCAACCGAGCTGCACACCGGCGCCGCCCTCCAGACACGCTGGTCCCGCCGCATCTGCTTCGCCGGCATCGGCGCCGGCGAGGTCCTGACCGACGGCCGCAAGCTCGTCGGCATCTCCCAGCGCCGCACCCGTGAGGCCGCCCGCTTCCAGTGCGCGGTCCTCCGTACGTGGGATCCCGTGAGCCTCCTCGGGCTCCTTGAGCCGGTCGCCACCGGCCTCGACCGCCCGACCACCGACCTCCTCCCCGCCTTCCTCGAAGCCCTCCCCTCGTAACTCAGGGAGGCGGAGCGGGTGGCCCGTACGGGAGGGACCCGCCGAGGGGCCCCCTCGGGGGAGACGGCGGGAGGGCACCCGTGAGGGACAGGACCCGCTCCGCCGGGAGGACGCGGTGGTGGGAAGTGGCGCGGAGAGACGTTGACGGGTGGGCTGTGGGGGCATATGGTGGAGCGAGGTGGTGGACCGGGGAGTGATCTGGTGCACCGAGGGGCGGTTCGTGGAGCGCACGGGTCGGCCGGAGAGCGACGAGCGGAGTGGCAGCGACAGGGATGTTTCTCGGGACCTACGAGCACGCCTTGGACGCCAAGGGACGGGTGATCCTCCCGGCCAAGTTCCGCGAGGAGCTCGAGGCCGGTGCCTTTCTGGGCCGGTCCCTCGACGGCTGCCTGGCCCTGTACACGGCGAGCGAGTTCGAGAAGGTGGCGCAGGAGATGCAGGAGACAGCACGACGGGGTGGGGAAGCGCGAAACGTGGTGCGGGCGTTCGCCGCCGGCGCCGCCGAGGCCACACCTGACCGGCAGGGGCGGATCACCATCCCCGCCCACCTCCGGAGCTACGCCGGCCTGGTCCGGGACATCGTCGTCACCGGCGCCCTCACCCGGGTCGAGATCTGGGACGCGGCGCGGTGGCGGGAGATCGACGGCGAGGCGGAGCGGGCCATGGTCGCGGCCCGGCCTGGTCTCGAAGACATCGGCATCTGACAGCGCGGCATCTGACAGCACGTGACGGCGACGACAGAAAAGGAGACCAGCTCGACGCTCAGTGGCAGCCTTCGGTCGGCAACGGACAGCCCCTACTCCGCCCGCTTCCGTCGCCACCCGGGGAGAAATCCCGGGGGTAACGCCGACCGAAGGTTGCCAGTGAGCGCCGAGCTGACCGGGCTCATGGCGATGCAACAACCCTTCGAGCACCAGCCGGTCATGGTCGACGAGATCGTCGAGCTGTTCCGACCGGTGCCGGCGGGCACCATCGTCGACGCGACCGTCGGCGGTGCCGGCCATGCGCGCGCCTTGCTCGAGGCGCACGACCATCTGCGGGTCCATGGCCTCGACCGCGACCCCGATGCCGTCGCCGCCGCCCGCAGCGCGTTGGCGTCCTTCGGCGATCGGGCGACAGTGAGCCACCGGCGGTTCGACGAGATCGACGACATCGGCATCGACGGCGTGAGCGGCGTGCTGTTCGACCTCGGCGTGTCGTCGCCGCAGCTCGACCGGGCCGAGCGTGGGTTCAGCCACCGCTTCGACGCGCCGCTCGACATGCGCATGGATCCCACGACCGGAGCCTCAGCAGCCGACGTGGTGAACGGCTATGCCGAGGCCGACCTGGCTCGGGTCCTGCGGGACCTCGGGGACGAGCGCTACGCCGGCCGCATCGCTCGGGTCATCGTGGCCCGGCGGCCGATCGAGAGCACGACCCAGCTGGTCGACGCCATCCGCAGCGCCATACCGGCGCCGGCACAGCGCACCGGAGGCCATCCGGCTCGCCGCACCTTCCAGGCCTTGCGCATCGAGGTGAACCGGGAGCTCGAGCTGCTCCCCGGCGCGCTCGACGCTGCCATCGAGCTCCTCGCGCCGGGTGGCCGGTGCGCGGTGCTCGCCTACCACTCGGGCGAGGACCGCATCGTGAAGGAGCGGTTCCGCACCGCGTCGACCGGCGGCTGCGTCTGCCCGCCCGGTCTGCCGTGCGCGTGTGGGGCAACACCGGTGGTGCGCCTCCTCAAGCGGGGCGCATGGAAGCCGTCGGCCGCTGAGGTGGCAGCCAACCCCCGCGCCGAGTCGGCTCGCCTGCGCGCCGTCGAGAAGCTGGCGGCCTGATGGTCGCGCCGGCCCGCCGTCCCGTCCGCCATGCCGAGGCTCGCCACCTCGACCCTGCCCGTCGGCAGGCCGCCACGGCGCCGGCAACCCGCCGCCAGGCCGCGCCGCCGCGCCGCCCGGCGCTTCGGGTGGTCGACCCCAAGAAGGTGGCAGCCGCCAACGCCCGCCAGCGGCGGGCCCGCCTCGTCGCCTTCGGAGGGGGACTGGTGCTGGTGGTCTCGCTCCTCGCGACTGCCGCGTCCCACGCCCTGTTGGTGAGCGGCCAGGCGCATCTCGACGCACTGCAGGGCCGGGTCGACGAGGCCAAGGCCCGGTACTCTCGGGCCCGCCTGCAGGTCGCCGAGCTCGAGGCGCCGGAGCGCATCGTCCGGGAGGCCCAGGAGCGGCTCGGCATGGTCCCGCCGCCGCGTGTGACCTATCTCTCGCCCTCGGGAGCGGTGGCCGCCGAGGTCGGCGCGGGTGACGTCAGCGAGCCCACACCGACCCCGGCCGCCGCGAGCGGGTGGGCCCAGGTCAAGCCCTACCTC
>JAEKLB010000142.1 GCA_019510095.1 Acidobacteriota bacterium | reverse complement strand
GTCTGTCGTCGCCATGGCGTGCTTCGAGCGCCGGCTACTTGGCCGATGCCTCGTAGAAGGGGTTCTCGCCGGCGGAGTGGTCGGTCACATCGATGACCTCGCGGATCTCGGGGATGCGACTCTCGATCGTGGCCTTGATCCCCTCGGTGAGCGTGAGGGCGGCGAGGCCACAGCCCTGGCAGCCGCCGCCCATGAACACGTAGGCGACATCGTCCTCGAGCTTCTGCAGCTCGGCGTAGCCACCGTGGGCGGCCAGCGACGGGTTGATCTCAGCCTGGAGGAGGGTGCGCAGCTTCTCCTCGGACGTGCCCTCGAGCACCGTCTCGCCCCACGGAATGCTGGGGCTGGGCCGGTTGGGGTTGCGCAACACCAGGCCGGTGGGCTCGACGTGGTCGAGCGTGGCCCCGCGGAGCTTGTCGATGGAGCCGGCCGGCACGAGGACCGGCAGCTCCTCGTCGGCGGCCAGATCGTCGCCGGGCCCGGCCTCTGCCCGGCGCTCGAAGAGTAGCTCGTAGCTGTACTCCCGGCCGCCGACCCCGACGCCGACGACGTCGATCCGCAGCGCGAGCTCGTCGGCGTCGACCTCGGCCGCCCGCATGTCGAGCAGGGCCTGACGAGCAGCGTCGGTGACGTGGACCAGGGGCATCGGGAAAACGCTACCGGCGCCAGGACGAGGTACACAGGGGCAGTGCCGTCGTACGACTACGACGCCGTCGTGGTGGGCAGCGGGCCCAACGGGCTGGCGGCTGCCATCACCCTGGCCGAGGCCGGCCGATCGGTCATCGTCCTCGAGGGCGACGCCACCCCGGGTGGGGGCACCCGCACCGCCGAGCTGACGCTGCCGGGCTTCCGCCACGACGTGTGCTCGGCCATACACCCAATGGGGGCGGCCTCGCCCTTGTTCGACCGGCTGCCGCTGGCCTCCCATGGCCTCGACTGGGTCCACCCCGAGGTCGCGGTGGCCCATCCACTCGACGACGGCACCGCCGTGACCCTGCACCGATCACTCGACGAGACGGTTGTGTCGGTGGGTCATGGGTGGCGCCGGGTGTTCGGTCCCCTGGTGGGCGGCGGCCGGGACCTCCTCGACGACGTGCTGCGCCCACAACCGCACCGACCCGCCCATCCGCTGGGCTTCGTGCGCTTCGGGGCGAGGGCGGCCAGCCCCGCTGTCGGGCTCGGCCGAGCGATGGGTGACGAGCGAGCGGCGGCTCTGTGGGCCGGCATCGCCGCGCATGCGATCACGTCGCTGTCGATACCGCTGAGCTCAGCGGCCGGTGTGGTGATGACCGTCGCCGGCCATGTCGGTGGCTGGCCGATGGCGCGCGGCGGAAGTGGCGCCATCGGTGATGCGCTCGTCGCCCATCTCCGGTCGCTCGGCGGCACGATCGAGTGCAACCGACCGGTGCGCAGCCTCGACGAGCTCCCCGCCGCCCGAGCAGTGGTTTTCGACACCACGCCGTGGCAGCTCGTGCAGATCGCCGGTGACCGCCTGCCGCCCGGCTCGTACCGTCACTTCCGCCACGGGAGCGCGTCGTTCAAGATCGACTACGCCCTCGACGGGCCGATGCCGTGGACGGCCGAACCGTGCCGGCGGGCGGGCACGATCCATCTCGGCGGCACCGCCCGCGAGATCGCGGTCGCCGAGCACGACGTGTACCGCGGCCGGGTCCCGGCCCGGCCGATGGTGTTGGTGGCCCAGCAGTCAGTGGCCGACGACAGCCGGGCGCCGGCGGGCAAGCACACCCTGTGGGCCTACTGCCATCTGCCATTCGGCTCCACTGCCGACATGACCGAGCCCATCGAGGCCCAGCTCGACCGGTTCGCCCCGGGCTGGCGCGAGCTGGTGCTGGCCCGAACCGTGTCGCCACCGTCGGCCATCGAGGGCCACAACCCCAATGCCATCGGCGGCGACATCGCGGGCGGCGCCAGCGACCGTCTCCAGCTCGTGTTCCGCCCCCGCATCAGTCTCGACCCGCACCGCACACCGGCCGAGCACCTCTGGCTGTGCTCGTCGTCGACGCCACCCGGCGCCGGCGTCCACGGCATGTGCGGCTACTGGGCCGCCCAGTCAGTGCTCAAGCACCAACCCTGACCGGCCGTCGGCCCCTCGACAGCAGCAACTCGCGAGTTCGGGGCGTGAGGGGTTCAGGAGCAGGGGGTGAAGGAGGCGATGGCGGCGGGGACGATGGTGTCGCCGCCGAGGAGGACGAGCTTGGTGGCGCCCAGGCGGTCGAGCTCGGCCCGCACGTTGCCGGGCAGGCACGGCCCGGTGACCAGCAGCAGTGGCGCCTTCGCCGCCGCCGCGACCGGGCCACCGGCCAGGGCGTCGGGGAAGTTGGCGCCGGTCGCGATGTACGCCGTGGTGGCGCCGCTCGGGAAGAGCGACTTCGACACGGCCACCGCCGTCGACACCCGATCGCCACCGGCCAGGCGGGTGACGCTCGACGAGTACGACGACAGCTGCTGCTCAACCGACGCGCTCACCGCGCTCGGGCCCCCGAGGATGACGATCGACTTCGGCGCCAAGCGCCGGAGCTCGGTCGACGTGCTCGAGGGGATCTCGGTGCCGGGCACCAGCAACACAGGTCCCTTCTTCAGCGCACCACCCGCCGCGCCGGCCAGGGCATCGGGGAAGTTGGCGCCGGTGGCGATGTAGACCACCGGCACGCCGGCCGACGGGAAGGCCTGGCTCGAGACCGCTGCCGCGGTCGCGTAGCGGTCGCTGCCCGCGGCCCGCGACACCCCGCTGGTGGCGTAGCCCGCCAGCTCGGAGACCACTGAATCGCTGACCGCCCCCGACCCGCCGAGCACCACGATCCGCTTGGGCTTGACCTGGCGCAGCCGGTCGATCGTCGCGGTCGGGATCTCGTCGCGGTTCACGAGGAGGACGGAGGTGTTGTTGACACCGGCCGCCGGCCCGCCGGCCAAGGCATCGGCAAACGACGTGCCGGTCGCCACGTAGAGCACGTCGACGCCTGCGGCCGTACCGCTGGACAGCGCGACCGCGGTCGCAAAGCGGTCGCTGCCGGCCACCCGGCTGAAGGCCAGCGCGGTGGACGGTGCCAGGCCAGTGGTCCACGACCCGGTGCGTCGCGAGTCCTTGCGGAACTGCGGCCACGTGAGCAGACCCAGCTTCGAGGCCGCCGGCAGCTCCCACCGGAACACGACACCGCGGCCGTTGGCCTTGGTGCCGGCGGCCACCACGTCGATCCGGCCGTCGCCATCGATGTCACCCACCGCTGGCGAGCTCTGGAACCCGGTCGTGGTGTTCTGCGCCAGGTCGTAGAGGACCGAACCCGTCTTGCCGCTCACGACGGCGACCCACGCGCCCGTCGGCACCAGAAGGTCCTGCCCACCGTCGCCGTCGATGTCGCCGGTCACGACACCAGCCTGCGCTCCCGCCCCCACGGACACCGGGAAGTGGGCGACATCGCTGCCGTCGGCGCCCTTCAGGACGTACAACGAGCCACCGGCACCCTTGCCGTGGCCGCTGGGGAACGTGGCTACCGCCACGTCGAGCTTGCCGTCGCCGTTGACGTCGGCCAGGGCCGGCGAGCCCAACACGAGCCCGTTGGTGGCGCGCCGCCACTTGAGCTGGCCAGTGGCAGCGTCGAGCGCGAACACCGCGGTCGAGTCATTGCCGCCGTAGAAGTCACCCACGCCGAACACGACGTCGAGACGGCCGTCGCCATCGATGTCGCCGATCGACGGCGACGACCGAACGATGTCGTCAACGCGGAACTCCCACAACCCGCGGCCGCCAGAGGTCAGCGCCCGCACGATCCCGCCCTTGAAGTCGACCCGGCCGCCGGCGGTGGAGTCGCCGCCGATCACCATGTCGGTGGTTCCGTCACCGTTCACGTCGGCCAGGGCCGGCGAGGAGAAGATCGTGTCGTCCCAGAAGTAGGGATAACCGCTGAGCGGCGCGCCACTGCCGCTCAGTTGCCACGCCGACGCCACGCCAAGGCTGGCCGCCGCCACATCGACGCTGTTGTTGTGGTCGAGATCACCCAACGCCGGAGTCGAGAAGACCGACGGGTTGTTGAACGACTGGTCCTTCAGCTCTCGCCGGAAGCGCAACGCACCGGTGCGGGAGAACGAATACAGGGCGCCGCCGCTGGCCGCGTAGGAGCCAGAGCCGATGAACACCTCCGGCCGGCCATCGCCGTCGACATCGGCCATCGATGGCGACGAGTCGATCGGATTGGTCGTGGCCTGCGGCCATCCGGCCACGCTGCCGCCGTCCTTGCCCCGAAGGGCGTACACCTTGCCGTCGCGTGCGCCGACGACGACATCGAGGGTGCCGTCGCCGTCGAGGTCGGCCAGCAGCGGCGACGACTCCCGTATGGCGGCACCGGGAAGCTCCACCGACCACGTGACGGCGGGAGGGGTCGCCGCCGGCGCAGCAGGCGCCAGCGCAACCAGGACGGTGGCCGCCACCACCAACGACAGCAACGACCGAATCGTCCTCATGCGCGCTCAAGCCCCCCGAGATCGACGTCTCTCACGGGGCGTGGAGTACCCAACGCGCACGGGGAACTACCGCCGGATCGAAGCGTTCGGTCAAGGTCGCCATCGAGACCGGCTCGTCGGCCCGGCACAGACCGAGGCTCGAGGCCAGCTGCGACCGCACCTGGTCGACGGTCTGCCCTGCCGCCACCCGGTCGGCCAAGGTCACCGCGCCGTGCCGCTTGGCGAGCCGCTCGCCGTCGGGCCCGACCACGAGAGGGACATGGGCATAGGACGGGACCGCCAGCCCCAGCAACCGGGCCAGGTGGACCTGTCTCGGCGTGGTGGCCAGGAGATCGTCGCCGCGGACGACCTCGTCGATGCCCTGGGCGGCGTCGTCGACCACGACCGCCAGGTTGTAGGCGGGCGTGCCGTCGTTGCGACGCAGCACGAAGTCGTCGACCGGACCCTCGAACCAGCCGTACAGGCGGTCGGTGAACGACTCGCGTGCGCCCTCCGCCCGCAGCCGCAGTGCTGGCCGCCGACCGAGCGCCAACCACGCCTGCTGGTCGCCCTCGCTCAAGTGGCGACACGTACCGGGGTAGCGACCGTCGGGCCCGTCGTCATGGGGCGCGGCGGCCGCCTCCGCCACCTCCTTGCGGGTGCAGAAGCACGGGTACGTCAGGCCGGCCGCCACCAACGTGTCGATGGCCCGGTCATGACGCTGCCGAAGGCTCGACTGGCGCACCACCTCGCCGTCCCAGTCGAGGCCCAACGCCTCGAGGTCGGCGAGGTGAGAGGCCTCGTGTTCAGGGCGGGCGGCGGCCTGGTCGAGATCCTCGATGCGGACGAGGAAGCGGCCACCGGAGGACCGGGCGAACAGCCACGCCGCCAACGCCGTGCGGAGATTGCCGAGGTGGAGCGGCCCGGTCTGGCTCGGGGCGAACCTTCCGTCCCGGGGCAGGGCCAACGCCATCGCCGTACAGTGCCGCGCCATGAGGTTCGGTGTCAGCATCCCCTTCCGTCCCGACCCGTCCAGGCCCCGCGACCCGCTCCACGAGTCGTTCGAATGGGCCACCCGCGCCGAGGAGCTGGGCTTCGACTTCGGCGCGGTCGGGCACCACCGCTTCACCCACGGCTACACCGCCTCCCCGTGGGTGGCGCTGGCCGCCATCGCCGCCCGCACGTCGACGTTGCGCCTCGGCACCGGCATCTTCCTGCTGCCGCTCGACCATCCGCTCGACGTGGCCGAGGAGATCGCCGTGCTCGACCAGATCTCTGGCGGGCGAGCATTCCTCGGTGCCGGCCTCGGCTACCGCCGGTACGAGTGGGACGCCCTGCAGCTGCCGTACGAGCGGCGCGGCACCCGCATGACCGAAGCGCTCGAGATCGTGCAGCGGGCGTGGACCGAGGAGAAGTTCGCGTTCCACGGCGAGCACTTCGACTTCGACGAGGTCGAGGTGTTCCCCAAACCCGTGCAGCAGCCGCGCCCGCCGGTGTGGGTCGGCGCCAACGTCGGTCCCGGCATTCGCCGGGCGTCGACGCATGCCGACGGCTGGATGGTGGGCTTCGGCGACCGGCTGCCCGCCGTGCAGCCCAAGATCGAGGAGTTCCGCCGGGCCTCAGCTGCCAACGGTCGCGCCGGCGAGATCTGCCTGATGCGACTGGTGGGGATCGGCCCCACCCGCCAGCAGGTCGAGGACGGGTGGCTGCCCGAGGTGCTGGCGGTCCTACGCGGCTATCGACGAGCGGGCGCCCCTGGCGAGCGCAACGAGGACGCGTCGAAGAAGTTGAAGAGCGGCGGCGGGATCACCACCCTCGACGAGCTGGGGCAGGACTGGATGGTCGCGGGCACGCCCGACGACGTGATCGCCGGCATTCGCCATTGCCACGAGATGACTGGCTGCGAGTACCTCTACCCGAGCTTCCACGGGTCCCAGGGCATGGCCGCCATGGAGCTGTTCGGCAAGGAAGTCATCCCCGCGTTCCGCTGACCGAGCTGTACACGCCCGCGACGGCGAATCCCTGGGTGCAGCCAGGGACTCGCCGACGCACAGCGGTGGGACGTGCGAGCCGGCTGACCGGCTAGGGCGCGGCGGTTGTCGTCGTCGCCGGCGCCGCCGTCGTGGTGGTCGTGGCGGTGCCACCCTCCTTGATGCGGGCGATCCCTCGGGCGATGATCGACGTCTTCCCGACGTTGTCGACCTGCAGGACGACGTCTGGGTTGAGCACCATGTCGCCGGTGGGCGCGTGGATCTCGGCCCCGCGCTTCACCAGCGAGCCCGATGGGTTCTGGGCCGTGGCGCCGGTGAGGTAGTAGACGTCGGTCAGGACGAGAGCGCCGCCCTTGTGACCGATCTTGGCGTAGTACACGGTGCCGTTGGTCAGGGTCACTGCTTGATACAGGCCGTTGTCGGCCTTGGCGTCGAAGTCGGCGGCCATGTTGGGCTCGCTCGACCCAGCGCCCATGAACCCGAAGCCGAGGGCGACGATGGCCACGACGAGGGCCACGATGCCGATGAGCTGTGGGTTGCGCGAGACGGACGCGGTCGATGTGCCGAACACGTCGGACGTGTTCGAGGTGTCCACTGTCATGTTGCGATCTCCTTCAGAAGGTTCGTGCGGTGCGAGGCGGCGTTACAGCGCCAGCAACTCGTCGAGCGGAATGCTCTCCGGTGCCGGCGGCAGATCTGCGGCGCCTTCCTGCTCAGTGAGCAGCGTGCCGAGATCGACGGACTCGAGTGCCGGCGGCGACGCGTCGCCGGGACCGCCACCGCCAGCTCCACCACCTTGTTGTCCTGCGGTTCCTGCGCCGCCACCATCGCCAGGGATCGGGCCGACGAGCTCACTCAGCGAGACGAACTCGGGCGCCGGCGGCGCTGGCCGTGCCCCACCGGGACCCTGACCGCCGCCACCGGGTCCACCACCGCCGCCGGGACCGCCGCCACCACCGGGTGGCGGGCCGAGCAGGGAGCTGAGCGACACGAACTGCGGCTGGGGCGGTTGTCCTCCGCCACCAGGCGGTCCGCCCGGCCCACCGCCGGGACCGCCCGGCCCGCCGAGCTCACTCAGCGAGACGAACTGCGGCTGGGGCGGCTGCCCGTTGGGACCCCCGTTGGGTCCACCACCGGGTCCGGTCAGCTGGTTGAGAGGAACGAACTTCGGTCCTTGCGGCTGACCGCCAGGGCCGCCGTTCGGACCTTGACCGGGCTGACCCGGTCCGCCCTGGGCGCCGTTGGGGTTGAAGAGGATCGGCGCGCCACTCGGGCTGAAGCCGAAGGGCTGGGAGTTCCCGCCTGGCTGACCCGGTTGACCGGGCTGACCGGGCTGACCCGGCTGACCTGGTTGACCCGGGAAGCCCTGGCCCGGCTGCCCACCAAACGCCTGGCCCGGGAAGCTCTGGACCGGCTGGCCCGAGAAGGTCTGACCCGTGAAGCCCGGTCCGGGCTGGCCCGGCTGGCCGGTGAACGGCTGGCCCGGGAAGCCCTGGCCCGGTTGACCAGTGAACGGCTGCCCGGGCTGACCTGGTTGACCCGTGAACGGCTGGCCGGCCTGCCCAGGCACGCCCTGGCCCGACTGACCAGGGAAGCCCTGACCCGACTGACCAGGGAAGGGCTGCCCCTGCTGGCCCGGTTGACCCACGAACGGCTGACCCGGCTGGCCCGGGAAGCCCTGGCCCGACTGACCAGTGAAGGGCTGGCCCGGCTGGCCCGATTG
>JAEKLB010000141.1 GCA_019510095.1 Acidobacteriota bacterium | reverse complement strand
CGTCCCTCTCGCTGCTGATCGGGCTGGTGCTGGGGGCGACGGCTGGCTTCTTCGGGGGCCTGATCGACACCGTGATCGCCCGCGTCACCGACATCGTCCTCGCCGTGCCCTACATCGTCCTCGCCATCGCCATCGCCAGCGTCCTGGGCGGCAGCGAGCGGGCAGTCATCCTGATCATCGGGCTGACGACGTGGACGTCGCTCACCCGCATCGTGCGGGCCAGCTTCCTGTCGCTGAAGCAGCTGGAGTACGTCGAGGCGGCAACCGCGCTCGGGTTCTCGCGGCCGCGCATCATGTTCCGGCACATCCTGCCCAACGCCCTACAGCCAGTGATCGTCTACGGCACCATCTCGATCGCCGGGGTCATCCTCACCGAGGCGGCGCTGTCGTTCCTGGGGGTCGGCGTCAGGGATCCAACACCGGCCTGGGGGCTGATGATCGCCCAGGGCAAGGGAGACCTGGCCAACGCGCCGCATCTGCTCCTCTTCCCATCGATCGCGTTGGTCCTGACGGTGCTCGCCTTCGTCTTCATCGGCGACGGCTTGCGCGACGCTCTCGACCCGAAGCAGAAGTGAAGCGCCGCATGCCCACCGATACCCGCGTCCTGCTGTCGGTCCGCGACCTCCACACCACGTTCCACACCGACGATGGCGACGTGCTCGCCGTCGATGGCGTCTCCTTCGATGTCCGCCGAGGAGAGGTCTTCGCGGTGGTCGGGGAGTCTGGCTCAGGCAAGTCGGTGACGGCGATGAGCATCCTCGGTCTGCTCCCGCCGGAGACAGCGGAGATCACCGGCGAGGGGATCTTCTGGAAGGGCGAGAACCTGCTGGAGGAGAGCGGCGAGCGGATGCGCAACGTCCGGGGGAAGGAGATCGCCATGATCTTCCAGGACCCGCTGTCGGCGTTGAACCCGGTGCACACCGTCGGCAAGCAGATCGGCGAGATGCTGCGGATCCACGAGGACGCCACTCGGAAGGAGGCGCGGGCGAAGGCCATCGAGCTGCTCGAGCTGGTCGGCATCCCGCAGGCCAGGAAGCGGGTCGACATGCACCCGCACGAGTTCTCTGGTGGCATGCGGCAGCGGGTCATGATCGCCATGGCCATTGCCTGCCGGCCCGATCTGCTCATCGCGGACGAGCCGACCACCGCACTCGACGTGACCGTCCAGGCGCAGGTCCTCGAGGTGCTGCTGTCGATCAAGGACGAGATTGACTCGGCGATCATGCTCATCACCCATGACCTCGGGGTGGTGGCCGGCATGGCTGACCGGGTGATGGTGATGTACGCCGGGAAGGAGGTCGAGCTGGGCACGGTCGACGAGCTCTTCTACGAGCTGCGCCATCCGTACACCCTCGGGCTGCTGAACTCGCTGCCCCGCATCGACGACCTCGGCCGGGAGGAGTTGCAACCCATCAAGGGCTCGCCGCCCTCGCTGGTGCGGCGTCCGAGTGGGTGCGCGTTCCACCCCCGGTGCCCGATGGCGCGGGTGCCGGGAATCTGCAACGAGGTGATCCCGCCCCTCCGCCATGTCGGTGGCCTCGACCATCGCTCGGCCTGTCACTTCGCCGAGGAGCTGAAAGGCCAGGGTCTGAAGGTGCCGGAGTGGGAGCCGACCCCGCGATGACCGAGGTACTGATCGAGGCCCGCAACCTGGTCAAGGAGTTCCCGGTCCGGGGGGGCGTGATCGGTCGTGAGGTGGGGCGGGTGCATGCCGTCTCCGACGTGAGCCTCACCCTGCACCGGGGCGAGACGCTCGGGTTGGTGGGGGAGTCGGGCTGCGGGAAGTCGACCACCGGTCGGCTGCTGCTGCACCTGCTCCGGCCCACCTCCGGCGAGGTGTTCTTCGAGGGCCGCGACCTCGCCACGCTCAGCGCCCGTGAGCTGCGCCGCACCCGGCCTCGCCTGCAGATCGTCTTCCAGGATCCGTACTCGTCGCTGAACCCGCGGATGACCACGGGCGCGGCCATCGCCGAGCCGATGCGGGTGCACCAGGGGCTGTCGTCGAAGGATGCCAACAACCGGGCGCAGGAGCTGCTGCGACTGGTCGGCCTGTCACCCGAGCACGCCAACCGGTTCCCCCACGAGTTCTCGGGCGGGCAGCGCCAGCGCATCGGTGTGGCCCGGGCCCTGTCGCTCGACCCGACGATGCTGGTGCTCGACGAGCCGGTCTCGGCCCTCGACGTGTCCATCCAGGCCGGTGTGGTGAACCTCTTCCGGGAGCTGCAAGAGCGCCTCGACCTGTCGTATGTGTTCATCGCCCACGACCTCTCGGTCGTCCGCCACGTCTCCGACCGGGTGGCCGTGATGTACCTCGGCCGGATCGTCGAGACCGCCGACCGGGAGGACCTCTATCACCGGCCGGCGCACCCCTACACCCAGGCCCTGCTGTCGGCCATCCCCCTGCCCGACCCCCAGCGGGAGCGGGCCCGGGAGCGGATCGTCCTCAGCGGCGACGTGCCCAGTCCCATCGACCCCCCTTCCGGCTGCCGGTTTCACACCCGCTGCTGGTGGCGCCAGGCCCTGGAGAAGCAGGGAATCGACACCTCGGCGTGCGTCGAGCAGGTCCCCGAGCTGATCGATCGCGGCAACGGCCACCCGGTCGCCTGCCACTTCGCCGAGGTCAAGGCCCTGGTCTGAGCGGCCGCATCCCCGGGTTCTGGGCAGTTGCGCTCGCTGAGCGAGGACTATTGCCCAGAACTTGGGCCCTCGGGCCCCGCCGTATTGCCCAGAACTTGGGCCCTCGGGCCCCGCCGCTACACTCTCCCGTCCACGTCGGAGTGGCGGAATAGGCAGACGCGCCAGCTTGAGGGGCTGGTGCCCGCAAGGGCGTAGGGGTTCAAGTCCCCTCTCCGACACCAGGTTCGCGGGGCGACAGCCCAGGTCAGTGACCCGTTGCTCCGGTCGAGATGCCAGGAAACGCTGGTCGTGGTCACAAGGCGGTCACAACGGCAGCGGTGCTGCGGCACTGCCGCTCAGATCGTCCGTACGCCGAGGGTCGCCAGCAGCTCGCGGACGCGTCGTTCGATGTCGTCGCGGATGGGTCGGACGGCGGCGACGTCTTGGCCGGCGGGGTCGTCGAGCTCCCAGTCCTCGTAGCGCTTGCCGGGGAAGTAGGGGCACGTGTCGCCGCAGCCCATGGTGACGACGACGTCGGCTCCTTGGACGATCTCGTCGGTCCAGGGCTTGGGGTACTCGGCGGTGATGTCGATGCCGACCTCACGCATGGCTTCCACGGCGGAGCGGTTGATCTCCGCTCCGGGCTCGGAGCCGCCTGACCAGGCGATGGCGCGGTTGCCGGCGAGGTGGTTGAACCAGCCGAGGGCCATCTGGGAGCGGCCGGCGTTGTGGACGCACAGGAACAGGACGGCCGGCGTGTGGGCTTGGTCTTGGGTCTTGACGCGAGTGAGGGCGTCGAGGCGCTGGCGGGCGAAGCGTTCGGCGAGCAGGGGCAGGAAGCTGTCGACCTTGGCGCGGGAGGCGAGCTGTTCGTAGCTGGTGACGAGGAACTCGTCGAGGGTGCCGCCGTCGAACACGTCGCCGTGGCGGCGGGCAAGGGCCTCCCGGCCGGACCGCAGGAGGTGCTGTTCGTGTTCGGGCAGTTCGTCGAAACGGGACAGGGCTACTCCTTGGCAGCGGCGAGCTCGTCGTGGGGCACGACCATGTCTTCGGCGGGAACGTCGGGACAGCGGCCGTGGCCTTGCGGGCGAGGCTTCACTCAGCAGCAGCGAGCGGCGGACTCCGGCGCCGAGGCGCAGCAGAGCGCATCGTCAACGGTTTCGGCTCGGAGCTGGCCGGGAGGCATCTCGGTGTCGGCGAGGACGGTGTAGATCTCCCACGGCTCACCGTCGGGGGCGTCGACCCAGACCTTGTCCTGCACGGCAAAGCAGCAGGACACGTTCTCCTCGGTCGCAGTCGCCAGGCCCTCCGACGAGAGCCGGCTGGTGGCGGCGGGGACCTCGTCGGTCGACATCACCTCGACACCAAGGTGGTTCATGGTGCCGGGCTGGCCGTTCCCTTCGATGAGCACGAGCTTCAAGGGCGGCTCGTCGATGGCGAAGTTGGCGTAGCCGTCGCGCCGCTTGGCCGGCTCAGTGGCGAACAGCTTCGAGTAGAAGGCGACCGCCTCGTCGATGTTCGAGACGTTCAGCGCCAGTTGCACTCGGGACATCAGGGCCCTCCCTGTAGATTGACCTCAGTCGATGGATTGACTGTGGCAAATGTATCGACGGATGTCAATAGGAGGACGCATGGCCAAGACAAAGATCGCCGAGATCGAATCCTGCTGCTCCTCCGTCCTCACGACGACCCTGTCCGAGCAGGAAGCCGTCGACCTCGCCCGCGGCTACGCAGCCCTCGGCGACCCGGTCCGGCTCCGGCTCCTGTCGATGATCGCCAGCGCCGGCGAGTGCTGCTCGTGCGATCTCGAGGCTCCGCTCGGCAAGTCGCAGCCGACCATCAGCCACCACACCAAGGCTCTCGCCGAAGCGGGGCTCATCGTGGGTGAGAAGCGCGGTCGCTGGATGTGGTGGACGATCGTCCCCGACGGCGTCCTGGCACTGCGGCAGGCACTCGCGCCCTAGCGGCGCGACGGCGTTGCGGGCGCACGGGCGTCTGGGACGGCGCGAGAGATGCCACCGATCACCGCGACGGCTTGTTCTCCTGGATGATGCGCCGCGCGATTTGGAGGATGGTCTGTTCGTCGTGTGCGGCCGCCTCCCGAAGGAGCCCTTCGGCCTGTTCGGCGGTACACCCTTGGGTGACCATGAGGAGCCCCGAGGCCAGGTCGACATCGGCCTGATCCTCGGCGGTTCGCTGGGCGCCGTCGACGACGGCGCGAGCGGCGGCGAACTCCGGCGACCGGCTGACGGCGATGGCAACCTGTGCAGCCAACACGGTTGCGACGGCGACAGCACTCTCGTCGAACGGGCGCGTCCGGCTGTAGAGGTTCAGCGTGGCAACCAGCTCGCCTCCCCACGTGGCGGGAACCGAAAGGACGCCGCGAACCCCGCGGCGTCGCGCGGCGGGCGCGAAGTGGGGGAAGGGCTCGTCGCCTTCCGCGAGATCGAGGCGGATCGTGCTCGCCGTGGCGAAGCTGGTGAGGCACGGCCCGTCGTTGGTGTCGTACTGCACCATGTCGAGCTCGAGGGCGGCGCGGGCCGTCATGGCTGCGGTTGCCGGGCGTCCTTCGATGGAGATGGCGATGGTGGCCGCGTCACATCCGGGGACGGAGCGCGTTGCCGCCTCGGCGATGCCGGCGAGCGCCCCGCCGAGCGTCTCCTGTGTCTGCAGCACCTCGGCGAGCTGCTGGAGGGCGCCGGTCACGTCGTCGAGGCTCACGGGTCAGCTCCCTCGTCGTCTTGGGTGGGGCCCGCCGACCGTACCCGGATCGCCCGACTCTGCCGCCCGGCTAGGTGGCCAGCGGCGCGGCGTCGCCCGCGTCCAGCTCGGCGTCCCTGGCCGCGGCTGCGGAGCGCAGCGATGTAGACGCGTCGCGTGTCAGGACAGTCGTTCGACAGCGGCCACGAGGACGCGATCACCGCCGGCGACCGTGGCGGAGGCGAGAACGCCTTCGGCACATTCCAATGTGTCGAGCGGAGAACCGTGCACGTGAAGCGCAGCACCGATGCTGATGGAGCTCGTCGGCCGACCACGGCGCCATCCGTCGAGCACTCGGACGGCCACAGTGTCGATCGGTGCCTTGAGCTCTCGGAGCACGACGAGGTACCGGCCACCGGTGAGTGCCACCACTAGGTCGCCGGGCGGCCGCGTCGCGTTCAGCAGGTGCGCGCCGGCTCCAGAGACCAGTGAGTCGGCGACGTCGACCCCCTGTCGGTCCCGGATCGACTCGAGGTTGTCCACGCCGACGACGACCAGGCCGTCACCTTGGCCCACCGAGGCAAGAGCGCCGGACAGGCCCTCCACGGGCTGGACCCGATGGGCAGCGTTGGCCGCCTGTTCGAGGAGCTGGCGCAGGTTGAGAACGGTCGTGACCATCTCGCAATACAGCTCCAGCGTTCGGCGAGTGAGCACTGGGGCGCCAAAGACGCCGAGAGCGCCCTGCGTGGTGAGGCCGGCCAAGGGCACCACCATCACCGTCGGGCCGATCACCGGCACCGGCGCGGTGGACGCTTCGAGACCCCGTAGGAGCGCGTCGGAATCCGTGCGCTGCAGCTCACCAGCGCTGCCAGCGACCGCAAAGGAGCCGTGACGACCGGTCGCGATGAGGGCGGAGCGACCGCCGGTGACGCGAGTCGCCCCCACGCAAGCCTGGTCGAACGCGTGACGAAGATCCGCCGCCCGTTGCACGCCATCGAGCGCCAGGCGCACGTCATCGAGCACGAGAGCGGCTGCCTCATGCGGCGAGCTTCCGCGGCGTAACACCATGGCACTGAACCATAAGTGGCGTGAGTGCGGCAGTCGATGGCTGTTCGGGCGCAGATGTCCTGATTGAGTGACGCATGGCGACGGGTGACCATGGACAGCAGGGCCAGGACGAGCTATGGCGCTCGGGACCTCCAGGCGAAACGATTGCCGAATGGTTCGACCGCGGGAAGTGGCCACGGAGCGCCACACGCCGCGACGATCAGGCGCACTTGCATGGTCGCTCCGTCGCGCCGCGAAGATGTGGATCGCGGTCATGGCCCTGCTGGTGATGTCCGGCGCGTGCCTCGTTCTCGCGAGCGGGGCGGTCGCGAGGGATAGGCGGACCGCCGAGATTGACCGAACCGCGGCCTTGACGCTTGCCACCGCCCTTCGTGACGACTCCAACAATCTGACTCGGTTCGCCCAGCTCTATGTCATCCGCGGTGAGCCGCGCTTCCGCGACTACTTCGATCGGATCTTGGCGATCCGAGCAGGCACCGCCCCGAGGCCGGGCGATTACGACGGGACCTACTGGGACCGCGTCCTGGCCGGGCACGAGCGCATCGCCGATGGAGGCGGCGCCAGAGGCCTGGACGCCCTGTTGGATGACTTGGCCGTCCCCGACCGGGTGGTGGCCCGGCTCCGGCAGGGGGCCGACCTGTCGAACCAACTGGCGTTGCTGGAGACGTCCGTGATGGACAGGGCGGCGGTGAGGACCGAGCGCGGGCCCAACGCCTCCGCCACGCCGGACGCCAGCCGCCTGGTGGATCAACTCACCAACAGCTACTACTACTCGGTCAAGGGCCAGATCATGGCGAACATCGAGAGGTTCGGCGCGGACGTCGATCGAATCACCGCCGACCGGCTGCGTGGCCTCGCCCGCCGCACCTCGCTCTACCTGAAGCTCGGCGGTGTCCTCGTGACGGCCGAGGTGTTGTGGACAGTGACGATTGCGTTCGGGTCACGGTCTCTGTTGTTCGGGCCTCTGCGGGAGCTCGAGCGCAGCGCGCATGCCGTCAGCCGCGGTCAGCTCGGTGAGCAGGCCACCGTCGCGGGTGCTGCTGAGCTACGGGACGTGATCGGGGCGTTCAACGTCATGTCGGTTGCCGTGAGCAGGGACATTCGAACGGGCGAGGCCGTCGCCAGGTCGGCCCCGACATGATCGGGGCGTGGACCCCGTCCAGGCGCTCGGCCACGATCGCCGTCGCCTTCCTGGCCGCCCTTGCCGTTCTCGCGCCAACGGTCCTCGCCATCGTCGCTGCCTACCGAAGTGGCCTCGATGCCGAGCGTGGGCGTGTGGCCGGGTATGCCCAGGACGTTCTCGTCCGCAATGACGCCATCACCGACCAAGAGCTGGCGGCCTTCCAACGGCTCCGGGCGACCGGGCGGGAGTTCGGGCCGTGTTCGTCCGAGAACGTTGCGACGATGCGGCAGCTCGACGTCTCGTCGTCGACCCTGCAGGCCCTCGGCCGGGTCCAAGGGAACCGGCTCACCTGCACATCGCTCGGTGCTCTGAACGTGACGCTTCCGCCGGTCGACTTGATCGGCGGTCTCGGGGCCAAGATCCGGGCGAAGGTGATGCTGCCCATCGCGCCAGGC
The DNA here is from genome assembly GCA_019510095.1 of Acidobacteriota bacterium. Classification (GTDB taxonomy): domain Bacteria; phylum Actinomycetota; class Acidimicrobiia; order Acidimicrobiales; family CADCSY01; genus JAEKLB01. The sequence continues at coordinate 2,968 of JAEKLB010000141.1, read as the reverse complement.
GTGACGTTCAAGATGGTCGAGCTGTACGGCTACGCCTGTGTGGTCAGTGCTGACATCGCCATCGACTTTCCCGTGCACGACGAGGACATCTCGCTCGCGACGTACTCGACCGTCAACGGCACCCTGTACGCGTCCAAGGGTGCCATCGACCCGAGCTGGGCCCGGGTGCACGTTGCCGCTGGTGATCAGCGGACGTTCGCGGCACACGGCCGTCTGGTCACGGTCACGCGCTCGAGCCGGTGGTTGTCGGGTTCGATCGCTTCGATCTCCGCCGGCCACATCAATGACCGCGCCCGGCGCGCCGCCCTGCTGTTGGTGCCGTTCGCCGTCGTCATCGGCGGCCTTCTCGCGGTCGGAATCGTCGTGTTGGGCCGGGCCCAACAGGCGATGCCTGCCGTCCTTCGCGCCGCGTTCAAGAACCACGAGTTCTACGTCGAGTACCAACCCGTCGTCGAGCTACCAAGTGGTAGATGGACCGGTGCCGAGGCACTCATCCGGTGGACGCGTTCGAGCGGCGAGCGCGTGCGACCGGACCTCTTCATGCCGCTCATCGAAGATTCCGGACTTGGGCCGCAGCTCACGACCCATGTCCTCGAGCTCATCCGTGACGAGGTGGCGGAGATCTTTCGCCGGTTCCCTGACTTCAAGCTTCACGTCAACCTGACGCCCGAGGACCTTCGGCGGTCGGAGACCGTGGACATGCTGCATGAGTTCGCCGTAGCCACGGGTGCTTCTTCCCGCAGCCTTTCGGTCGAGGCGACGGAGCGCGACTTCCTCGACCACGAGCGTGCCCCCGGAATCGTTCGGGCGCTGGGGGTGCACGGGATCAGCGTGGTGATCGACGACTTCGGTACGGGCTATTCGAGCCTCTCGTATCTCGAGCGGTACGACTTCGATGGCATCAAGATCGACAAGAGCTTCGTGGACACGCTCGGCACCGAAGCTGTTGCCAGCCAGGTCATCTTCCAGATCATCCGAATGGGCCTCGAGTTGAACTACGAGATGGTGGCGGAGGGTGTCGAGCACCGCGAGCAGGCGGTGCTCCTCCACGACGCCGGAGTTCGCTATGCCCAGGGCTGGTTCTACGCGAAGTCGATGTCGTTCGACGAGTTGATGACGGGGCTCACGAGCGAACCCGTGTCCGTCTGATCCGTCGCTCCACCGGGCCCAGGACGATGGGCCCTCACGGGCGACTTCGATGCTCAGCGCGCCGGCACCATGGTCTGGGCCTCGTTGGCTAGTTTGCTGCGGCCCGCTGGTGACTCCGTGAGGGGGGTCACTGCTGATGTCAGGAGAGTCTGTGCCCCGAGCGCTCATCTTCAAGGAATACGGCGGCCCGGAGCACTCGGCGGTGGCCGATGTGGCCAAGCCGAGCCCGGGGGCTGGTCAGCTGCTCGTCGCGGTGAAGGCCGCGGGCGTCAATCCGGTCGACTGGAAGACTCGGGAAGGCCTTCTGCGGGACTTCAGGCCGCTCGATCTCCCCGCCGTCCTCGGGCGCGAGGCCTCGGGACTGGTGGAGGCCGTTGGCCCTGGCGTCACTGGCTTCGCCCCGGGCGACGAGGTGTTCGGCGCTACCGCGGATGCTGGGTTCTCGGAGTACGCGCTGCTCGACGCTGAGGCCTCTGCCCCCAAGCCGGCTGGGTTGTCGTTTGCTGCTGCTGCCACGCTGCCGATCTGTGGGGTCACGGCGTACAACGCGGTGGCGCATGTGCACCCGGAGGCGGGGGACGTCGTCGTGGTGACCGGCGCGGCTGGCGGTGTCGGTGTGGTCGTGGTCCAGCTGTTGCACGACCGTGGCGTGCGGGTGATCGGCACGGCGAGTGAACCGAAGCACGCGTTCGTCGAGAAGCTCGGTGCCGAACCCGTCGCCTACGGCGAGGGTGTGCGGGAGCGGATCGAGGCTCTCGCTCCCGCTGGTGTGACCGCGATCATCGACACGGTTGGCGGCGACGCGCTGCGCGACGTGGCGCCGCTGCTGGCAGACGGCTCTCGCCTGGTGACGGTGGCCGACCCCACCGCAGCCGGCGAGTTCGGCGGTTCGATGGTGAGCCGCCACCGCCCCACGACGACTCTGATCGAGCTCGCCGACCTCGTGGTACGGGGCGCCCTCGACCCCAACATCACGGCGACGTACCCACTCGAACGGGCCGCCGACGCACTGGCGGAGGTGCAGACCGGTCACGTCACCGGCAAGGTCGTGATCACCGTCCCATAGCGTCGCCGGCCGGACGAGCCTGGCGGATGGGTCAGGTCATTCGTTCCGGAGCGCCATATCCCCGAGGATCGCCCATGTGCTGTCGCGCTCATCGGGTGTACCGGCGGGGATGACAACCACGTCGGTGGCGCCGCCGTGCAGCAGATTCGCGACGGCGTCCTGGACCTGCTGTTCGTTGCCGATGATCGCGACGTCAACGGCATCGCTGACGCCCTCTCGGTCGAGCATCGCGCGGTACGAAGGAACGCCGTTGTAGGAGTTCATCGAGGCGCCGACGCGCTGGCGAGCGTCGTCGACGTCCGAGGTGATGCACACCGGAAGGCACGCCACGACACGCGGCTCGCCGCGTCCCGCGGCCTCGGCCGCAGCCCGGATGGTCGGCGCGATGTAAGTAGCCAACGTGGTGGCGCCGGTGATCCACGTGATCGTGCCAGCAGTCTGGGCCCCAGCCAGCTCGAGCATCCGGGGGCCCAAGGCAGCAAGCAGGATCGGAGGAGCCTCGGGGAGCTGGGCCGCCAGCCGCGCGGCCATGCTGAAGCGGTCGCTGGGAACGGTCTTCTCCCCGGCCATCAGCGACTGCAAGGCAGAGAGGTAGTCCGCCAGGTAGCTGACCGACCGGAGACGAGGCAGCCCGTAGACCGCCTCGAGTGTCGCGGCGTGGGCGAGACCGAGGCCCAGCGTCAAACGGCCTCCCGTCAGGGCCTGGGTGGTGGACGCCTGCTCGGCGAGGGTCACCGGATGGCGGGTCTGTAC
>JAEKLB010000169.1 GCA_019510095.1 Acidobacteriota bacterium | reverse complement strand
CGACGTCGTAGGCGACGAAGGGCCGGCCGCTGAGGTCGAGGGCCACCTCGACGAGCGCCTCGTCGAGGGGATAGAGCCCCGACGCGAACCGCCGGATGCCGGCCTTGTCGCCGATCGCCTCGGCGAACGCCTCGCCCAGCGTGATGCCGACGTCCTCCACGGTGTGGTGGGCGTCGACCTCGACGTCGCCGCTGGCCACCACCCGCAACGAGAAGCCGGCGTGCTTGCCGACCTGGCTGACCATGTGGTCGAAGAACGGGAGCCCGGTCGTGACCGAGACCTCGTCGCCCCCGCCATCGAGGTCGAGCGCCAGCTCGATCGACGTCTCCTTGGTCGAGCGCGAGCGGGTCGCGGTCCTGCTCACGAGAGCACCTCCGTCAGTGCAGCCAGGAACGCGTCGTCCTCGGCGGTGGTCCCGACCGTGACCCGGAGGCAGCCCTCGAGCCCGGGCCACGACGACGTGTCCCGGACCAGCACCGAACGGTCGAGCAGCTCCTGCCAGACGTTGCGACCAGGACGGTCGCGGGGCCGGAACAGGATGAAGTTGGCGCCTGACGGCCACTGCTCGAGGGGAAGCTGGTCCATGGCCGCCACCAATCGCTCGCGCTCGGCCACCAGGGCCGCCACCCGCTCGTGCATCTCGGCCTCGTACCGCAGGGCGACGATGCCGACCGCCTGCTTGAGGGCATCGAGGTGATACGGCAGCACGACCTTCTCCAGCTCGGCGACGAGCCACGTCGGACCGAGCAGGTAGCCCAGGCGGGCCGCCGCCATCGACCAGGTCTTCGAGAAGGTGCGAGTGACCACCATCGGCAGGTCCTCGTCGAGCATCAGCACCGCCGACCAGTCGGCGAACTGGCCGTAGGCCTCGTCGACGACCACCACGCCGGGGGCCGCCTCGATCACCGCCTTGAGCACCTCGGGTGGCTCGACCATGCCCGTCGGGTTGTTGGGCGAGCACAGGAAGGTGATGTCGGCGTCGTTCTCCTGCACCGTCCGGCGAGCCTCGTCGGGGTCGAGGGTGAAGTCGGCAAGCCGGCGGCCGTGGCGCACCGAGGTGCCGGTCACCGATGCGATCTGCGCGTGCATGAGATAGGTCGGCTGGAAGTCGACCGCCCAACGGCCGGCGCCGCCGTAGGCGAGGCAGATCGACTGGAGCACCTCGTTGGAGCCGTTGGCCGCGAACACCTGCGCCGGATCGACGCCGTGGTGCTCGGCAATCGCCTCACGCAAGGCAGTGGCGGCCCGATCGGGGTAGCGATTCCAGTCGACGCGCGAGAGCTCGGCGGCCACCGCGTCGCGGAAGCCGTCGGGGGGCGGGACGGGTGCCTCGTTGGTGTTCAGCCGGACGTCGACGTCGACCTGGGGCGAGTGGTAGCCCTCGAGCTGCACGAGGTCATCGCGGACGCGGGGGCGCTTCACCGGGCGTCCTGCGCCGGCTCGGCGACCCGCATGCGGACGGACTCGGCGTGGGCCGCCAGGCCCTCGGCCCGGGCCAGGACCTCGACATGGGGGGCCACCGCCTCGAGCGCGTCTCGAGTGAGGGTCACGACGTGCACGTGCTTCAGGAAGTCGTCGACCCGTAGGGCGCCGGCGAACCGCGCCGACCCGTTGGTGGGCAGCACGTGGTTGGGCCCGGCGAGGTAGTCGCCGACCGAAGCTGGCGCGAACGGGCCGCAGAACACCGCGCCAGCGTTGCGCACCGACGGGAGCAGCGCCTCGGGATTGGCGGTCAGCAGCTCGAGATGCTCGGGGGCAACCAGGTTGGCGACCACCATCGCCTGCTCGGGCCCGTCGCACACCACGGCGTAGCCGCCGTCGGTGAGGGTCGAGGTGATCTCGGCCCGACGGGGGGATGCCGCGACGATCTCGTTGACCGCGGCGGTCACGGCGCCGGCCACGCTCTCCGACCACGTGACCAGCCAGGCCAGGCCGTCCGGCCCGTGCTCGGCCTGGACGACGAGGTCGATGGCGGCAAGGGCGACGGGCGTGGACTCGTCGGCGACGACGACCACCTCCGACGGGCCGGCGAACGAGGACGGGACGCCGACCACCCCGGCCACCTCTCGCTTGGCGAGGGCGACGTAGACGTTGCCGGGACCGACGATCACGTCGACGGGGCGAATGGTCTCGGTGCCGTAGGCCATGGCGCCGATGGCCTGGGCGCCGCCGATCCGCAGGACCTCGTCGACACCGGCGAGGGCGGCGGCGGCCAGCACCTCGTCGGGAACGGAGCCGTCCCGGCGGGGCGGCACGCACAAGACCAGCTCC
>JAEKLB010000037.1 GCA_019510095.1 Acidobacteriota bacterium | reverse complement strand
ACTGCCAGGCACAACGCGGGGTGTACCCGGTCGTCGGGGTCGGGTCGTGGGGAGATTCTCAGAAATTATCCGCTTTGGGTTGATGTTGTCGTTGGCGTCCGTTATGATCGAACATATGTTCGGTCTAGCGATCGACGAGGTCCGAGGGTTCGAGCCCGGGCTGGTCCCGTTGCCGGAGGCGGCCGCGGCGTGGCATGCGCTGGATCAGCTGGAACGGGCGGTCGTTGGTGCCAAGTTGGCGTTGGCGTGCCGGGTGGAGGAGTCGAGCATCTGGCTGGCGAAGGGGCATCGGTCGGCGGCTGACTATCTGGCGAAGGTGTCGGGCACGTCGGTGGGTTATGCCCGGGGGTTGTTGGCGGCGTCGAAGCAGTTGGCCGAGCAGCCGTTGGTGGCCGAGTCGTCCCGGGCGGGGTTGTTGTCGGGTCCGCAGGTAGTGGCGATCGCTGATGCGGTGGCCGCCGCGCCGGACACGGCGTCGGAGTTGATCGGGATCGCGGGCCGCCAGAGCCTGCGCGAGCTGCAAGAGGTCTGTGCCCGGGTGAAGCATGCGGCGTTGCCCGACCCGAAGGCACGCCACGCCAAGATCCGCGAGGGACGGTTCGCCCGGAAGTACTCGAGTGGCGACGGTGGGGCCGAGATCCGCTACCGGTCGACACCGGATGAGGTCGGCGAGGTGTGGCAGGTGCTGTCGGGCTATGCCGAACGGGCCTTCAAGGACGCGCACACCGACGGCCGGCGCGAAGCATCCGACGCCTACGCCGCTGACGGCATGTTGTCGATGGCCCGCGCCGCCGCGGGCAGCACCACCGGTCAGCCGGTCGTGCGCAAGGGCATCGTCCGGATCGACTGGGACGCCTTCATTCGCGGCTACCCCATCTCCGGGGAGGTCTGCGAGATCGCCGGCGTCGGGCCCGTCCCCGTCGAGCTGGTCAGGAACATGGCCGCCTCAGGCGACCTTTTCCTCACTGCCGTGGTCACCCGAGGAGTCGACGTCGTCAACGTCGCCCATCTCGGCCGGCGCCCCAACGCCCATCAACAAACCGCGCTCGACTGGTACGACGTCGTCTGCACCCGCGAAGGCTGTGGACACCGCGACAACCTCCAAGTCGACCATCGCGTCGACTGGGCCGACACCAAGATCACCGCGCTCCGGTGGCTCGACTGGCTCTGCGCCCACGACCACCAACTCAAAACCCATCACGGCTGGGCGCTCGTGACCGGCACCGGCAAACGACCGATGGTCCCCCGCGGCCACCCCGACCACCCCGGCACCTCCAAAGAGCTCGCCGCGGCCGCCGCACGCGCCGGACCAGACCCACCCCGGTGACCGCCCGCCCCGCGCTTCCCCCACAGCCACGACCCGCACCCCGCGTCGCACCACCACGGGCACCAACGGCCCTTCCCCGCCGACTGCCCGCGCACCTTGACAACTGAAGAGAAGCCGGTGGAGCAGACTGGCAGGCGTGGCCGCGACCCGGATAGCGCCCGGTGTGCTCGAGATCGACACCCTCCTCGGGGGCTGGACCCGGATGACGGCCGGCTACCTGATCGAGGGGCCGGCACCGGTGCTGGTCGAGACGGGGAGCCAGTCGTCGGTGCCGACGCTGCTGGCAGCCCTCGACGAGCTCGGTGTGTCGCCGAACGACCTGGCCGGGGTGGCGGTGACGCACATCCATCTCGACCACGCCGGCGGGGTGGGCAACGTGGCCGCCGCGTTCCCGAAGGCAACGGTCTACGTGCACGCCAAGGGGGCCCGGCACCTGGTCGAGCCCGACCGGTTGGTGCGGTCGGCGGCCATGGTCTACGGCGACCTGCTCGACTCGCTGTACGGGCGGCTCGATCCCACGCCGGCCGATCGGGTGCACGTGCTGGAGGACGGCGAGGACATCGTGATCGGGCCCGGTCGGGTGCTCACCGCGGTCGACTCGCCCGGCCATGCCAAGCATCACGTGGCGCTGCACGACTCCGAGTCGGGGATCTTGTTCGCCGGCGATGCGGTCGGCGTGCGGCTGCCCGATGCCGGCGTGTTGCGGCCGGCGACACCGCCGCCCGACTTCGACCTCGACCTGGCGCTCAACTCGCTCAGGCGGTTCGCCGACCGCAGCCCGAGCGGCATCGCGCTGGCCCACTACGGACTGGTGCCCGACCCCGGGTCGATCCTCGAGGAGGCCGACGGCACGTTGCGGCAGTGGGCCGAGGTCGCCGAGAAGGCGTGGCGGGCGGGCGACGACATCGCCCTCGCGTTGGAGGCTGCCTTCGCCTCCGACGTGGCCAACGTCGACGAAGCCCATCGGGCCAAGCTCGAGACGCTCAATGGCGTGCACTCCAACGCCGCCGGGTTCCGGCGGTGGCTCGACACGCGCCACGAGCACACCCACCCGGGCGACACGCACCCGCATACGCACTGATGGCCGTCGGCGATGACCTCGAGGCGATCCGGGTGTTGAAGGCTCGCTACTTCCGGTTCGTCGACACCAAGCAGTGGGACGAGTGGCGCGCACTCTTCACCGACGACGTGGCGGTCGACCTCGGCGAGACCGGCACGTTCGACGACGCCGACACGTTCGTGGCGTTCGTGCGCCAGGCGCTGGAGGCCGCGACCACCGTGCACCACGGGCACATGCCCGAGATCGAGCTGACGGGCGCCGACGAGGCCACGGGGGTGTGGGCCATGGCCGACATCGTGCTCCGCCCTGGTGCCCCTCGGGTGATGGGCTACGGCCACTATCACGAGACCTATCGGCGGGTCGATGGTCAGTGGCGGATCGCCTCGATGCGGCTGACCCGGCTCTTGGTCGACGTCCAGTAGGTCATCTGCTCTCGTCGCCAACGAGGCAGCACGATGAGCACCAGCAGGCCGACGACACCGAGGACGGTGAGCAGCCAACCGGCCTTGTCGACCGGCGTCACGCCGTAGTGCAACGAGACGTGGTGCGCCGTCGGCACGACGACCATCAGGTTGGGTGTCACCCGCCAAGGGCCGTCGGCCCCACGCACCTGCCAGTTGGGGAAGTACGACACCTTCACCAACACCGGGGTGCCGAGCCGGTCGACGTCGAAGCTGACCCGGTCGTCGCCGAGCTCGACATGGCTCACCGTGGCGGGGTCGACCGTGAGCCGGGCCGGCTCGGGCAACGAGATGTCGGCGCCCCTCGACGCGTCCTTGTCGACCTTCGACCAGGTGGCCTCGGCGCGGGGCCAGTTGCGGGGGCCGCTGACCGCGAACGGGATCTCGAAGCTCGAGGGATCCGCGGTGTAGGCGGCCACGGAGGCGTCGAGCCAGCCGATGCCGTCCTTGGGCACGTTGGTGAGCACCGTCGGGAGGTAGTGCAAGGGCTCGACAACCTTCGAGTCCTCGATCTCCCAGATCGACCACGGCTTGGAGGTGGCGACCAGTCGCAGCTGGGGGTCGCGACTGGCCTGGCGGTACACCGCCTTCGAGAAGCTCATGTAGTAGCGGACGCCCAGCAGCCGGAGCTGCTGCACGCCGTGGGCGACGTCGAGGCCGCGATAGGGAAGGTCGCGCATGGGCGACGACGGGGTGCGCGACAGCTCGGCCTCGGCGAGGAAGTGGTACGGCGTGGTCGAGGCCGACTCGTAGTACATCCCCTCCATGGCGTCGATGCAGCCGTGGGTCCAGTACGGCATGAGCATGAGCGCCGTGCTGGTGCCGTAGCGCTCGAGGCTCTCGGAGAACTCGGCCATGGCCCGGCCGCACGGAAGACGGCCCATCGTCTCCATCAGCCGGTGGTACTCGGGCCAGGCATCGGCCGCCTCGTAGCCCTTGTAGTTCTCAGCCGCCCAGTCGGGCACGAAGCTCTTCTCGACTCGTGACGCCTTGACGATCCTGGGCGTGCCGTGGTGGAGCTCGGGCAGTGGCAGCCAACCCGGCACCAGTGCGAGCGGGACGGCGACCGACAGCAGCACCACACCGAAGGCGCCGATCGTCGATGTCAGCGCCAGCCGCCGGCGACGAGCCAACCGGGCGCCACTGACCAGCTCGGCCAGCCCCAGCCCGGCAAGCAGGTGCACGCACAGGAACCACACCGGCAGCAGCCGGGAGTTGTAGAGGCGGTTCTGGGGCATCACCACGAAGGCGACCACCGAGCAGGCGGCGATGGCGGTGAGCAGCAGCGGCACCCGCCGGCGCCGAAGCAGGCCGCCGACGACGGCAACAGCGGCGAGGGCGAGCACGCCGATGAAGACGGGCGTCCCGCTCCCGTCGGCCGGGTGGACGAGGAACGGGAAGAGCATCTCCTTGTAGTTGGTGTCCTTCTCCCAACCCATGTCGGTCGTGTAGCCGAGGCGCAGCACGAACGGGAGCAGCCAGAAGCCCGTCAGCGCGCCGCCGACGACGAAGACCGGCGCCGCCCAGCGCACCGCTCGCCAGCTGCGGCGGGAGATGACGAACAGCGCGCCGCCGACGACGGCGAGGATCGCCGCGTAGACGTGGCAGAGGATGGCGAGACCGAGCAGCCCGGCCGCCCACGGCCGATGCCGACCGGTGTCGCTGCCCCGGATGAGCACGCCGAGGAACAGCAGCGACAGCGCCAGTGAGATCGAGAAGGCGAACTCACCGGCCAGCGTCGAGGCGATGTTGCCGCCGAGGATCGTGTACGACTGGTCGAACAGGAACGGCAGCGTTGCTGCCGCCAGCAGGGGCGGTCGTGGCCAGGCCAGACCGGCGAGCCGCCCGAACGCGTAGGCGACCAGCGGTAGGGCCAGCAGGCCGGCCACCGTCACCAGCTTGAAGGCGATGACGTAGGGCATCACCAGGCTGAGCACCACCATGGCGAGGAACGGCGGCACGAAGTAGAAGACGAACAGCGGGAAGCCGGCGTACCACGACGGTGCCCATCCGGTCAGCCGCCCGTGCGACAGCAGGTGGTGCTTGAGGAAGTCGCCTACCCAGACGTGGGCGCCGGTGTCGCCGCCCGTGGGAGTGGTGCCGCTGATCACGTGACGGGGCGCGAGCTGCGACAGCACCAGCAGCACGGAGCCAACGACCATCACGACGGTGATGACCGCCCGGGGACGCAGTCGCTGGCGCAGCGCCCGGCGGCGGGCGCGGGCGGCCGCCAGGGCGGTGTCGAGCGGCGGCACCGGCAGATCCTTCCGGATTTCAGCACCTAGCGTGCGTCAGATGGCGGCCGACGTCGTGCTCGACCTCGACGGGCAACAGGTCAAGATCTCCCACCCGGACAAGGTGTTCTTCGAGGAGCGGGGCGAGACCAAGCTCGATCTCGTCGAGTTCTACCTCGCCATCCGCGAGCCACTGCTGGCGGCGATGGGCGGACGGCCGGTGCTGCTACAGCGGTTTCCCGAGGGAGCGAGCGGCAAGTCGTTCTTCCAGAAGCGGGTCCCCGACAGCGCGCCGCCGTGGCTCCAGACCACGGTCGTGAGCACGCCCAACGGCACGACCTCGAACGCGCTCGTCATCGCCGACCTCGCCCATGTGGCCTGGGCGGTGAACATGGGGTGCCTCGGCTTCCACGTGTGGCCGGCCCGCGCCGATGATCCCGAGCACGCCGACGAGCTCCGCATCGATCTCGACCCGACGCCGGGCGTCGACTTCCCGATGGTGCAGGAGGGCGCCCTGGTCGTGCGCGATGTGCTCGAGGAGCTCGGCCTCGTCGGCTGGCCCAAGACCACCGGCAACCGCGGCATCCACGTGTACCTCCGCCTCGAGCCGCGATGGGACGGCTATCAGGTGCGGGCCGCCGCCGTCGCCCTGGCTCGGGAGCTCGAGCGCCGCCGGCCCGATCTCCTCACCGCTGCCTGGTGGAAGGAGGAGCGGGGCCGGCGGGTGTTCGTCGACTTCAACCAGAACGCCCCGCACAAGACGGTGTTCGGCGCCTGGTGCGTGCGGGCCCGGCCCGGTGGCCAGGTCTCCACCCCGTTCCTGTGGGACGAGCTGGTCGAGGGCTTCCATCCCGACCGCTTCACCATGCCGGTGGTCAAGGAGCGGGTCGCCGAGCACGGCGATCCGTGGGGGACGATGGCACCGCAGTCGTTGGAGCCGTTGCTCGCCCTCCACGAGCGGGACATGGCCGCGGGCCTGGCCGATGCCCCCTGGCCGCCGGTCTATCCGAAGATGCCCAACGAGCCGTCGAGAGTGGCGCCCAGCCGGGCGAAGAAGCCCCCGCCCGGCTGAGCCCACCCCGAACCTGGTGCACAGGCGGTCCAGATGGGCCCGCCTGTGCACCCGATTGTCAGCCGGTGAACGAGGCGCCGCCGCTGACCGCGCCCGCAGGCGGCGCTTGCGTCGTGGCTGCGGCCCCCGTTGCGCCGGTCTGGCCGGAGCCACCGCTCGCGCCAACCTTGGGCTCACCAGGCTTGGCCTTCGTCGCCGATGTTCCCGCCGTCGAGCGACCACCGTTGCTCGACGTCTGCGCCGTCGTGGACGTCGTGCTGCTGCTGGTGGTCGTGCTGCTGCTGGTGGTCGTGCTGCTGCTGGTGGTCGTGCTGCTGCTGGTGGTCGACGGTGCCGACGTCGTCGTGGATGCCGGTGCGCACGGCGCGATCCAGAGCATCTTGTGCTTGGCGTCGGAGCCCTGCGAGCCGGTGACGTGCACGTCGATGCGCGCGTGGTAGCCCTGCTTGTGCGGGCGCACGCCGCTGAACGCGTCGGCGATGGTGCTCGCCGGGATCTGCACGTTCTTGTCGAGGTGGTTGCCGCTTCGAACAGCGGTCTGCCAGCTCGTCGTCGCCGTGACCGCGTGCCCGCCGCCAGTCGGCGCGTGCGGGGTGATGGTGATGCTGGCCTTCTGGCTGCCGGCGTCGTAGCCGAAGAAGCTGATGCTGAACGCGCAGGCCACATGGGGCTCGTTGCCGCCACCGTCCATGTCGTACTTGTCGATCATGATGTGTCCGTTGTTGCCTGGCGGGGCCTGGCCGCCGCTCGACTTCGAGCTCGACGACGCCGCGGTCGCAGCCGTCGCGGTGGTCGACGTCGTCGGCTTGCCGTGTTCGCCGCCCGGTGCTGCCGCCACCGGTCCGGCGACGAGCGCGGTGCCGGCGAGGATGGCCCAGAAGGCGCCTCGTCTCACCGTGCGGGCGCGACGAAGTAGAGAGAAGTGCGGTTGCATCATGTGCTCCTTGGTGCGCTTCCGGACCTGGACGGGTCCTCGCCGTTGTGGTGCTTCGTGGGCGGCTGTACCCCACGAGCTGCTGTTCGACACGCTCCGTAGCGCGGAGACGTTACGCTGTGAACGCACATAGTGATCGACACAGCACAAGCTGTGAGGTAGGTCCTACTCTCGGAGGGGGTCCAGCACGACTGGAGCGGTGATCGGGTGAGCGGCGAGTCGACGGTCGTGTCGGGCGTGCGGGAGGACGACGCTGACTTCCGCGCCCTGGTCGAGCAGCTGCCTGACCTGGTGGCCCAGTTCGACGCCGAGCTGCGCTTCTTCTACGTCAATCCGGCGATCGAGGACATGACCGGCCTGCCCCGGGAAGCCTTCGCCGGGCGAACGGCGCGCGAGATGCTGATGCCGGCCGCCGTGGTCGACGACTGGGACGCCGCCATTCGCGAGACCTTCGAGACGGGCACGACTCGGGAGTGGGAGTTCCCCTACGAGACACCCGAGGCGCGGCGGTGGTTCCATGCCCTCGCCGTCGCCGGTCGGGATGACACCGGCGCCATTCGCAGCGTCTGTCTTGCCACGCGTGAGATCACCCGCCTGAAGGAGCTCGAAGCCCGGCTCCTGCGCGACGCACGCGAGGACCTGGTCACCGGGGTCGCGACCCGCCGGCACTTCGAACACGTCGCCACGCGGACGCTGGAGAGCGGTCCGATCGGCTTGTGCCTCATCGATCTCGACGACTTCAAGGCGCACAACGACGACCACGGCCACGCCGCCGGTGATGCCGTGCTCGCCGTCGTCGGTCGGCGACTGGCCATGACCGTGCGGCCGACCGATCTGGTCGCCCGCTTCGGTGGCGACGAGTTCGTCGTCCTCCTCGGCGACGCGGCACCGTCCGGCGTGGCATCTGTCGCGGAGCGGATCGTCGCCGTGTTCGCACAGCCGATCGCCCTCGAGAACGTGGAGCTGGATGTCACGGCCAGCGTTGGCATCGCGGTGGGCGACGGTCCTCTCGAGGACCTGCTCGCAGCCGCTGACCGCGGCCTCTATGTGGCCAAGCGCAACGGCAAGAACCGCTGGGCGCTCACGCCCTGACCGCTGTGGCCGCGGCGTCGGTCCGAGCTCAGTGCGATTGGTGCCGACCGCCGAGCTGGCGCTGGAGGTCGGCGACTTGGGCCTCGAGGACGAGAATGCGGCGAATGCCGGCGAGGGTCATGCCCTCGCCGGCCATGGCCGACACCTGCTGCACCAGGTCGATCTCCGACCGGCTGTAGCGGCGCTGGCCGCCACCTGACCGGGACGGTTGGACGACTGCCTCAGCGTCGAGCCGGCGGAGAAATGCCGGTTGGACTCCGAGCATGTCGGCGACCTGGCCCACCGTGTACAGCGGGGCGTACTCGTCATCGATGGGCAGCATGTTCGCTCCGGTCAGACCCCGGCGTCGACGCGCTCTTCGGCGTGGGTCTCGATCGCCGTGGCCTTGTCGCGTTCGGAGGCGCTGATCGGCACTCGCCGCGGCTTTGCCTTCTCGGCCACCGGTAGCCGGACGGTGAGCACACCGTCGACGTAGGCGGCCTCGATCCGGTCGGTGTCGAGGCTGTCACCGAGGAACAGCTGGCGGCTGAACGCGCCGTGGGGACGTTCCCCGGCCAGCAGCTCGACGTTCTCGGGTGCCGAGCGCCGCCGCTGGGCGTGCACGGTCAGGACGTTCTTCTCCACCGTCAGGTCGATGGAGCTGGAGTCCACGCCAGGTAGGTCGAACTGGACGACGAACTGCTCGCCATCTCGATAGGCGTCCATCGGCATGGCCGACGGGCGAGCCGGTGTCCCGAGCGCCTGCTGGGCGAGACGGTCGAGGTCGCGGAACGGATCAGTGCGCATCAACATGGTTCCCCCTTTGCGTCTGGGAGCGGTCTGTTCGATACATCGAGACTACTATCGCACCTACAGAAAACTGTCAAGAGCAGTTGTAAGTTTGGCGGGCGTGGTGTAGCGAACCGGTCATCGGGGGACAGCACCCCCCGATGAGACGACTCTGCGCGGTTTTGATGTCACTGATGGTTGTTGGCGCCGTGAGCGGCGTGGCCGAGGGGGCGACCCCGAAGCAGTTCACGGTCACCCCCACCGCCGGCCCATCCGGCACGAGCGTGACGGCCACCAGCAGGGACCGGTGCCCGCCGCCCGCGGGAACGTCGAATCCCGTCGCCGTCGTCGCCATCGCCCAGCCGGGTGGGGGCTCGGTGGTGACGGTGACCGTTCCGGTCGACAACCGGGGCTCGTGGCGGGCCACCCTGCCGATCCCGGCGGGCACGTCGACCGGCGCCAAGAACGTGAGCGCCACGTGCCAGTTCAGCAACGGCACGACCGCCCTCTACGGGGCTGAGACCTTCACCGTCACCCTGCGGTCGTTCACCATGACGCCGGGCTCGGGCTTCCCGGGCACCGACCTCACGGTCGCCAGCAAGGATGCGTGTCTCGCACCGAGCGGCACGACCAATCCCAAGGTGACGGTGCAGCTGACCGAACCGGCGGGAGGCGTCATCGCCGCCGCCACTGTGCCGGTTGACCCGAAGGGCATGTGGACCGCGACCCTGTCCGTACCTGCGGGCACGTCGAGCGGGTCGAAGAACGTCTCGGCCACCTGCCAGTTCAGCAACAACACCACCGCCGTCTACGGCACCGCCACCTTCACCATCGCCAAGACGGCCTTCACGTTCAGCAGGCTCTCCGGTGCCGACCGGTTCGGCACGGCGGCGGCCGTCGCGTCGGCCGCGTTCCCCAACGGGGCGGCCACCGCGGTCATCGCGCTGGCGACGAACTATCCGGACGCCCTGGCCGGCAACTTCCTGGCTGGGGTCAAGACCGCGCCGATCCTGCTGGTGGACCAGACCGCCATCCCCAAGGCGACGATGGACGCGCTGGCCGCGTTGAAGGTGCAGAACGTCTCGCTGCTCGGCGGAACCACGGCCATCGCGTCGAGCGTCGAGGACCAGCTCAAGGCGACCAACTCGACGGCGCCGGGCGGCGCCAAGCTCAACGTCACCCGCATCGGCGGCACCAGCCGGTACGTGACTGCCAAGCTGGTGGCCGAGACGCCCGGCGCCTCCATCGGCGTCGTCGGCGGCAAGAAGACGGCGATCGTGGTCAGCGGCTCCGGCTTTGCCGACGCCCTGGCCGCGGGGCCCATCGCCTATCGGGGCCTGTTCCCGATGCTGCTCACCGCGCCGCAGCTGTTGTCGCCGGAGGCTCGCTCGGCTTTGGGCGACCTGGCGATCAAGAACGTCGTCATCGTCGGCGGCACCGCGTCGATCAGCCAGGACGTGCGCAACGAGATGACCGGCATGGGCATCACCGTGACCCGGCTGGCGGGTGCTGATCGCAGCGACACCGCCGCCAAGGTTGCGGGCTTCGCGACGGGCACGCTCGGCTTCCCGCAGTCGGCGGTCGACCTGGCCCGCGGCGACAGCTACGCCGACGCCCTCGCCGGGGGACCGCTCGCCGGCGGCGAAGCAGCGCCGATCCTCCTGACCCAGAACCCGACCACGCTCGGCGCAGCCACCCGTTCGTATCTCTCGGCCAACGCCGGGAAGATCACCAGCGGGCGGATCTTCGGCGGCACCTCGGCGGTGTCACAACAGGCGCAGGCGCAGGCCGAGGCGGCCGCCACGAGGTAGCGCGCATCGCGCCGGTTGGCGCCCGGGTAGGCCTTCGGCATGGCGGCGACGCTGGTCCGGGCGCGAACCTCGCTCCGCGACCTGGGGTGGGTAGCGACGCTGGGGGCCGGTGTCGCCCTCGTGCCGTGGTTGTTCGTGGCGTCGTCGCTGCTCCCGGCCGCGTCCGGCGCCGAGGCATGGTCGGCCGGGTGGGCCCTGCTCGACGCCGCCGAGGCAGTTGCCCTGTTCGCCACCGGCGCTCTCCTCCACCGTGGCTCGCCCCGAGCACGTGATGCCGCGGCGGTCGCCGCGGGCCTGCTGCTCGCCGATGCCTGGCTCGATGTCGCCACGGCGTCGAGCCACCGGGTCCTCAGCCTGCTGCTGGCGCTGTTCGTCGAGGCGCCCCTGGCGGTCTTGTGTGGTGCGATCGCCGTCCGCCGCAGGACTCCGTCGGCCGCAGCTCGTTGATCGGCAATGCTGCGGTGGTGGACGGCGCCGACGCGACCAGCTGGGCCTTCGAGCACGGCGAGGAGATCGGCGGCGGGCGCTTCGCATTGGGCCTCCTGGGGGGCGGCGAGATCTGCGAGACGTGGCTGGCATGGGATCGCCACCTGTTCGCGGTCGTGGCCGTCAAGGTGGTCCGGCCCGATCGGTTGCCGCACGGCACCAATCAGCTTCGCGACGAGGTCGAGGCGCTGTCGTCACTCGACCACCCGGTGATCGTGCGGGCGTTCGGTGCCGATCTCGAGTGCGAGCGCCCCCATGTCGTGCTCGAGCACCTCGAGGGGCCGACCTTGCGCGATCTGGTGCTCGACTCGGGGGCGCAGTCACTCGAGCAACTGCTGCCGTTGGGGCTGCAGCTGTGCTCGGCGCTGCACTACCTGCGGGAGGAGGGGTGGGTCCACCTCGACGTCAAGGCCCGCAACGTGGTGATGGGTGGGCAGGCCCGGCTGTTGGATCTCTCGCTGGCCCGGCGGGTCGAGGACGCCGCCGTGCTCGACGAGCTCCTGGGCACCCCGGCCTACATGTCCCCCGAGCAATGCGACCCGGTGACCGCCGGCGGCGTCGGCCCCGCAGCCGATGTGTGGGGACTGGGGGTCACCCTCTTCGAGGGTCTCGCCGGCGCCCGTCCCTTCGCCGAGGCCGACGACGAGGACGACGAGTCCCTGCCGCTGTCGGTGCGCTACCCCCAGGTGGTCGCGGTCCCGCCGCCACTACCCGCCGAGGTCCCCGGCGAGCTGGTGGCGGCGGTGTTGCAGTGTCTCGAACCGGAGCCGGGCGACCGCCCGACACCCGAGGAGCTGGCGTTCCAGCTCGAGCCGCTGGTGGCCGCCCTTCCGGCCCCGGTGCTCGGTCCCCGGCGCCGGCCCCGCCTCCGCTGAGGCGGGGCCCACGCCCAGAGATCTCGCTCAGCGAGGAAGCACTGCCCGGCGCCGGCGCGAAGCCACCGTGGCTCCTGCACCGAGACCGATCAATGCCATGCCGACGGCCAGCTCCTGGCCGAGGTGGTCGCCCGTGAAGGCCAGCGCGCCGGTCGAGGCCGACCCGGCGGCCGGTGCAGCCTGTGCCGCGCCACCCACTGCGCCGCCACCCGCCGCCGGCTTGGTTGCGTTCGACGCCAGCACCTCGCCCTTGGCACCAGCGGCGTTGCTTGTGGTGTTGGGAACCTCGGTCGTGGTCGGTGCCGCAGTGGTTGTCGTTGGCGCCGTCGTCGTTGTCGTCGGAGCGGTGGTCGTCGTCGTCGGCGCCACCGTGGTCGTCGTCGCCGGCGCGGTTGTCGTGGTGGTCGGCGCGGGAGCCGCCGACTGCGACGATGCCTTCGACGGGGCCGACGCCTTCGAGGCCTTGTCGGCGCTGGCATTGGCGTTGGCGTTGGCGCCATGAGCGTTCTGCGACGCGGCCGATGCCTTGGAGGCCTTGTCGGCCTTGGCCTGGTGCGAGGCCGACGCCTTCGAGGCTGCCGTGTGCTTCGACGCCTGGCCGGCCTTGGTCGAATGACCGGCACTGGCCTGGCTCGCGGCGCTCGCCTTGCTGACGTCGTCGGTCTTGGCGGCTCCGCCCGTCGTCATCGATGTCGGCGGGGCAGTCGTCGTTGTCGTCGGCGGCGCCGTTGTCGTTGTCGTCGGCGGCACCATCGAATGCCTGTCCTTGGCCGGCGCCCCGGTGTGGTTGGACGCGGCGGTGTGCTTCGACGCCTTCCCTGCCTTGGTCGGCTTGCTGTGCTTGTCGGCCGCCTTCACCTTGCCGTCGCCATTGCCGTTGCCGTTGCCGTCGCCGTCGCGGTGGTCGTCCGCCACGTGCTGCACGCCGTCGTGCTCTTCGTCCTTCTTGAAGACCTCGTGATCCCGGCTCCCGTCCTTGTGGGAGCGGTCACCATGGCTGGGGGCCGACTCGTGCGACCCGCCGTGCGAG
This sequence comes from Acidobacteriota bacterium, assembly GCA_019510095.1. Lineage (GTDB taxonomy): Bacteria > Actinomycetota > Acidimicrobiia > Acidimicrobiales > CADCSY01 > JAEKLB01. The sequence goes on along the minus strand of JAEKLB010000037.1, from coordinate 15,876 downwards.
CCACCGTGGGCCGAAGCGATGGCGACCAAACCGCCGCCGACGGGCCCGTACCCGACCGCGAAGACCATCAGCGAAGCCGCTGCCGCCGTCCGGACGGCCCAATGCCAGCCTCCCGGTCCCATGTGAGGTTCAATCGAGTGCTCTGAAAGAGACTGAGACTGCATCGTGTTGGTCACCTCGCCGCTCCGGACTAGTACGTTCTGACTAGTCACCCACCGTAGGTATCCCCCACAAGGCCCGGTTCGTTACCACCAATCGTGACCAGAGCGGCCGGGACGCCATCCCACGGTCCGGGCAGGGCACAACGTGGGGCCTCCCCGCGTGCGCCATGCAAGATTCGGGCCATGCAACGGGCACTCGGCGCGGCGATGGTCGCCATTGTTGGCCTGGTCGTCACGGCCTGCGGCGGGGGTGGTGCCTTCGCCGAGGGACACGCCGTCCCCGTCGAGGTCCACATGACGCAGGGCGGGTTCTCGCCGGCCTCGGTGTCCGTGGTGCAGGGTGATCGCGTCACCTTCGTCGTGCACAACGACGACGCCGTGCCGCACGAGGCGTACCTCGCCCCCGACGAGGCGCAGGCCGACCACGCACTGGCGAGTGGTGACGGCATCGTGGTCGCGCCGGGTACCACCAGACGGTTTGCCCACGTCTTCGATGTCGCCGCCAACAGCGTCATCGGCAGCCACGAGCCCGGCGATTGGCCGGCCATGCGGCTCGACGTCCACGTCACCTGACGGCGGCCCGTGCGGTGAGCCGGTGATGTGGGGAACGCCGGTCTCGAGAGCGATCGTCGGCACGCAGTGAGGGGCGAGGCACCGAGCGCGACCAGAGGCTCTACGGTTCGCGTTCCGTGACGGCGGCTCGGGTCTCTCGGTTGGTCAGCCTCGTGGTGCTGCTGGTTGGTGCCGTCGGCGCGTCGGTCGTCGGCACGGCCGCGACGGTTGCGGCTCAGACAGCGCCGACCACGCCCCCGACCTACTGGACCGTCACCGAGTCGGGCGGCGTTCATGGCTTCGGCGCTGCCCCCGCCTTTCCCGGCGCCGTGCCGGCACACACGACCATCGTCGCCATGGCGGCGACGCCGACGGGCAAGGGCTATTGGTTGGTGTCGTCGGGCGGCGGCATCTTCACCTTCGGCGACGCCGGCTACTTCGGCTCGACCGGCGGGGTGCGGCTGGCCAAGCCGATCGTGGGGATGGCCCCGACGTCGTCGGGTCTCGGCTACTGGTTGGTGGCCGCCGATGGCGGCATCTTCACCTTCGGCGACGCCAGCTACCTCGGCTCAGCGGGCGGAAGCCGTCCGGCCCCGGAGATCGTCGGCATGACGCCGACGCCCACCGGCCTCGGCTACTGGCTCCTCAGTCGCACCGGCGGGATCTACACCTTCGGCGACGCGCCCTACCGGGGCGCGGGCGGCATCTCGGGCGGCCACCACGCGGTGGCGATGGCGGCAACGCACAGCCTCGATCCCTTCACGCCGGGCACCACGGGCGCCGACATCTCGTGGCCCCAGTGCGGCCACCCGTTCCCCGCCGCCCCCACGGGCCCGGCAATCGTCGGTGTGACGGGCGGCAAGGCCTTCACCGAGAACCCGTGTGTCGCCGCAGAGGCGGCGTGGGCGCGTACCGGCACCATGGCCCTCTACATGAACGTCAACTCACCATCGGTCAACCATCCTGAGAATGGCGCGACCGGCCCGGCGGGCACGTGCGCCGACGGGGACTCGCAGTGCCACGCCTACAACTACGGCTACAACGACGCGCTGGCGGCCTACAGCTACGCCGCCAGCGTCGGCGTGCAGGCGCCCATGTGGTGGCTCGACGTCGAGGGTCCGGCCGGCTCGACCCGCAACCTGTGGAGCACCGACGTCCCCGCCAACGGCCGGCTGGTCGCCGGTGCCATCGCCGCCCTCACCGCCCAAGGGGTCGAGGTCGGTGTCTATTCGACACCGCTGCAATGGGGCCGCATCGCCGGGACGTACGCACCGGCCGTCCCCAGCTGGCAGGCCGGGGCACGGGACGCGGCCAGTGCCGCCACCTACTGCAGCCCCGACAAGGCCTTCACGGCCGGACCGATCTGGCTCGTCCAGTTCGCGCCAAGCCCGTTCGACAACGACTACGCGTGCTGAGCGCTGCTGCGCCGTCCACACCGAGGCGTCATTCCGATGGCGCCCCCGGCAGGATTCGAACCTGCGACGCACGGTTTAGGAAACCGACGCTCTATCCCCTGAGCTACGGGAGCAATGGACCCCTGAACACGTGCTTCGCGCTCAGTGACGACGGTGGACCTTACCGGCGCCTCATGTGACCCTCAGGGTTCGACGGGACGGTCGTCGTCCGGGTCGGCCTCTTGAATCAGGGCCTCGCCGTCCGAGCCCGGCGGGATGTCGACCGGCCCGACGTCGCCGACGATGTTCGGGTCCTCGACGCCAACGCCCGAGTCGCGCATGCGGTCTATGAGACTCTTCTCATCTGGTTCCATCGGCCCGACACTGCCCGAACCGGTGATTGTTGATGCATCGTTCCTGGCGTTGGGTTGCCTCTCAGTGATCATCAGCGCATAACGAGCACCGGCGCGTGGGTACGCCGGCTGTGGTGTCTTGAGCGCACAGGACACGGTCGGGTGGCGCAACACCGTGCAGGTCGGCAGCAGCGCGAGCACCACAACGGCTCGGCGAGGGCATCTGTCGGCTCGGCCGCGGTGGGGCAGGGCCCACCCGCGACATCACCTGGACACACCACAACAGGAGCAGGCAGATGATCGAGAAGGAACCCAGCGACGCGCCGAACTCGGTCCGAGTCGTCTTCCGCGTCCCCGACAGCGGTGCGGACCGGGTCGCCGTCGTGGGCGAGTTCAACAGCTGGTCGCGGGAGGCGCATGCAATGGAGTTGGTCGATGACCACTTCGAGCTGGCACTGGATCTACCGACCGGCCGCACCTATCGGTTCCGCTATCTCCTCGACGATGAACGTTGGGAGAACGACTGGGCCGCAGACGGCTATGAGCCCAATGAGTACGGCGGCGATGACTCCGTCGTCGACCTCGTGGCCGCGGCGAGCGCGGATGCCGCGACCGCGGATGCCTCGACCGAGCCGGCAGTCGCGGAGCGGCGCGTGAGGTCCTCGAGATTCACGAGATCCCTTCTCTCTCGCAGGGATGCCACGGCCCGGACTGGCGGTGGGACGATCGCCTGAAGAACGGAGGCCGGTCCCGTCCGCGTTGGATGACGATCAGGCACCACCGCGTGATGAGCCACCCCTCCTCGACGTACCGCATCCAACTCCAGCCAGCGTTCGGGTTCGACGACGCCGCGGCGATCGTCCCCTACCTCGCAGCACTTGGCGTGTCCCATCTGTACTCATCGCCCTCTCTCCAAGCGGCGAAGGGCAGCACCCATGGCTATGACGTGGTCGACCATGCCCGTCTGAGCGTCGACCTCGGCGGGGATGACGGCCACGCCACGTTGTGCGCCCGACTCCAAGAGCAGGGCATGGGCCAGGTGCTCGACATCGTTCCCAACCACATGGCCGTCGCGCCGGAGAATCGCTGGTGGTACGACCTCCTGGAGAACGGGCCAGCAAGCCGGTATGCCCCGTACTTCGACGTCGACTGGAACCCGCCGGAGCAGAAGCTGCGCAACATCGTGCTGCTACCCGTGCTCCATGATCACTACGGGAGGGTCCTCGAGGCCGGTGAGCTCGTCTTGCGCCGCCGCGCCGGCGAGCTCGTCATCCAGTACGGCGACCTCTCCTATCCGGTGGCGCCACCGAGCTACGACGCCGTGCTCGAGCCGGCCGCAGAGCGATGCGGCGACGACGACCTGGCGTTCTTGAGCGGGTCGTTCGCGGCACTCCCGCCGGCCTGGATCACCGACGAGGCGTTGGCCGGCCGGCGCCATCGCGACAAAGAGGTGCTGAAGCGGCACCTAGCGGAGCTGTTGGCGCGCCGGGCCGCCTGTGCCGACGAGGTCGATGCCGTCATCGGAGCCATCAACTCCGACGCCGACCGGCTCGACGGCTTGCTGGGCCGGCAGAACTACCGACTCGCGCACTGGAGGACAGCGTCGGAGGACGTCGACTATCGGCGGTTCTTCGACATCAGTGGCCTCGTGGGCCTCCGGATGGAGGATCCCCGGGTGTTCGGCGACACCCACGCGTTGGTGCTTCGCTGGCTCGACGAGGCGGTGCTCGACGGGGTCCGCATCGATCATCCGGATGGGCTGCGGGACCCGGCCGGCTATCTGGATCGACTCCGAGCTGTCGCCCCCGACGCATGGATCGTCGCCGAGAAGATCCTCGAGCCCGACGAGGCGGTTCCGGCGACGTGGCCGGTCGACGGCACCACGGGCTATGAGTTCCTCAACCGGCTCGGTGGGTTGTTCGTCGACCCCGCTGGTGAGCAGGCGCTCACCGTCGCCTACACCGCGTTCACCGGCGCGGCGTCGGACTACGGCTCCGTGGTCCACGACGCGAAGGAGCTCGTCATCGCCGACACGTTGGCGTCGGACTTTCGGCGACTGACCAACCTGTTCGTCGAGGTGACTGAGCGGGAGCGTCGATATCGCGACTTCACTCGCAAGGAGCTCAGCGAGGCCATTGCCGCCGTGGCCGTCACGTTCGGCGTCTACCGAACCTACGTCCGCCCCGGCCGGGAGGTGGTCGACGTGGACGCCGAGGTCATTCACCGGGCTGTGGCTGCTGCTCGAGCCCGCCGTCCTGATCTCGATCCAGAGCTGTTCGAGCTGCTCGAGCGGATCCTCCGGGGCGAGATCGACGGTGCTGGCGCGGAGCTTTGCGAGCGCTTCCAGCAGCTCACCGCTGCGGTGATGGCAAAGGGTGTCGAAGACACCGCGTTCTATCGCTACAACCGACTCACCTGCCTGAACGAGGTGGGCGGTGAACCCAGCCGATTCGGTCGATCGGTCGACGAGTTCCACCGCGACATGATCGTGGCCGCCGAGCGGTGGCCGGGCGCCATGCTGAGCTCCTCGACCCACGACACGAAGCGCAGTGAGGACGTCCGGGCCCGCATCGCCTTGCTCTCGGAGATCCCGGGGGACTTCGCCCGGGCCGTCGACCGGTGGTCAGCGATGCACGAGCCGCCCGACCGGAACCTCGCGTGGCTCCTGTTCCAGGCCTTGGTCGGCGCCCACCCGCTCGAGCCCGACCGGGCCATCGCCTACGCCTAGAAGGCGGCCAAGGAGGCCAAGCAGCACACGTCGTGGACGAGGCCCGACGTGGCATACGACGAGGCCCTCCGGCGATGGCTCGGCGCCTTGCTCGGTGACGAGCGGTTCACTGCTGACCTCGACGGCTTCGTCACACCCCTGCTCGACGCCGGGTGGACCAACTCGCTTGCCGCGCAGTTGGTGAAGCTCACCGCGCCCGGGGTGCCCGACATCTATCAAGGCACCGAGCTCTGGGACCTCAGCCTGGTCGACCCCGACAACCGCCGGCCCGTCGACTACGACCTTCGAGCGAGGTTGCTGGCCGCGCTGGAGCACCTCAGCCCGGCCGAGGCCTGGGCCCGGCGGGCTGAGGGGTTGCCCAAGCTGCTGATCACCAGGGACGCCCTGCGGGCGCGACCAGTCGGCGGCTACCGGCCGCTCCCAGCGCGAGGCCCGGCCGCTGGCCACGTCGTTGCCTTCGTGAGGGACGAGCGGCTCGCCACCGTCGTCCCCCGACTGCCCCTGCGACTCGCGCGTGAGGGTGGCTGGCGTGACACGACCGTCGACCTGCCGTGGCGGCACGACGTCCCCGTGGCGGAGCTGCTGGCCGACCTGCCGGCGGCACTGGTTGAACGACCATGAGATTCGAGGTCTGGGCCCCGAACGCCGGCCGAGTCGAGCTCGACACGGTCGCCGAGCGGATCCTCATGACACCGGGCGACGGCGGATGGTGGTGGATCGAGGTTCCCGACGGCACCGTCACCGACTACGGCTTTCGACTGGACGGAGGCGAGCCGCTTCCCGATCCGCGGTCGCCGTGGCAGCCAAACGGACCCCACGGACGCTCACGCGTGGTTGATCACGACTCCTACCGCTGGGGCGACGCTGACTGGACTGGTCTCGTGCTCCCTGCCGCGGTGCTGTACGAGCTCCACATCGGCACCTTCAGTCCCGAGGGAACCTTCGACGGCGCCATCGCCCGTCTCGACCATCTCGTCGACCTCGGCGTGAACGCCATCGAGCTCATGCCCATCGCCGAGTTCCCAGGGAGCAGGAATTGGGGCTACGACGGCGTGAACCTGTACGCGCCCCACAGCGCCTACGGCGGCCCCGACGCCTGCAAGCGCCTCGTCGATGCCGCTCACAGCCGGGGCGTGGCCGTCGTGCTCGACGTCGTCTACAACCACCTCGGCCCGGAAGGGAATGACCTCGCCCGGTTCGGCCCGTACTTCACCGACGAGTTCGCCACGCCCTGGGGAGACGCCCTGAACTACGGCGGCAAGGGCAGCGACGAGGTGCGTCGGTTCGTGCTCGACAATGCCCTCATGTGGCTCCGGGACTATCACGTCGACGGTCTTCGCCTCGACGCTGTTCACGCCATCCACGATCCGTCGGCACGCCACATCCTCGAGCAACTGGCCGCTGAGGTGCACGAGCTGCAGGTCACCACGGGCCGCTCGCGGTGGGTGATCGCCGAGTCGGATCTGCATGATCCTCGCCTGCTGCGCCCGGCGGAGGTCGGGGGCTACGGGCTCGACGGGCAGTGGAGCGACGATCTGCATCACGCCATCCACACGACGCTCACGAGCGAGCGCCACAGCTATTACGTCGACTTCGACGGCCTTCGCGATCTCGGCGCGACCTTGCGACGAGGCTGGCCCCATGCCGGACGGTGGTCGCGGTTTCGCGAGCGGAGCCACGGTCAGCCGTTCGACCGTCCGGGGTGGCAACTCGTCGGTTACGCCCAGAACCACGACCAGGTCGGCAACCGCGCCCAGGGTGACCGACTGAGCCAGCAGCTCCCGTTGGACCTGCTCCAGGTGGCGGCCGCCCTCGTGATCACCGCGCCATTCCTGCCGATGCTGTTCCAGGGAGAGGAATGGGGCGCCTCCACACCGTTCCCGTACTTCACGAGCCATGCCGATCCCGAGCTGGCGCGCGCCGTGACCAGCGGCCGGCGACGCGAGTTCGAGGAGCTGAACCACTCGCCCCACCCGATCCCCGATCCCCAGGACCCGAACACGTTCGTGCGGGCCAAGCTCGACTGGCACGAAGTCGACGAGGGCGACCATGCGAGGCTCCTCCGCTGGCACCGCGAGCTCCTCGAGCTGCGCCGAACCACGCCCGATCTGCGCGACGGGCGGCTGGACGAGCTCGCCACGGAGGTCGACGAGGAGGCTGGCACCATCGTGGTCCATCGGGGCTCGATCTCGATCGCCGTCAGCGTGCGGTCCGCGCCCGTCCCGGAGATCGCCGGGGAGACACTCCTCGGCGCCCCCCGGGTGAGCATCACGCGCCGACCGTGACCCGCCCGGCCGCGAGCCGGGGGAAGGGGCTCAGGCCGCCTCGACGTGCCCGGAGAAGTGCGTTCGGCGAAGGCGAGCGACCTCGGCGGTGGCCGCCGCCCGGGTGGGGAAGGTCCGTTCCACGTCGAAGCGAGGCCCTCGCTCCCGCTCGATGACGTAGCCGTTGAGGCCCTTGGCCGTCACCTGGCGGAGGCGAGCGCGGGCCGACGACCGGGTGCGGTACTTCCCGGCGCTGGCCTGCCACCGGCGGGTCGTCGTCGGGGTGGCATGTGGTGGCGCGGTCGTGGTCCTCGTCGTCCCCGCCGCCGGCGTCGTGGTCGTGGTCCCGGCCGGCGCCGCGGTCGTGGTCGTCGTCGCCTTCGGGGTTGTCGAGGTCGTCGTTGACGACGAGGTGGTGCTGGTCGAGCCAGGGGCGGTGGTCGAGGTCGTGGTCGAGGTGATCGGCGGCAACGTCACCGTCGTGATGGTGACGGTCGGTGGGGTCTGCGCCCCGGCATGGCCGGTGGCCAGGAGCGCCGCGACCACCGTCAACCCGCCGACGAGCGCGACCGAACGCCGAGCATGCATGCCCCCTCCTTCACCCGAGTTCAGGGCCGCATGTACCCCGCTTGCCGAGCACGAAACGGAGTCGGACCACTACGCAGCGGGCTAGGCGCGAACCTCGGCCTCCCGAACCCGGTCGAAGAGGGCGTCGGCCCGGTCGGTCGGGAACAGCTCGAGGTAGTAGCCGAGCTCGTCGGCGGTGTCGAGGAAGACGATGTGGGGTGGCTCGCCCACGAGGGGCTCGAAGATCACACCCTTGCCCGGGAACCGCTGGCTCATGTCGTCGGTGGCGAAGCCGTAGTGGAAGAGGCCTTCGCCGCGCGTGGTCAACCAGTCCCACTGGAGGCCTTCGTGGCGGACCGGCTCGACCAGCTCCACCATGACGTCGCCCCACGGGACGAAGGCGTTGCGGTTGGCGACGTGGACCTCCTCGCCGCGGAAGAGCGCCCGGTAGTCGGTGTCCATCCGCAGGAAGTCCTTGCCGCCGGTCACCGTTCCCCAGTGGGCCATGGCGACCTCGAGATCCCGCACCACCACGCCGAGCTGGAACATCTGGCCAGTGATCATCGCCCCTCCCCGTCCCGTTCGGGTCGGACGCTAGGACATCGGGCAGTTGCGCACGGCCCGTTGCTATCGACCGCGATGGCGCCGGCGGTTGTCGAGGGTGATGTTGAGCACGAGGACGAGCGATCCGGTGGCAGCAACGACGAACCCGATGGTGGCGGGGCCAGAGGTGCCGTGCCCTCGGCTCAGCATGGCCGAGCCGACGACGAGGGCGGCGAGCAGCAGGCCCATCGTGATCCGGTTGGCCACCTGGCGAAGGCCATGCAGGAGCTCGCGTTCGTCGAAGGCGTCGACCCTGATGTGGAACTCGCCCTTGGACGCCGTCTCGAAGAGCCGGTTGAGCCGGCCCGGCATCTGTTCGAGCAGCTCCCGCGTCTCGAGCGCAGCGGCGTAGAGGCGGTCGCGAGACGGCGGCACGCGGCTGCTGAGCACGTCGGCGAGATGGGAGCGCATCGTCTCGCTGGGGTCGAAGTCGGGGGCCAGGCACCGGGTCACCTGGTCGAGGTTCAGCAGGGCCTTTCCCAACAACGAGAGCTCTGCCGGGAGGCGCAAGCCATGGGTGGCCGCCGTGGCGCAGACCTCCATGACGAGCGACCCCACGTCGATCTCGGCGATCACGGAGCCGTCGGCCCGGTCGATGAGCGCGGCGGCGCGGCGAACGAAGCCCTCGTGGTCGAAGTCATCGAGCGGGCGGCCGATGCGAACCGCGACATCGGCGGCTTGCTCGCCGTGCCCGCCGCCGATGGCGAGCAGGATCTTGACGAGGCCGTCCCGGAGGGCCGGCGAGACGCGCGCCGTCATGCCGAGATCGATCAGGGCCAGGTCGCCCTCGGCCGTGAGCAACACGTTGCCCGGGTGGGGATCGGCGTGGAAGAAGCCGGCGGCCAGCACCTGGTCGAGGTACGCCCGGAAGAGCTGGTCGGCGAGCACCGCCCCATCGAGGTCGACCCTGGCGACCGGCCCGATCTCGGTGATCTTGCGGCCGGGGATGTCGTCCATGGTGAGGACCCGTCCGGTCGTCAGCTCCCGCACCGGGCGTGGTACGACCAGTCGTCGATAGGGGGCGACGATCTCGGCCAATCGCACCAGGTTGTCGGCCTCTCGCCGGTAGTCGAGCTCGCCCGCCAGGGAGCGGGTGAACTGCTCGGCGAGCTCGGCGAACCCGATGCGGCGGCCAAGGTCGGTGTGCTCGTCGAGCAGCTCGGCGAGCTCGGTGATGGCCGCCATGTCGTCGGCGACCTGCTCGCGCACGCCGGGGCGCTGGACCTTGACGACGACGTCTCGGCCGTTGGCGAGCCGCGCCCGATGCACCTGGCCGAGTGACGCGGAGGCCAACGGCGACTCGTCGAGCCAGGCATAGGCGTCGTGTACGGGAAGGCCGAGCTCGTCCTCGATCACGTGGGCGACGTCACCGAACGGCATCGGTGCGACGTCGTCCTGGAGGCGGCTCAACGCATCGGTGTATGCCTTCGGGAGCAGATCGGTGCGCGTCGAGAGCAGCTGGCCCACCTTGATGAACGTGGGGCCCAACCGCTCGAGGTCGTCGGCCAGCCGCTCGGCATCGGGAGCGCCGTCCTCGCCCTGGCCGGAGTCGATCTCACTGAAGCCGACATCGCGAGCGAGGTCGGAGTGCCCGTACCGGGCAAGGAGGCGGCCGATCTCCGCGTAGCGGACGAGATGACGAACGCGGAGGCCGGCGACCACCGCACATACGTCCCCAGGACAGGGAAGCCCTACGCCGGCGGGCGGCGGAGGCCTGCTGCCGACGCGCGAGGGCAGCCCTTCAGAACAGCTTCGTGATCGGTCCGACGAGTCGCTCGCCCACCCGTTGCCCGAGGCTGCGGTCGTCCCAGCGGGACAGGTCGAGCTGGATGCTCCGCTCGAGGTCCTCGTCGAAGTGCCGATCGAGGATCTCGACGATGGCAGGGTCGAGGACGACGAGGTTGATCTCCTCGTCGAGCGCCGCCGACCGGTTGTCGACGTTGGCGGACCCGACGCTGGCGAGCAGGCCGTCGACGGTCAGCACCTTGGCGTGGAGCATCGAGGGCTGGAAGGTCCAGATGCGGACGCCGCGCTCCAGCAGGGGAGCAAAGACAGCCTCACCGGCGAGCTGCACGAACCGCTTGTCGGCGTGGGGGCCCGGCAGCAGGATCTCGATGTCGACGCCGCGCTCGGCGGCCGCGAGGAGGCGACCGAGCAGCTCGTCGTCGGGCGCGAAGTAGGCGCTCGTCACCCGGATCCGGCGCCGGGCCAGCTGGATCAGGCTCCGCGTCAAGGTGGCGAGGTCGCTCCAGCCGGTCTCCGCCGCGCCCCGAACGCACTGGATGACGGACTCGCCCTCCTGGGGCTGCTCCGGAAACCGGTCGACGGTCTCGTCGAACAGGTCGGGGTCGGTCTCGACCCAGTTGTCGAGGAACGCGGCCCGGAGGCCGTCGACCGCGGGGCCGCTGACGCAGAAATGCGTGTCCCGCCACTCGTTCTGATCCCGGGCGTTGCCCCGCCACTCGTCGGCGATGCCGACCCCGCCGGTGAAGCCGACCGCCTCGTCGACGATCATCACCTTGCGGTGGGTGCGGTGGTTCACCTCTGCCGGGCGGAAGCGGTGCAGCGGCCGGAACCACCGCACGGCCACGCCGTTCTGCTCGAGCAGCGAGATCAACGCCCGTTCCATCGTCCTCGCCCCCAGGGCGTCGAGCAGGACCCGTACGCGAACGCCCGCCTGGGCGCGCTCGGCGAGGGCCTGGGCGAACTCGGTGCCGATCTCGCCCTCCCAATAGACGAATGTCAGGAGGTCGATGGTGTGCTCGGCCTGCCTGATTGCACCGAGCATGGCCGGAAAGATCTCGTCGCCGTTCCGGAGCACCGTCACGGCGTTGCCCTCGGTTGCGGGAACCCCGATGACACCTTCGATGGCGCGTCGCAGGCGCCGCCGCTCGGCCGCCAGGCCAACTGCGCTGGCGTCAGTGGTGCTCATGCCGCGGTCCGCCTCGAGTCGGGCGACGAGCGGGCGGCCTTGCTGCGGTCCTGTGGCGTGGCCGCGTGGGCACGGACGGCCTCCAACTGGGCGGCGACGGCGGCGCCGTAGAGCAGCACGGTGGCCGACGCCAGCGCCCACAGCAACAGCGCGACCATGCCGGCGAGCGGTCCGTAGGTGTCGCCGAAGGAGGTGCTGGCGCGGAAGAAGGCGCCGAGCCCGGCGGTCACGAGCAGCCACAGGCCGATCGAGACGGCCGATCCGAAGACGAGCCATGACCACCCGGGCTGGTGCCGCCTCGGGCACCAGCGAAGCAGCAGCGCCCACGAGCCGGCCAGCAGCACCAGCACGACAGGCCAGCGGGCGAGGCCCCACGCGGTGCGGAGGCTGCCGGCACCGATGGAGTCGCTGACCGCCTCGCTGAAGGCCACCGCGCCGAAGGCGAGGGCGGTGAGGGTGCCGGCGCTCAAGGCCAGCACCAGGGCGAGCCCGTACTTCTGCACCGTCGGGCGGTCCTGCTCCACGCCATAGATCCGGTTGAGTGCCCGCTCGACCTGACCGAATGCGGTGGTCGCAGCCACTAACGCCCCCAGCGTGCCGAGGACGATGGGCACGACGTTGTGGGAGGCGCCCGTCTGCCGAGCCTGGTCGACGGCGGTGGTGAGCACGACGCCGGCCGGGCCGGGGGCGGCCGTACGGATCGACCGCACGATCACGTTGCCGAAGCCTTCGTCGCCGAGGGCGCTGGCCACGCCGACGAGGGCGATCACGCCCTCGACCGCGACCAGCGAGGTCATGAAGGCGAGCGAGCGAGCATGGCTGAAGCCGTCGGCGACCCGGAGGCGAACGAAGGCGTCGGCCAGAAGCCGGCGCCGGCCGGTGTGGGCCAGCGCCCGGCGGGCATCGTCACCGGTCAGCTCCCAGGTCTCCGGCACCAGGTTGGCGGTGCTCACGGCGCGGGTGCCCGCGGCACCATGACGCTGACGGCCGCCGGCTCGACGGTCACTCGTAGCCGGTCGGTTGCAGCGCGTTCGCCACCGTCGATCTCGTAGGGGGCGGGCTCGCGCAGCTTGACGACGATCCTCGCGGCCCGGCTCACCTGGACATGTGGCGAGCTGGCAGCCGAGCCGCGCTTCGCCTTCAGCAGGACGGGTGCCCACTGGCGGAGGCCGCTGGCGGTGACGACGCCTACCTCGAGCAGGCCGTCGTCGGAGCGCGCGTCCGGGAAGATCTCCAGTCCGCCGCTGGCGGTGCCAATGTTCCCGAGCAGCAGCGCGCTGGCCTCGCCGTCGAACCACGGCGAGCCGTCGAGCTTGATCGTCATCCGGACCGGTTCGACTCGGAGCTCCTTCATCCCGGTCCAGAGGTAGGCCAGGCGGCCGAAGCGGTCCTTGAGGGCGCCGTCGGCCGCGTCGATCATGCGGGCGTCGAAGCCAACACCCGCCATCACCGCGAACCGCTCGCCGTTGGCCACGCCGACGTCGAGCGACACCGAGATCCCGTGGAGCGCGACGTCGACGGCAGCGTCGAGGTCCTTGGGGATGCCGAGGTTCGACGCGAGGAGGTTGGCGGTGCCGGCCGGGATGATCGCGAGGGCGACGCCGGAGCCGGCAGCAGCGTCGACGCACCGCTGCACCATGCCGTCACCGCCCCACACGATCACGAGGCCGGCGCCCCCCTTGATCGCTCGCGCCACCTGCTTGGTGGCGTACTTGCTCTTCGGGACCTCGTGCCACAGGGGCTCGCCGACGCCGGCGTCGGCGAGCGCCTTCCGCAGCTCCGGCAGTCCGTGACGACCGAGGCGCTTGCCGTTGTGGCCGACGACGGCGACCGACGTCATGCCGCCGCCCCCACCACGGATTGCTCGTCGGTGTGGCCGGGCTCCGCTACGGGCGGGAAGGCGCGGGCAGCGGTCCGGTCGGCCACGACGAGGCAGGCGACGCCGAGGACGGCGCCGGCGGCGACGTCGGTCGGATGGTGCATGCCGCGGTAGGCGCGCGCGAAGCCGACGACCAGTGGCATGGCGACCGCGATCACCCAGAGCACCACCCGTCCCGCCCAGGCCTGGATCCGGCGGTCGAGGATGAGGGCGATGCCGCAGTACAGGACGATGGTGGCGGTGATGTGGCCCGACGGGAAGCTGCCCGTGCTCGGCTCGGCGTTGAGCTTGTGCACCGCGGGACGGTCGCGGCCGACCGGGAACGTCACCGTCAGGAAGACGGCGAGCTCGAGGGGCAGGCCGACGGCGATGATCATGAGGTCGTGCCAACGTCGCTTGACCGCCAGCACGATCGATGCCGGGACGGCGACCGCGAGGATCTGGGGGGCGTCGGCCAGCCACGACGTGAAGCGGGTCACCTGGTTGAGCACGACCGTGCGATGGTGGGCGAGCCACACCTCGGCGTGATCGTCCCAGCGGCCGACCGGTCCGTGGAGGGCGACCTTCGTGAGCAGGAAGCCCATGGCGAGGAAGACGACGCTGAGGGCCCCATAGGCAGCGACGACTGACAGCACGACGGCTCGAGTCGACGACGTCGCCGGCGCGGTGGCCGAACCCCCAGGCACGCATCGGGCGTACCCCTGCACCCTGCGAGGTAGACCTCAACCGCCGGCAGCGACGAGAGGAGGGTCCATGCCTGTATCGATCGTGCCGGTGATCGCCGGGCTGTTGGCAGCCGTCATCGTCTGGGCCCTCGCCCGCTACGTGCCCAGGGCCGACCCGGTCGCGCCCCGGGTGTCGACGACGACCATCTCGGAGACGGTGGAGGCGTCGCCCCGCCTGCGGAGGATCCTCCGGCGCCGGCTGGACCCCACGCGCGCCACGGGAATGGCCCTGACGGCGGCACTGGCCCTGGTGGCACTGGCAGTGGTGGGCGCCGGGCTGCTCCTGCTCATGGTTCGCCACAACGCCGGCTTCGCCCGCTGGGATCTGACCTTCGCCTCATGGGGCGCCAACCACGCGACGCCGGGCGCGGCCCAGTGGCTCCGCCGCGAGAGCCAGCTCGGTGGAACCCTGATCGTCGTGACCCTGGCGGCTGTCGTCGCGCTCGTCGAGCTCCGCCGGGTGCGCTCGTACCAGGTGCTCACGCTGTTGGTGGTCTCGGTTGGCGGGCAGTACCTGCTCGTGGCCATCGTCAAGGGCCTCGTCGATCGGGCCCGCCCCGCGATCGATCAGCTCACGGGGTTCTCCAGCACGTCCTTCCCCTCGGGACACGCCGCCGCGGCCGCCGCCGCCTACGCCACCTTTGCCCTCCTGCTCGGTCGCGGGCGGTCGCATCGGGCGAAGGTGCTGCTCGCTGCGGTCGCGGCGGGAATGGCGGTGATGGTCGCGTCGACGCGGGTCTTGCTCGGCGTGCACTGGTTCACCGACGTGCTCGCCGGCGTGATCACCGGCTGGGGCTGGTTCGCGTTGTGCTCGATCGCCTTCGGCGGCCGCCTGCTCCACTTCGGTGCGCCGGTCGAGACGGCGGAACAGGCGGCAGGCGTCCGTCCCGGCTGACCAACCGGGCGTGTCGCGTCAGGCTCGGCGTTCAGCGGTGCGTGCGACTGGGCAGGGTCGGTCCATGCTCACCTTGCTCCTGATCGTCCTGCTCATCCTGCTCCTCACCGGCGGCGGCTGGGGCTACTACGGCAGGCGCCGCCGGCTGTAGCCGGCAGCAGTCAGCGGAGCAGGCTGAGCATCGAGGCGCTCAGCGGCACGAGCAGCGCCAGGAGGAGCACGATCGCCACCGGTCGCCGCCAGCGCTGCACGTACTGACGCTACGGCGCCGGGACCGTCGGGCCTTGCATCCCATGGGGACCGGGTTGACCGGCCTAGCGTGACCGGCGTGAACAAATCAGAGCTCGTTGCATCCGTGGCGGAGAAGTCACAGCAGACAGCCACGGCGGTGGCCGCGGTCCTCGATGCCTTCGAGGCCGCTGTTGTCTCCTCCGTCGCCGGGGGCGACAAGGTGGTGCTGCCGGGATTCCTCAGCTTCGAGCGCGCCGAGCGCGCTGCTCGGACCGGTCGCAACCCCTCCACCGGCGAAACGATGAACATCGCCGCGGCGACCGTTCCCCGCATCAAGGCGGGCAAGGCCTTCCGGGACGCAGTGGCGCGCTAACCGGCGCCGCGTCGTCGCCGGTCGGTTACAACTGACCGGTGCCGTCAGGACCGCAGGCCCCCGAGGCCGTGCTCGAGCTCATCGAGGACGGCGCCGACATCATCGTCCCGATCGCCAGTGACGACCTCACCCGTGATGCCACGGAGCTCGGCTACCTCTGACGCCGCGTGACCTTCGGCCCTAGTGGGCCGGCCGACCGGTCGGTAGATAACCAGGGTG